>NZ_BAAAQM010000018.1:0-155362 GCF_039531675.1 Catenulispora subtropica
GGCCGCCGTCGCCGACGCCTTCCGCGCCGGCGGCATGCTCGGCGCGGGCCTGCACATCGCCGGAGCGGTCGGCGGCGCCGCCAAGGACCTGCTCGTCGGCATGGCCGGGCTGTTGCGCAGTGGTGCCGGGATCCTGCGCGACAGCGCGGAGATTCTCCAGACCGGCGGCTCCGTGGTCCGCCGGGCCCGCGGCGCGGTCGACTTCATGAGCGAGTGGGGCGACCTCGCCTACGACGCCATTCGGGCCGATCCGCAATTGGACAAGGTCGCGGCCACCGCGGCCGAGCACGGCTTCAGCGCCGCCGACATCCAGCAGATCTTCAAGCACGTCTTCGTCGACGAGCACGAGCTGGACATGTACGGCGAGAGCCGCGTCAGCGTCTTCGACGCCAACCCCCACATGGCCGAGGCCTGGCTCCGCCTGCAGGACGGCATCCCCCACCCGGCCGACATCGACCTGCTCCGCCACGAGCTCGCCGAGTCCTCATGGATGATCGAGCACGGCAGCCAGAGCTACAGCGCCGCCCACCAGGCGGCCATCGATGCCGGCCACACCTGGGACGAGACCGCGGCCGCCAGGGACGGCGTGGGATACGGTGCCAAGTACATATGAGCGTTTGGAAGGACGGGCAGTGGCCTACTCAGTAAGAATCACCCGAATCGGGTACGACGGCGCCAGCGCCGTCTACGAGTGGGAGTCCACCAACGGCCCCTCCGGACACGTTGGCCTCGACGTCCGGACGGCGACCTTCCGCCCGGTGGACGCCACCGGCGCCCCGATCGGCACCATGAGCTTCCGCAAAGGCGACGGGGACGTCAGCAACCCCGAAGCCGGCGCCGTCACCGACTTCCTGACCGTCGTCAGCGGCATCATCAAGAGGTGGAAGGAAGCCGAGCCGCCGGAAACCGCACACCAGTACTTCGGGTAGCCCCGCCACACCACGCGCGCCGAAGGACGTTGCCGCGGACTCCGCATCTCCATCGGGTACGCGGCCTGTCACTGGTACCACCTGACGCGCTAAGTAATTTAGTCGCCAACCGCCGCGTTCGGCCGGGTCAGACCGTTGTCCATCGCGAAGTCACGGTAGATCGGCGGCGTCCAGCCGTTCGATGAGACCCGCTTTGCGCTGATGAGTCGCGCGCAGTTCCGCAAGCCGCTCGGCGAACTGCGGGGATCGCCTGCGGCGGCGACTGATCTCGGCGAGGTCGGTGAGCAGCCGGACGGCGGCGTCGTATGAGGCCGGCTTCTTCGCGGCGATCAGGTCCGCGACGTCGGCCCACGGCCGCTCACCGCGGTCCGCGAGCATGGCGAGCCGGCTTTCACGCTGGCGCTGAGCCTCCTGTTCGCGCAGCTCCCGCTGCCGCTCGAGTTCCCGCTGCCGCTCCGCTTCGCGGATGTCGGCCTGGGAAGCTGCTGCTGCCAAGAGCGAGGACACCCTGCGTCGAACGGTGGAGGGCTTGGGGGCGCGTGGCCGAAGGCTCCGCAGGATTTCCTTGCGGGCACGAGTGTGGTCGTCGGACAGCAAGCTGCGAAGGGCGTCGTCCTTCTGCTTCTTGGTGAGCCCACCGATCCAGGCGTCCACGGCCGCGTCCTGGTCGGAGGCAGGCTTATCAACTATCGGCGCCGAGGTCTCCGCTGCGGCCTTCAGCAGGTCTGGGTCTACGCGGAGGAAGTCAGCCAACACACGCTGGGGCGCTGTCAACTGCGCGAGGCCCGCCGGCACAGGTGGTTCGACTCCGTAGCCGTTATCCTGGCTGCCGTCTGACTGGTCGTCCTCGTGCCCGTCCCAGAGGTAGTAGGCGCCGGCCAGCCAGGCCAGGTAGAGCGGACGCAGATCACCTGCGGATAGTTCGTTCCGTATGGCGACGAACAAGCCGAGTGAGCCGGGGATTTCGTACCCCCGGTCGTCGCCGCTCTCGTCCTGGCTTTGAAACTCCAGCACGATGTTCTTTCCGCTGCGGCGGGCGCTGAAGGTTTCGTCGTTGCAGTATTCGGCTGCGGTATCCAGGTCGAGCCAGGACAGCGGCAGACGCAGCATCAGGATCCGCGTGCCCCAGTTCGCGAAGTACAAGTGCGCGTCGTAGCAGAGATCCATCAGCGCAGACGGGCTTCCTCGGAAGTCGCCCCACTGATACTCGTTCACGAACCGGGTGCGGGTGATCTCCGCCCGTGTCGACAACCCGCACACGTGCTCGTACTCGTCGTCGGTGAGCGGCCGATCCACGGCAAGGAACTCGTAGTACTGATACTCGCTCAACGTCTACGCTCCGGTGAGCCAGTGGCGGTGGGCCGCGATCCACTCCGACCCGGCCGGCGGCGGTGATGGCAAGGGCAGCGGCAGGTCCAGGATTCCGATGCGTTGTGGTCCCTTGTCACGACGGCAGACCGCCGCGATACCGGGCCCCGGCCCCTCGTCGACACCGGTCACGTTCACTTCGACGCCGAAGACGACAGTCGAGAAGGGGAAGTCCACGTTATCGCTCAGCGTGCCCACACCGGTGACGCTACCTCGCCATGCCGATCGGAGTAGTCACTTCTGGGAGTGAATCGATGTCGATGTGCCGAGCAGATCGAGGTAGCCGCCGAGGGCCTGTCGCCAGTCCAGGTCATCCCAGGAGCGGTATCGCATTACGACCGACGGTCACCGCGAGTACGGGTCGGACAGGGTCATGGGCGTGCGCGCGATGTGAAGCGCTTGTTCAGGGAATCTCGCGCCCGCCTTGTAGTAGCGGGCCCGTGTGCGGCCGACGGGTTCGAGCACTTCAGCCGTGACGAGGTCGCGTAGGTCCCGCTGGGCCTGCTGCATGCTGAGATTCTCGGCATGCTCATAGCGAGAACGACGGACGCGCCCAGCCATCGCCACGTCATGAAGGGCGGACACGATCCGCTCATCGCGGCCCGTGCTCGCCGCGAAGGCCGACAATTCGGTCCACACTTGACCCGAACGATGGAACCTGCCTCGCACCGTTTGAGCTTGCTGGTGATACGCCGTGAGATTGAAGCGGACCCAACTGGAGACGTCCTGGTCCGGAAGGTACTTGGCGCCGCGACGTGCAAGCTCGCGGTAGTACTCCCAGGTATTGCCAGGCCGTCCCAACCATGCCTCGACGGACGAGAACTCCGGGGCGAGAACGCCTTCGCGCGCGATCATGAGCGTCTGCAGCGATCGTGACATACGCCCGTTGCCGTCAGCCCAGGGATGGATGGACACCAGATCCAAGTGCGCCATAGCCGCGCGTACGAGGGGGTGGCTTCGGTCGTCGCTGTTCAGCCAGTCGATGAGTTCATGCATGAGGCCAGGGACGTCAGCGGCGTCCGGAGCCGTGTACGCGGCGATGCTGGGGTCGCGGGCATCGGTGACGTAGACAGGTCCGCGACGCCATTGCCCGGCCGGCTTCCGGTTGCTGTGTCGGTGACCTTGCAGCATCCAGTGCAGCCCGTTGAGAAGGCCTTTGCTGTAGCTGAAGTCAGCCGAATCATGCAGCGTTTGGACGTACGTCATCATCTGTTGATAGGCAAGTGTCTCCTGACGGTTCTCGTCGGAGACGTCTACATCGCGTTCGCCGTCGAGCAGATCTTCGACGTCGACCGTCGAAACCTTGAAGCCTTCGATGGAATTCGACGCCGCGACGGCGTCGGCCGTGAGGAACTTCCGCAATCCTGCGGTCCACTTCGCCGGCGAGGTGCTCACCTGGTGTTTCAAACTCTCCCGAGCGTGCTCGATCTCGCCGAGTACGCGCTGGTCGTCGGCGTGGAGCGGAGGCGTCGGGTAAAGCATGCATCAATGATAGTTTGACGTAATCATTACGTCAAAGCCCTCCGTGCCCGGCGATGGCGCCGTACAACTGGGAGCACGGCCCGGGCCGAGGCGGATATGGGAGGCTGACACCGTGAACCGACTGGCTGCCGCGACCTCGCCCTACCCCCTCCAGCACGCCGACTACCCCGTCGACTGGTACCCCTGGGGCGAGGAGGCCTTCGCCGAGGCCCGCCGCCGCGACGTCCCCCTCCTCATCTCCATCGGCTACGCAGCCTGTCACTGGTGTCACGTCAGTCAAATAGGCCAGTAATCGGGCATCCAGATCAGGCGGCCTGATGGAACGCAACATCGGCGACGTGCCGACTGGGCTGACCCGGCGGGCAGCGACCTTTGTGCGCATGCACGGCATCCGCATGGATCCGTTGCCGTTGAACGAAGAACGCGATCGATGGTTGGCGGCGGGGGTCCCTGCCGAACAAATCGATCGGGTGGTTGACTTCGAGGCGCGATGGGGCGGGCTGGTGTTGCCCCCGTCGCCGGTCTATGACGGCGGGCCACGTTATCTCAGTGCGGATGTGCCCACCCTCGAGTCCAACGGTTGGTGCTTCGAGGTGGGTACCCAGCGTTCGGCTATCCCATATCTATTCGCCATTGGGCCTTCAGGCGAGTTCGGCCTCTTCGGCGACGGCGGGTGGACAGCGCTTCATCGCGACATCGAGGGTTGGATCGAATCGATCGCGCTGGCCCGGCATGCTGCCCTGTGGGCAGACACGATCAAGGTTGTCCGGGGGATCGCGGTTGATGATCTGAATCTCCAAGCTTTGGAGGAGATCGCGGAGGTCCAAGGACTCTGGGACACCTGGTGGCGCGGTGCCGACTCGCTCGTGGCGGTCTATCGAGGCGAAGCAGAGGTCTTGAGGCACCCAGGAGCGTTGAAGGCTGTCATCTACTCAGGGCTGGACGAATGGGGATTGCGCGGCGGCTGAACCGGCGGTGTCGGCGCCTGGCCCTGGCTATCGAACGTGCAAGGATAAAGTCATGAACCGGCTCGCCGACGCCACCTCCCCGTACCTCCTCCAGCACGCCGACAACCCCGTCGACTGGTACCCCTGGGGCGAAGAGGCCTTCGCCGAGGCCCGCCGCCGCGACGTCCCCCTCCTCATCTCCATCGGCTACGCAGCCTGTCACTGGTGTCACGTCATGGCGCACGAGAGCTTCGAAGACGAAGCCATCGCCGCCCTCATGAACGAGAAGTACGTCTGCGTCAAGGTCGATCGCGAAGAACGGCCCGACGTGGATGCCGTGTACATGGCTGCTACGCAGACCATGACCGGTGGTGGCGGGTGGCCGATGACGGTGTTCGCGACGCCGGAGGGGAAGCCTTTCCAAGCCGGGACCTACTACCCGCCGGTCGAGCGGCACGGGATGCCTTCCTTCCGGCAGTTGCTGGTCGCCGTGGATCGGGCTTGGGGGGAGATTCGGGAGGATGTGCTGCGGGCTGGGGACGGTCTCGTGGCGGAGCTTGCGCATAATGCGCGGGTGGTGGCGCGGGCTGAGGGGGTGCCTGATGGGGAGGCGCTGGGGGCTGCTGTAGGGGTGTTGCTGCGGGAGTTCGATGCGGAGCGGGGTGGGTTCGGGGGTGCGCCCAAGTTTCCGCCGTCGATGACATTGGAGCATCTGCTGCGGCATCATGCGCGGACCGGTGAGCCCGCTGCGCTGGCCATGGTGCAGGCGACGTGTGCCGCGATGGCGCGCGGTGGCATGTACGACCAGCTCGGTGGTGGGTTCGCGCGCTACTCGGTCGATGCCGAGTGGGTCGTGCCGCACTTCGAGAAGATGCTCTACGACAACGCCCTGCTTCTGCGGGTCTACCTGCACCTCTGGCGGGCGACGGGGGATGCGCTCGCGCTGCGCGTCGTGAACGAGACCGCTGACTGGATGCTGCGCGAGCTCCGGCTCGGCCCCGACGGCGGCTTCGCCTCCTCCCTGGACGCCGACACCGACGGTGTCGAGGGCAAGTTCTACGCCTGGGACGCCGACCAGCTTATGGCGGTTCTGGGTGCTGAGGACGCTGCCTGGGCCGCGTCCGCTTTCAACGTCACGCCGGAAGGCACCTTCGAGCACGGTCTGTCGGTGCTCCAGCTGTTGCAGGACCCTGACGACGCCGAGCGCTACCAGAGCGTCCGCGCCCGGCTCTTCGAAGCCCGCCGTGAGCAGCGCACCGCGCCCGGCCGGGACGACAAGGCCGTGGCGGCGTGGAACGGCCTAGCCGTGGCCGCGTTGGCCGAGGCCGGTGCGCTGACCGGCCGGCCCGAGCTGGTCGACGCCGCGCGGCAGACTGCTGAGATGCTTGAGCGCGTCCACTGGGACGACAAGGCGTCCCGTCTCACCCGAACCTCGCGGGACGGCGTCGCGGGTCAGCAGAACCCGGGTGTCCTCGAAGACTACGCCGACGTCGCCGAGGGTCTGCTCGCCCTGTACGCCGTCACCGGTGAGACCCGCTGGTACCGTCTCGCGGGCAAGTTGCTCGACGTCGTCCTCGACGAGTTCCGCGATGAGGACGGCCTCTTCTACGACACCGCCTCCGACGGTGAGGCGCTCATCTTCCGTCCGGCGGATCCGACCGACAACGCCACGCCCGGTGGCACGTCGGCCGCGGCCGGCGCCCTGCTGACCTACGGCGCCCTCACCGGTTCCGGACGCCATCGGGAGGCCGCCGAGCAGGCCCTGCGTTTCACCGGTGCGCTGGCGGAGCGGGCGCCGCGGTTCGCGGGCTGGGGGCTCGCGGTGGCGGAGGCGCTGGTGGACGGTCCGCGCGAGGTGGCGGTCGTCGGCGAGGCGGCCGATGCCGAGAAGGCGGCGGGTCTGCGCGCGATGCACCAAGCCGCGCTGGCCGCCACAGCACCCGGCCTCGTCATCGCCGTGACGCCGCCGGCCGGCGAGGTTCCCGACGCCGCGGAGGCCCCGGAACTGCTACGCGGCCGGCCCGCCATCGCTGGCGAACCGACCGCGTATGTGTGCCGGGGTTTCGTGTGTCAGGCCCCTACGACCGAGCTCAGTGAGCTCCGCTCCCAGCTGGCGTAGAGCCGTTCGGGGAGACCGGCTTGCCGTTCGCCGCCATCGCCGACTGGTAGTCCAGCCATCCCTGGTACGCCTTGGACTTCGCCGCCGCGTCCCACACCGACGCGGTGGCGATCTTCTCGGCCTGGTCCGGCGTCAGGGGCACCGCGGTCGCGGTCGTGGCACCCTTCTCCACGACCTCGTTGATGGCCTCGACGTTCACCGCGACGCCGTCGTTGCGGTACCAGGTGGCGTCCAGGCGCTTCGCGGACGGGTCGCCGTTGCCCGCCGGCCACTGCAGGCCGTTGTAGATCACCACGTGCGAGCCGTCGGCCAGGGTGTGGATGGTGACGCCCTTGGGCAGCGGGCTGCCGTAATGGACGTTGCCCCAGGCCTGGTCCTCCAGGCTGACCGAGACGTCGCCTTGGCCGGCGCTGAAAGAGACCTTCAGCACCGCGAACGGGCCGCCCGCGGTCTTCGTGTCGGCCTTGTTCAGCACGGTCACGCTGCTGAAGCCCATTCCCGCGATCTGCTCCTTCAGCAGCTTCACCATGTCCTCGCCGCTGACCGGCGGGGCCGAGGGGGCCGGCTGCGGCGGGATCGCGGCGGGGAGCGCCGGGGAGGCCGACGGGGACTTCGCCGTCGACGGGTCCTGGGTGGGCGTGGCGCCCACCGCCGCGCTGTGCGTCGAGGCCGGCGCGGCGGGCGAGGTTGCCGCCACCGCTCCCGGCGCGACGCCGGCCGCGGCCGACGCGGGTGCGTCGTGGGACCCGGGCGCGACCGCGGCCACCACCCCGAAGACCGCCGTCACGCTGGCCGCGGCGCCCGCGATCTGCGAGATCCGCCGCGCCCGGCGCTTGCGCACGCCGCGCTCGACGCCGCCGGCCGTCAGCCTGCCGATGTCCGGCGTCAGGTTCTCCGCCGTCGCCCGCATGGCGCGGGTCAGGTCGTCACTCATATTCGTGTCCTTCGTTCTCAGCCGTGTGTGGGTTCTCAGATGAGTGCGAGATCCGGGAGCCGGTCGCCCAGCGTCCCCCGCAGCTTGGCCAGCGCCCGGTTGGTCCGGGTCCGCACCGCGCCGGAGCTGGCGCCCATGATGTGCGCCACCTCCTCCACGCTGCGGTCCTCCCAGAACCGGAGCACCAGCACCGCCCGGTCCTTGGCGGGCAGTTCCGCCAGGCCGGCAAGCAGGGTCATACGCAGGGTCGCGTCGGCTTCGTGGAACTCGCGCTCGGGAATCTGCGACGAGGGCATCTCCCGGGAACTCCGCTTGCGCTTGGCGGAGATGAAGGTCCGGGTCAGCACGGTCTGGGCGTAGGCGTCGGGGTTCTCGATCCGGCGCTTGCGTCCCCAGACCGCGAAGACCTTGCCGAGTGTCTCCTGCACGAGGTCCTCGGCTTGGTGCCAGTCCCCGGACATGAGGTACGCGGTCCGGAACAAATGCGAGGTCCGCGCTGAAGCGAACTCCAGGAACTCGTCGTCGTGCTTCGCCATGGCCACCGCGCTTCCTTTATCGGACAGTCCACCCCTACCGACGCGCGGTCCCGGGCCGGTGTTACACGGACGGCGGCGGGATTCAGCCGGTACCGATCCCGCGGACGAAGGACGTAGGGCGGGATCGGGTTCTCCTAGTCATTGTGATGCGTATTTCTACGTCGCCTGACGGATCAGGCGCGCTCGCCGCCGCCCTACTCTGAACCCGGCGGCACCGCACACGCCGCCACCGTCCGGAGCTCGACCGGCCGGCCCCGATCGCGACGGCCATCGCGATCGTGGACGCCGGGTCCGAGCGCGCCGGGCGAGTACCACCAGGCGGCGGCGCCCCTGCGGATCCGGAGTGTGGACCGGTTCGGCACGGCGGCTCGCGGCGCTGGATGTGGACGGTGCGACGTCCACCGCACGGACCCGTGGAACTCTGGCCAGTCACGGGTCACAGCCCCGTCAGGCTTGGCAGGCACCTGGAGAGGACTCCCTATTTCACGGTGAAGCGCGTGCGCTGAATTCCGACGCAGCGATCACGGCACAGATCACGCAGGTCTCGCAGACCTCCCTGGGGGGACCAGGGGGAACGGGCCGGGCGTTCGCTCATGGCGAACGCCCGGCCTTTCTTTGTGCGCCGTCAAGGCTGTCGTAGTCGCTGTAATCGTGTAATCGTAGATACATGGCTACACGTGAAGAACTGATCGAGAAGACACGAGGATGGTTCACGGGACGGCTGCCGGAGGACCTGTTCGAGGGCGCCCCCGAGGTGACGGTCGACCGTGAGGAGATCACGGTCGTCGGGCGGATATCCGAGCCCGCGTACGCTGACGGCGCCTCGGACGCGGAGAAGGCCGCCGCGGTCGAGGGGCGGATCAAGGAGTTCCGGGAGCGGACGCGCGAGGCGCGGATGGCCGTGGCCCGGGACGCGGAGCACAAGTTCGGCCGCAAGGTCTCGTGGGGCGTGCGGTGCGGGGAGGACGGGCGCCTGTTCACGCACTTGTCCGTGCCGGTGATGACCCGGTTGAAGCAGCCGCAGCGGGCGCTGCTGGACACGTTGGTGGACGGCGGGGTCGCGCGCAGCCGGAGCGACGCGCTGGCGTGGTGCGTGCGTCTGGTGGAGAAGAACGCGGGCGAGTGGATCGGCGAGCTGCGGGACGCGATGCGGAAGGTCGAGGAGGTGCGTGAGGCCGGACCGGACCGGGAGGCCGAGCACTGATCTCCAGTACCGATTTCCAGTGCCGACCCTCAGCACCGACTTCCAGCACCGACCCCCCCCACAGCACCGAACTAACCCGTTCGCCCACGTGACGAGCCTTTCGCGCGGCTTGTGGCCAGGCTGTTTCCATGAGCTCTGACTTCAGCGGCGGCCAGGATCCGTCGATCGACGTCCTGGTGAGCACCATGAACGACCTCCCCGGGTTCCGCGTCGAGCGGGTCCTCGGGGAGGTCTTCGGCCTGACGGTGCGGGCCCGCAACGTCGCCAGTTCGTTCGGCTCGGCGATGAAGTCGCTGAAGGGCGGGGAGCTCAAGGGCCAGACCAAGATGCTCGTCGACAGCCGGCTGGAGGCCATGCGGCGGCTCACCGACGAGGCCGCGAGCCGCGGCGGGAACGCGGTCCTGGCGATGCGGTTCGAGACGTCGGCCGGGGAGCTGGGGACCGAGATCTGCGCCTACGGGACGGCGTGCGTGGTCAGCGCCGCGACGTGAGGGACGGCCTCGGTGCGGAACCGGGCGCCGGTCTCAGCGCCAACTCGGCACCGGCCTCGGCGCCCGAGCTCGGCAGCGACCCCGGCGCCGGTCTCAGCGCCCGAGCTCGCCAGCGACCTCGGCACCGTCTCAGCGCCCGAGGAACTTGCCGAGCTTCGAGATCTTCGGGTACTTCACCGACACCTCGCCGAACAGCGCCACCCCGCGGACGATGACCACCGGCGAGTCCGGCGTCACCGGCACGTCCCCGGCCGCGTTGCGGTCCGAGCCGGTGCGCGAGCCGAAGATCGCGGTGCCCTCGTCCCGCACCACGACGCCGTGCGGCACCTTGATCTGGATCGAGCCGAACACGGCGTTGGCGATGATGACCACCTCGCGCTGGGTGAGCACGGCCTCGCGCAGGTCGATGGTGACCGAGCCGAAGACGGCCGCGGCCGTCGTCTGCGACGGCACCATCCACCGGCCCCCGCGGCTCTGCTCCGCGAACACCGCGGTGATCTTGGATCCGGGTGCGTACTCGGCCGGCATCGGCGGCTGCGAGCCGATCGCGCCGCCGGCGGTCGGGGCCGGGGCCGCCGTGATGTGGCGCTGCGGCAGATCGGACAGCAGGGGCGTGAGCTCCCCGAGCGTCTTCGCCTTGTACGCGCGATCGATGCGTTCGTTGTGCTCGTCGACGTCGAGGCGGCCCTCGGCATAGGCCTCACGCAGGGCGTCGGCGACGCGGTCACGGTCCGCGTCGGACGCGCGCATGGCGTGGTGGGGATCGTTGGAGGCGCTGGCTGCGGGAACGCTCACCTTTCGCACTATACGGGGGAGGCGCGCGCAGCGGGTTTCGGCCGCGGCACCCAGCCGTCTACAACTCCAGCTCTCCGCTCGTCTCCACGTTGAGCGATGCCTCCCGCACCGCGGCCTCCGCGTCCCCGGCCCTGATGGCCTCCAGCAGCGATCCGTGCCCGGCGACCAGGAACCGGTCGAAGTCGTCGCGGCGGGCGCGCTCGCGCAGCACCGTGCGCAGGGCGCTGCCGATCTCCAGATAGAGGTCGAGCAGCAGCGGGTTGCCGGCCGCGGCGACCAGCGCGGTGTGGAAGTGCGCGTCGGCCTCGACCCAGTCGTCGACCCAGCTGTCGTCGTCCAGGGCGGCCTGCTCCACGCGGCGCGCGGCCTCGTCGCGGGCGGCCAGCGCCTCGTCGCAGGACTCGAGGTCGGCCGGGGTGGCGCGGCGCGCGGCCAGCCGGGCGGCCTCGACCTCGATGGCGCGGCGGACCTCCTGGACGTGGTCGTAGGTGGTGGCCTGGATCTCCCGGCGCAGGGCGCCGGAGAGCTCGGAGCGGGCGCGCACGTAGGTGCCGTCGCCGCGGCGCACCTCGAGCAGGCCGGCGTGGGCCAGGGCGCGGACCGCCTCGCGGACCGTGCCGCGGCCCACGTTCAGCGCCTCGACGAGCTCCGGCTCGGTGGGGATGCGGGTGTCCACGGGCCAGGCCCCGCTGCCGATCTGCTCGCGGAGCTTGTCGATGACCTCGTCGACCAGGGAGCCGCGCTGGATGCCGGTGAGTCCGTTCGCCACAACGTGCAGTCTCTCAGTTGGCGGGCTCGGTGATCGAGTCGGCCGGGGCGAACGTGCCGCGCTCGGGCGACCCCACGTAGCCGGCGACCACCGCCTGGGCCAGCACGACGACCACCATGATCCCCAGCGGGACGGTCCAGGAGTGCAGCGCGTGGCCGAGCAGGCCGAACATGATCGGGCCGAAGGCGGCGATGAGGTAGCCGGCCGACTGGGAGAACGCGGACAGCGCCGCGGTGCCGGTCGGGGTGCCGCCGCGCAGCCCGATCATGGTCAGGACCAGGGGGAAGGCGGCCATGCCGATCCCGATCAGGACGGCCGCGACGTAGGCCAGGGTGACCGGCGCGACCATCAGCGTGACGAAGCCGAGGGCGAAGACCGCGCCGAGGGCCAGGGCCAGCGGCCGCTGGCTGCGCAGCCTGGCCGCGGTCAGCGGCACGACGAAGGACAGCGGCGCGTTCACCGCGAACATCAGGCTCAGCACGGTGCCGGCGCCGGCCTGGGACATGCCGCTCTCGTGCAGCACCGTCGGCAGCCAGCCCATGACCACGTAGCCGACCATGCTCTGCAGCCCGAACGCGAAGGCCATGGCCCAGGCGAGCTTGGACCGGGCGGCGGCGGCCAGCGGGATGTGCGGCTGCCCGGGACCGTGCGCGGGGTGCGCGGCGCGGATGTCGCGGTCGCGGCGGTGGGTGCGGCTGGCCGTCCACAGGACCAGCGCGGCCAGCGCCGGGACGGTCCAGAACTCCAGGCCGCCGGAGGGGCCGCCGAGCGTGTCGGACAGCGGGACGGCGATGCCGGCCGCGACCGTCGAGCCCAGGGCGATCATCGTGGAGTAGATGCCGGTGACGGCGCCGACGCGGTGCGGGAAGTAGGTGCGGACCACGACCGGCAGCAGCACGTTGCCCAGGGCGATGCCGATGCCGGCCAGCACGGAGCCGGCGAGCAGGCCGGGGATGTCCGGGATGCCGCGGACCGCGGAGCCGGCGACCAGGATGGCGAGGCTGGCGGCCAGCACGGAGCCGGCGCCGTGGCGGCGGGCCAGGGAGGAGCCGGCCGGACCGGCGAAGGCGAAGATCACGACCCACAGCGTGGGCAGCAGGGTGACGACGGCGCCGCCGAGGTGCAGACGGTCGCGGAGCTGGTCCAGCAGGGGGCCGGTGGAGGAGACGCCGAGGCGCAGGTTGGCCGCGACCACGATGATCCCGGCCAGGATCAGCGCACCGCCGGCCAGGTTCTGCTGCTGACGCTCCTCGGGCTCGGCCGGCCGGGTCGGCTCGCCGAGGCGCTCGATCTTGTGGAGCTGCTCGAGGGGCCCTTCGGCGTCGGTGCGGCCGGGCTTCGGGCCGGTGCCGGGGCGGTCGAGCGATATCATCATGCGTCTGATGGTAAGACGTATGACGTTTAGCTTCAAGCGGAGCCCGGGCTCCGGGCGCCCGGTGTGGCCGACGGCACAGCCGCACCGCCGAACGGTCCCGAAGCCGTGAGTACGCTGGGCACATGCCTGACTTCGAGTACGCCGACCTCCTCCCCGCGGGGCCGGACGAGACCCCGTACCGCCTGCTCACCACCGAGGGCGTCAGCACCGTCGAGGCCGGCGGCCGGACGTTCCTGCAGGTGGAGCCGGAGGCGCTGCGGCTGCTCACCGAGACGGCGATGCACGACATCGCGCACTACCTGCGGCCCGGGCACCTGCAGCAGCTGCGGAACATCCTGGACGACCCCGAGGCCTCGCCGAACGACCGGTTCGTGGCGCTGGACCTGCTGAAGAACGTCAACATCTCGGCCGGCGGCGTCCTGCCGATGTGCCAGGACACCGGCACCGCGATCGTCATGGGCAAGCGCGGGCAGAACGTGCTGACCTCCGGCGGCGACGAGGCCCACATCGCACGCGGCGTCTACGACGCCTACACGCGGCTGAACCTGCGCTACTCGCAGATGGCGCCGCTGACCATGTGGGACGAGAAGAACACCGGCTCGAACCTGCCGGCGCAGGTGGAGCTGTACGCCGCGGACGGGGACGCGTACAAGTTCCTGTTCATGGCCAAGGGCGGCGGGTCGGCGAACAAGTCGTTCCTGTACCAGGAGACGAAGGCGATCCTGAACCCCAAGGCCATGATGAAGTTCCTGGAGGAGAAGATCCGCTCCCTGGGGACCTCGGCCTGCCCGCCGTACCACCTGGCGATCGTGATCGGCGGCACCTCCGCCGAGTTCGCCCTGAAGACCGCGAAGTACGCCTCGGCGCGCTACCTGGACGGGATGCCGAAGCAGGGCTCGCCGTCCGGCCACGGCTTCCGCGACCTTGAGCTGGAGGCCGAGGTGCTGGAGCTGACCCGGCACATCGGCATCGGCGCCCAGTTCGGCGGCAAGTACTTCTGCCACGACGTCCGCGTGATCCGCCTGCCCCGCCACGGCGCCTCCCTCCCGGTCGCGATCGCGGTCTCCTGCTCCGCCGACCGCCAGGCCCTGGGCAAGATCACCAAGGACGGCGTCTTCCTGGAGCAGCTGGAGTTCGAGCCCGGCCACTTCCTCCCCGAGACCACCGACGAGCACCTCGACGACGAGGTGGTCCGCGTCGACCTCACCCGCCCGATGGCCGAGATCCGCAGCGAGCTGTCCCGGTACCCGGTGAAGACCCGCCTGTCCCTGACCGGCACCCTGGTCGTCGCCCGCGACATCGCCCACGCCAAGATCAAGGAGCGCCTCGACGCCGGCGAGCCGATGCCGCAGTACATGAAGGACCACCCGGTGTACTACGCCGGCCCGGCGAAGACCCCTGAGGGCTACGCGTCCGGCTCCTTCGGCCCGACCACGGCAGGCCGCATGGACTCGTACGTGGCCCAGTTCCAGGCCGCCGGCGGCTCGATGGTGATGCTGGCGAAGGGCAACCGCTCGAAGCAGGTCACCGACGCCTGCGCCGAGTACGGCGGCTTCTACCTCGGCTCGATCGGCGGCCCGGCCGCCCGCCTGGCCCAGGACTGCATCAAGAAGGTCGAGGTGCTGGAGTACGCCGAACTGGGCATGGAGGCCGTGTGGCGGATCGAGGTGGAGGATTTCCCGGCGTTCATCGTGGTGGACGACAAGGGGAATGACTTCTTCACGGACACGACGGGGCCGACGCTGCGGATCGGATCGAAGCCACCGACTGCGTGAGCTATGGCTCTGACGAGCCTTGACGTTCAGCCCCGGCACACGATCGTGTGTGCTGGGGCTTCGTTTTTGCCGGAGCAAGTTCGAGCAAGTTCCTGATCTCTGGATCAGCAGTCGCGGCAAGCTGTGACTCATCAGTCGTCAGCCACCACAACGGAGGGCACCATGGCACTGCACATGCTCGGTAAGGACCCCGACAGCAAGAACGGCGGGTCTCCGACCGTCTACTACGACGACGAGACCGGGAACTGCATCCTCCAGGGCTGGAAGGTGTCGGATGCCGCGAGGCTGGCTCAGTTGTCCGTCAAGCGAAGAGGTCGGCACGGAACCGCAGATCACGGGCCTACTCCGGGTGCTCGCAGACGAGCACCAGCGACAGCACCACCCTGGCGGATCAGACACGGTAGATCCATCGACCGCCGCACACTCTGTCTAATGACTTAATTCACGCGAACCGGTCAGCTCGACCAGACTGTGCCGGCGAAGCGCGGCCACTGCATCGTCCACCGCCGGTGCTGAAGACGCGCTCCCGGGCGAGAGCGCGTCCTGCCGTCTCGGCGTGGCTCAGTTCGGCGTGGCTCAGTTCACTGCGACCGGTTGGCCGGGCCGCGGCGTCACCGCGGCGGGCCGCCCTTGCAGAAGAAGTTGATGGTCCCGGTGATCGTCGCGCCGGTGGCGTCGACGACCGTGACCGTGACGGTGTCCGCGTGGCCAGCGTTGCAGTAGCCCTCCGACCCGTTACCGTCGTCCCAGGGGTCGTCGCTCCAGTGGAAGGTGTACGGAGCGGTGCCGCCGGTCACATTGGCGACGCAGTCGACGACTCCTGCTCCCTGAGGTATGCACGTCTTCGAGACGAAGGCCAGCGTGGAGGCGTGGGCTAGGCCGGCGCCGGCGACCACCATGGTCGTCGCGGCGAGCCCGGTGCCGAGGGTGGCTACGGCACTACGAAATTGCACTGAGGATCTCCCATCGGACGAGTGCGCGGATGCCGGGCGCGACGAGGTCGGTCCCCGGCCTGGCCGGGGGCGTCCGGGGTCACCCGACGCCGAGCCGGTACTTACCCAGAACCCTGATTCCCGACTCGGTCGTCGACCCCCGCGAACCGTCCCGTACCGGCTCCGGACACCGGTCCGGGCCGCTGGGCTGCCGGTTTCGGCGGTGTCAAGGGGCGATAGCCCTCATGCCGATCGGCCGGTCGGCGGGGCTGGTGGCCTCCCGTTCGGCCATGGCCGGCGACCAGGCCGCCGCCATCGGTGCGGCACGGCCCGCCGGAGCGTTGCGCGCCAGGATCTCCTCGTGATCCTCCCGCAGCAGGCGCAGGTAGTCGGCCAGGCTGCGACCGGTGGGCAGGCGGTAGGCGGCGGCTTGGGCCAAAGCCAGCGGCGACCCGCCGATCTTCATAGTCATGCTCCGAGAAACCCTGATGTTCTCCCTGTTCGGGACGGGTCGGGCGGCATGAGCACTCCAACCGCAACCGACTTCCTGAGCGCAGCCAAACCGCAGGAGGAACACACCGTGAAGACCCTCGGCGTGATTGTCGCACTGGTGATGCTCGGGTTCGCCTACCAGTCGTTCCGCTAGGACACCGCATCCGGTGTTCAGCGTCCGGCGCGTTAGTCCGCGCCGTCATGGTGAGCCCTGACAGGCTGATCCGATGAGAGAGAAGATCTGGACCTTCATCGGCCGCCACGCGGGCGGCGTGCAATGGCGCATCCTGTGGGCCACACAACCCAAGTTCATCGTCGGCGTGTCCGGGCTCGTCCGTGACGAGCACGGGCAAGTGCTTCTGATCAAGGGACGCATGTGGAAGCCCTCACGGCCCTGGGGACTGGTCACCGGCTACGCCAAGGGTGGCGAGACCTGGGATCAGACGATCGTGCGAGAGGCGCGAGAAGAGACCGGCTATGAGGTGAAGACCCGATCTGAGCCGGTCGCGCTGGTGACTGGTTTCAAGCTCCGCGCCGAAGTCGTGTTCCTCGGCGAATTCGTCGGCGGAATCTACATCCCGGACCCGAAGGAAGTCCTTGACGCCGGGTTCTTCGACATCGACGCGCTACCGGACGGCTTACTGCCGTCACACAGGAAATTGATCGAACAGCATCGTTACTGGTTTGAGGGGGACAGCGTTGAGCGTGCTCACACCGAACGAGAGATTGACCGGGACCACGGAGCAGAAGCGGGAGATCCTCGACCGGCTGACACGGTACCGGACTGATCCCCGGCGCACGCTTCGCCTTGCCGAGAAGTACCCGCACCTGAGGTTTATCACCATGGACAAGGTGGTGGATATCTCGTCTCGTCTCGTCTGGGGCTCATGCCCACGCGATGAGTAGCGCTTCAAGTTCGGCGGCAGCGTGTTCGGGGTCGTCAGTAGTAAGGATCATGGTAGGTGCGTCCCTGTAATGACCCGGCGGTTCGAGCGAGACGAATGCAGGGGCGTCCCCAACACTGGAATCCCAGGAGCGTGGCCCTGTGCTTAGACACAGTCTGGCGTGGCTTGTGAACGGGTGTAGCCGTCGCAGGGTCGTGGAGTGACGGGGCCGACGCTGCGGATCGGATCGAAGCCCCCGACGGCGTGACGGCTCGCCTGGCCTGACCGTTTGACAGAACGCGGATGCGTCCCGACGCTGATGGGCCGAGGTACCAAGGGGGTGGTGTTCGTGAACTGGTTCATGCTGCTGTGGGGTGCCGCGGCACTCGCTCACGGCGCCGCGTTGGCCGCCAACCTGCGCGGCTACGCGGACAAGTGCATGCGCTTGCTGACCGGTGGGTTGGACCGGCAACCGGTTCAGCACTTCAACGCCGCCCAGCGCCAGTGGCGCCGCGGTCGTGCCGGAGCGGTGCCGGACGTCGGCATGCTGCGCGCTGTCGGCGGCGTTCTGGCCGTCGGCGGGGCTGCGGTGCTGCTCCAGGGCCTCGGAGCGTTCTCGGCGTTGTGATCCGCGAAGGGAAACGGTACGGCCCCGGTCAGCTGGCTGACCGGGGCCTCGTCGTTGTGCTGACTACTTCTGCCGGGCCTTCAGCAGGGCGTCGGCGGTCTGGTTCGCGATCGACTGCGCGCCGAGCGGGCCGCTGATCAGTGTGCTGATCTGGCCCAGGAGTGCGGGCGACAGTGTGCCGCTGCTGTCCACGACGTCGACCTCGTCGACGTCCGCCGAGCGTTCGTCCAGCAGCGCCTTGAGGGTCGGGGAGATGCCCTGGGCCGGGTCGATGATCACGGTTGAGACGCTGTCGTCGTGGTAGCCGGTGGCCGGGACGCTGAGGGAGGCGAGCAGGAAGTCGGTCGGCGACGTCGACGGCACGATGGTCAGCGGGCCGGCGTCGGCGCTCGCGGCGACGAAGTCCGCGTGCGTGGTGCTCCGGGCCTCGGCCGGGGGAGCGAAGCGCTTGAGGCGCAGCGTGTTGGCGGCGGCTTCGGCCTTGTCGCCGAAGGCGATGATGCGCGGTGCGGAGTTTGTGTAGTTGGTGTCGAGGCCGGTGAGGTAGGCGCTGTCGGACGACGACAGCTTGCCGCCGCTGAGGGTCATCACGCGGCAGCCCTCGGCCTTGGCCTCGTTCGCGGCGGCCGTGTCGCCCTGGTCGACGATCGCCACGGTCGCGGGGTCGGTGTGCGCCGGGTCCGGCTTCGGGGCCGTCGTGACCCGCACCGGCTTGAAGCCGAGAGCCTTGACGGCGGCGTCGGCGCTCGCCGGAATCGCGCCGGGGGCGCCCACGAGGTAGACGCTGTCGAGGGCGGGGAAGTACTGCTGCACTTGGGCGTCGGTGTTCTTGGCGCCGAGGACACGCTTGATCTCGGCGGTGAGGCGGGTGTCGAAGGCGTCGTGGCCGGTGGTCAGCAGCGTGGGGCCGTAGAGACCGGCCCACGACAGCTCTTTCTGGGCGGTGGCCGGGTCGTCGGCCGCGACGATCGTCACCGACATCGCCCACGGTCCGCGCGGGCCGGCGCCGGCGGGAGCGGGAGTGTTCTTGGTCTGAGTCAGCCAGCGGTGCCGGGACGCCGCGATCGAGGCGCCGACCAGGTCGGTCGGCGAGGAGCCGGACAGGGTGACGACCTCGTCGGCGGCGGCCGGCAGGAAGGAGACGACTCCCGGCTTGGAGGAGAGTCGCTGCGCGGCGCCGGGCTGGTCGACCGAGATCTCCATGATGCCGTCGGCCGTGGAGTAGGCGACCTTCTTGCCGTCGGGAGTCCAGGCCAGGTGGGATACGGAAGCGGCGCCGTCGCCGATCTTCACCGGCTTCGCGTTCCGCGCGGTGTACAGGGAGTCGGAGGCCAGCACATCGATCTGACCACCGGTTCCGACGAACGCCACCTTGCCGTCGGTGCTCAGCGCGGGCCAGGCGCCGTCCGTCAGCTTCAGGGCCGGGTTCACCCCGCCACGGGCGGTGCTGTCTTCCTGGTGGAACCACACCTCGGGACCCTTCGCGCCGTGCGTCTGGAAAAGGACCGAGGTGGTCGTGATCTCCACGCCGACGTTCTCCGCTCCCGCGGGGTTCGAGGTGTCGGCGATGTCGTGCACATCGTCCGGGCCGATGGTGTAGAGCTCCTGGCTGTCCGAGTGGTCCAGCTGCCCGGCCACCCGCGCCTGTCGCACGAAGTGTGTCCCGGCCGCGTTCTGCTCGGTGTAGAGCACGGCCCCGCCCCGCCACGCCGGCGTCGACAGCTTCGAACCCTGATCCGGCTTCGCCATCACCACCAGGCTGCTGCCGTCGGGCCGGGCGGTGGCGACGTTCCCGGCGCCGTCGATGAAGGCGACGCGGCTGCCGTCCGGCGACCAGGCCGCCTCGGAGACCTCTGTCGGGAAGGTCACCGGCGTCCCGCCGATCATAACGATTCGGCTACCGTCGGACAGGAGTGGCGTCCCGGCGGCGTACTGCGGAGTGGCCGCGGCCGGAGCCGGGGCGGCCGGCGAGGGGGTCCCCGCGACGGCGACCGGGGCGGCGTCGCCGACGGATGTCGACGCGGCAGCCGGCGCCGGCGCCGGGCCGGACGAGGACTGCGGCGTCGACTTCGCGCAGGCCGTGGCCAGCAATGCGACGGAAGCGGCGGTGGCGGCGGTCACGATGACGCGACGCGAAGCAAGCTGGCTCATCTTCGGGTCCTTCCCCGTTTCGGTGTCACCCGTAAGACGTGGGTCGGGACCAGAGGTTGACCGAAGAGTATGTCACGGTTCGATAACGCCGCGATCGGCGGTTCCGCCGGGCGGCTCAGGAACCGTTCTGCTCCCGCGTCATCGCAGCTTCCAGAATCTCCCGCGCGTGGGCCTCGGCAGCCGCTTCGTCGTCGAGCAGGTAGGCCGGACACGCCTCGTCCACCGGCATGGCCGACGCCTCCGCCAGCCCCCGTGCCAAGCCCGCCAACGCGGCCTCCAGCTCGGGAATCTGGTCGGCGCCCAGGTGGTGCGGTCGCAGTTCGCTGAGACCGGTGAACAGGAACGCCACCTGCTCGCCCGGCACGTACCGGAACTCGTAGTCCGCGAACCCGGCGACCGCGCCGCCGATCCGCTCGCCGCTCTCGCCGTCCGTCGCCGAACCGCGCGCGGTGCCGCGGGTCAGCGACTCGCCGAAGACGTGCGCGTCCTGGCCGCGTCGCGCGTTCGGCCGGGCCAGGAACGGGCACGTGAACGCGGCGAACAGCATGCACTCGCGATGTCCCGGCGGTTCCGGGGACGGTGCCTTGTTGGCGGCGGTCCGGCCGGCCGCGCGGGCGGCGGACAGGGCCTCGGTCTCGGCGGCGGCGATGACCCGGTACACCGGCCCCGGCGGCATCGGCGTGCCGCAGATCGAGCAGCGCCGCTCGACCGCGCAGATCAGCGTGCGGGCCGTGCCGGTGATGGCGAACGTCGGGCGGCCTTCGGCGTCGCGCGGCGTGATGGCGGGGATCGGGTAGCCGCGCGGGTCGCGGGGCAGGGCGGCTATCGCGGGCGGGACCGGGGTCGCGCGAGAGGTCATGCGTTTCATTGAAGCAGGGCGCGTCGCGACTGCGACGGCCGCCGGAGCGCCGCCGGGCCGCGACGCACGGTCACGAATCGGTCATCGTGCCGCAAAAGTTGATAACCGATCGGCAACAAACCTTGGCGTGGCTCGGAGTTCTCAGCAAAATGCTCTCTTGGGTCGGGAGCTGGCGCTTCACCTGGGGCGGGGACAGATGAAGGGTCAGCTCCCCCTTCCCAGCCGGGACGTTTCCCCTCCGTGGCCGGCCGGCTTCGCGGCGTCGGACAACCGCACCGGCAGCCCGGCCGCCGTGACCGCCTCGCGCATCGCCGCCGCCAGGCCCGCGAACTCCTCGGCCCGCGCCGACGACGCCCGGTACGCCAACCCGATCCGCCGCGACGGGGCGACACCCGCGAACCGCCGTGCCTCCAGCCCCGAGCCGGGCCGCGCGTCCACCGCGACCGCCGTCTCCGGCAGCAGCGTCACGCCGATGCCGCCGGCCACCAGCTGGACCAGCGTCGACAGCGACGCGGCGCGGGTGGCGCCCGAGTCGCCGGCCCCGACTTCGGCGCACACGTCCAGCGCCTGATCGCGCAGGCAGTGCCCCTCTTCCAGCAGCAGGATCTCGTGTTCCTTCAAGACCGCCCGGGGCACCGGTCCGTTGCCCGGCGGCAGCGTGTGCTCCGGCGCCACGAGCAGGAAGTCCTCGTCGTACAGCGGCACCTCGTCCAGGCCCTGCGCGCCGGACGGCAACGCGAGGAGGCCGACGTCCAGCCGCCCTGAGCCGATGCCCTCCAGCAGCACCGCGGTCTGCTCCTCATGCACGAACAGATCCAGTTCCGGGAACCGCTTCTTCAACGGCCGCAGCAGCGCCGGGAGCAGGTACGGCGCCAGCGTCGGGATCACGCCGAGCTTCACGGTCCCGGTGAACGGCCGGCGCGCCGCCGCGGCCTCCTCGACCAGGTCGTCCATGGCCGCCAGCACGCGCTGCGCGTGGCGCGCGACCCGCTCTCCGGACGCCGTCAGGAGAACCTTGCGCGTGGTGCGCTCGACGAGCTGTGTCCCCAGGTTCTCCTCCAGTGCCGCGATCGCCCCGGACAGCGCCGGCTGGCTCATACCGAGGACCGCCGCCGAGTCGCGGAAGTGCAGGTGCTCGGCGACCGTCGCGAACGCCTTGAGCTGGGCGATCGTGGGGGTGCGGAGGGGTGCGGCGATGGTGGGGCTCCCGGCGTGCGCGGACCTGATTGATAGATCCAGGTTATCGCGCTATGCCGAACTTGGGGTGAATTGTGATCAATCTCCCGTCTTCCGGTGAGGGAGCCCCTCTAGACGAGCGGCGCCGCGGCGTCGGATGCTGGGCCGATGAGGATCCTGATCATCCAGCACGAGGACGGCACCGGCCCGGGTCTGGTCGGCGACCGGCTGGCGGCGCTCGGCGCCGAGCTGGACCTGCGCCACCCCTGGAACGGCGAGGACCTGCCGGCCGACCTGTCCGGGCACGACGCCCTGATCGTACTCGGCGGCGCCCAGGCCGCGTACGAGCCGATCGGCTGGTGGCCGCCGGTGTTCGAGCTGCTGCGGGAGGCGGTGCGCCGCGACCTGCCGACGCTGGCCATCTGCCTGGGGGCGCAGCTGCTCGCGGTCGCCTGCGGCGGCGAGGTGCGGCGGGCGGCGCGGAGCGAAGTGGGGCTGTGCACGCCGGTCAGGTATCCGACCCCTGATGACCTGTTCGACACGTTGCCGGTGGGTGCTCGCACCGTCCAGTGGCACGGCGACGAGATCTCGGTGCTGCCCGACGGCGCGGTGCCGTTGATGCACTGTGCCGACGGCTTCCCGCATCAGGCCTACCGCATGGGGTCGCGGGTGTGGGCCGTGCAGTTCCACCCCGAGGTGCTGGCGGCGGAGACGCGGCTGTGGTCGGTGTCCGATCCGATCATCGACGCTGAGGCGGTGCTGGACGACATCGCCGCGGCCGAGAACGAGTTGCGGCGGGTGTGGGGCGCTTTCTCAGAGCGCTGGTACGCGCTGGCGGCGGATCCGGCGATCGCTTCGGCGGCTCCAGCTCCTCCAGCCGCTTCTGCCGCTACTGCCCTTTCGGCCGCTCCAACCGCTACTGCCGGATCAGCCGCTACTGCCGAACCAGTTTCGTGAGCAGCTCGCGGTAGTGCTCGAAGCCCGGGTCGTCGGCGTCCGGTTCCTTGGCCGCCTCGTCCCAGCGCCGCAGCCGCACGGCGTCCTCGGCGAAGGGCCCGGCCTCGAACTCCGCGACCTCCTCCGGCGACATGGGGCCGCCCTGCGCCGACAACGTGTAGACCGACGCTTCCGAGAGTTCGGCGAAGTAGTCCGGCTCCACCGCGCACAGGTAGCGCTTGGCGGCCACGTGCAGCCGCACCGGCTCGGTGACCTCCGGGCCGAACCACGCGGCGAGCCAGTCCGCGCCCTGGTGGCTGTGCCGGTTGTCGCGGCCGGCCATCAGATCGCGGCCGTGCGCCGCGCCGGTGAAGTGGCCGACGTCGTGCAGCAGCGCGGCCGCGACCAGCGCGGGCGCCGCGCCCTCACGCTCGGCCAGCGCCGCGGCCTGGAACATGTGCTGGGCCTGCGTGACCGGCTCGCCCAGGTACTCGGCGCCGCCCTCGCCGGCGAACAGGGCGGCGATCTGGTCCACGGCTTCGGCGGAGGTGCTCACGATCGCCACGCTAACCAGCGGGACTGGCCGGCGTAAGTGATGGTCGGCCTATGGCGGTCATCAGCTCGGCGAACCCGACGCGGCGGTGAAGGCTTTCGCACGCTTCGTGATCTCGTCCCAGTCCCCGGCGGCCACGACGTCCGGCGGGACGACGTCGGTGCCCGCACAGACCGCCAAGGCGCCTTGGGCCAGGAAGGCGGCCGCGTTGCCCGCGTTGACGCCGCCGGAGGCGACCAGCGGGAGGCCGGGATAGGGTCCGCGCAGATCCTTGAAGTAGCCGGGGCCGAAGGCCCGCGCCGGGAAGATCTTCACCGCGGCGGTTCCGAGATCGAGGGCCGTGGCAACCTCGGTCGGCGTCAGGGCGCCGAGGACGACCGGTACGCCCGTCTCGTGCGCCACGTCCGCCACGTCCGGTCGCAGCCCCGGAGTCACCAGGAACGCCACTCCGGCCTCGACGGCTTCGCGAGCCTGGGCGGCGGTGAGCACGGTCCCCGCCCCGACCCGATGGCCCGCGGCGACCGCGGCCCGCAGGTGCGGAACCACGTCCGGAGTGCTGAACGTGAGCTCGGTCCACGTGATGCCGCCGGCTGCCAACGCCGCGCACAGCGCCGGGGCGTCGGGGATCGACGGTGCGCGGACCACGGCTATGACCGGCGCCGCGGCCAACGCCGCCCGGAACCCCGGGTGCGGGAGGTCGAATGTCACAGCGCTGACACGCCTTTCTCCGTGCGGCGCAGCGCACGGCCGGGGAGGGCGCCGGTCGGCTCGCCGCCGGACAGCACCGGGACGCCGTTGACCAGGACCTCGTGGATCCCGACGGCGGGTGTGCGCGGCTCGTCGAACGTCGCGGCGTCGCGCACCGTCAGCGGATCGAACAGCACCAGGTCCGCGTGGTAGCCCACGCGGATCAGGCCGCGCCGCTCCAGCCGCAGCCGTCGGGCCGGACGGCCGGTCAGGTGCTCGACCGACTCCTCCAGCGTCAGAACCTTGAGATCGCGACCGTAGTGGCCGAGGTACCGCGCGAAGGTGCCCCAGGCGCGCGGATGAGGCCGGGCGCCCACCAGAAGGCCGTCGCTGCCGCCTGTGTGCGCGGGGTGGCGCATGATGGCGCGTACGTTCTCCTCGTTGCCGACGTGGTGCAGGATCGTCGTGCCGAGGCGGTCGGCGCGCAGCAGATCGAAGAAGGCCTCGGTGCCGGTCACGCCGCGCTCCCGGGCGATCTCCGCGACGCTCAGCCCGATCACCGAGCCGAATCCCGCGTCGCGGACTCCGGAGAAATCGGAGACGGCGCAGATCTGGATCGTCCGCCAGTCGACGACCATCCCGTGGTTGCCGTCGCTGCCGTCTTCCTCGACGTCGCGCCGGATCCGCTCCCGGGCGGCCGGATCGTCCAGCCGGGCCAGCGTCGCGTCCGGGCCGCCCTCGGCCGACCAGCTCGGCAGCAGCGCGGCCAGGGTGGTGGAGCCGGGAAGGTAGGGGTACGTGTCCAGGCTGATGTCGCAGCCCTCGGCGATCGCGGCGTCGAGCAGGGCCAGAAGTTCGGCCGCGCGGCCGGCGTTGACGCCGAAGTTCATGGTCGCGTGCGCCAGGTGCAGCGGACAGCCGGAGCGCCGCGAGATCTCGATCATCTCGGCGTAGCCGTCGAGCGCCCCGGCGCCGTAGGAACGCTGGTGCGGCGAGTGATAGCCGCCGTGCGCCGCGACCACTTCGCAGAGTTCGACCAGTTCGTCAGTGCCCGCATACATGCCAGGCGGGTACGACAAGCCGCTGGACAGGCCGACCGCGCCTTCGCGCATGCCCTGCGCCACCAGTTCCCGCATCCGGCGCAGCTCGTCGGGGCCGGGTTCGCGATCGTCCCAGCCCATCGCCAGCATCCGCACCGTGCCGTGCGGGACCAGGTAGCAGGCGTTGACGGCCATGCCCCGGTCCAACCGGTCCAGGTACTCGCCGACGGTGCGCCAGTCCCAGGGGAAGCCTTCGGGATCGCCGTTCCAGCCGGCGATCTGACGGCGGAGCGCGGGCAGGGTCGTGTCGTCGACCGGGGCGTAGGACAGGCCGTCCTGGCCGAGGACTTCGCAGGTGACGCCTTGCGTGACCCGGGAGGGGTGCTCGCGGTCGATGAGCGTGCGCAGGTCGGAGTGGGCGTGCATGTCGACGAAGCCGGGGGTCAGGACCAGGCCGTCGGCGTCGACGATCCGGGGCGCGGTCGGCCGGTCCGATGCGGTGTCCGTGGGGGCGATCTCGGCGATGACGCCGTCACGGACCGCGACGTCCGCGCGGTAGCGCTCCGTCCCGGTGCCGTCCACCACGGTCGCGCCGCGGAATACGAGTTGTGCC
This sequence comes from Catenulispora subtropica, assembly GCF_039531675.1. NCBI lineage: Bacteria > Bacillati > Actinomycetota > Actinomycetes > Catenulisporales > Catenulisporaceae > Catenulispora > Catenulispora subtropica. The sequence continues at coordinate 25,676 of NZ_BAAAQM010000018.1, forward strand.
ATCAGAAGTACGTCCTGATCAGATCGACGACCTTCGGATCGGCCCCGTCGGCGTCGTCCACGACCGGGATCAGCGACCACTTGTCGAGCGCCGTGCACGGATGCGAGAGCCCCAGCCGGACCACGGACCCGACCGGCGGGGCGCCGACGGCGTCGCGAAGGAACATGTGCTGGTCCTTCATCGCGGTGACCATGCCGGACACGTCTGCGCCGGCCCGCAGCCGCTGTGGTTCCGGCAGGCCCTCGTCGAACGGGAAGTCGCGCTTGCCGCCGTCCAGCAGCGCCAGCGCCGGCTCCGGGCGGGAGATCACACGGGACCAGCCGTGCATCGCCGCGCGGAACGGGGCCGGGCCGGCGCCGCGGGCGAGCGGCGAGATGCGGTGGTAGAAGCCGTCGTCGTGGATGAGGTACGCGCCGGATCGCAGGATGACTTCGGCCCCTGATTCGCGAGCCGGCGGTGCCAGCACCTCGGCGACCGTGTCGAAGTACGCGCTGCCGCCCGCGGTGACCACCGGATGCCCCGTCTCGTAATCCGGCAGCAGGCGCCGGTGCAGCTCGGCCAGGTCGCGCAGGTAGGCACGGACCACGTTCAGCTCCTCGGCCGACGCGTCGTGCGCGATCGCGCCCTCGTACCCTGCGACGCCCGCCAAGCGCAGCGTCGGAGCGGCCTTCACCGCGGCCGCCACGGCCTCCGCTTCGGCCACGCTGCGAGCACCGGTCCGGCCGCCGAACCGGCCCAGCTCGACCAGCACCTCCACCGGCCGGTCGGTGTCCGGATCCGGTCCGGAGCCGACTCCCGCGGCACGCAGCGCGGTGTCCATGAGCGCGACCGTCTCGACGGAGTCGGCCCACGCCGCGAACGCGAAGTCCGGATCCGTCGCGAGTTCTCCCGCGATCCAGGCCAGCCCCGCCGGGTCGGCCAAAGCGTTGGCGAGCATCAGCCGCTGCACGCCGAACGCCCGCGCCACGTGCAGCTGCGGCAGGTTCGCCAGAGTCACGCCGACCGCGCCCGCGTCCAGCTGCGCCAGCCACAGCGCCGGGGCCATCGTGGTCTTGCCGTGCGGGGCGAGGGTGACTCCGGCGTCCCGGCACCACGCGGCCATGGTGCGCAGGTTGTGGTCCAGAGCGCCGGCGTCGAGGGTCAGCAGCGGGGTGCCGAGATCGGCCAGGCGCGGCTCGGAGGCGAGGTAGGCCTGCACCGTCCTGCCCCAGGACTCCGGTGGCAGGGCCTTGAACCGCCAGTCCAGCCGCTCGTCGGCCAGCGCGTCCACCCGCGAGCGGTCGGCCCCCGCGGCCTCGGTGCGGCTGCCGAACGTCGAGTGGGCCATGCGGTACCTCCGCTGCCTGGGTGATTGCATTATTCGCAACGCTCGTTGCGTATGCTGTGCTTCGGTTCTAGCATTCGGGCGGAACGGCGGTCAACGCCGCGGGATCGTGACGAGGGGCGGGTGAGGCCGGTGCGGGAGGGGACTCCGTGGGCGGTGTGCGTCGGCGAATCGATGGCCGCGCTGTTGCCGGACGTGCCCGGACCGCTGGAAGGCGTCGGGTCGTTCACCGTGTCGGTCGGCGGGGCCGAGTCCAACGTGGCGTGCGCCCTGCATGCCCTGGGAGTGCCGAGCGCCTGGGTCAGCCGGGTCGGGGATGACGGGTTCGGGCGGCGGCTGACGGGCGAGTTGGCCTCGCGGGGCGTGGACACCTCCGGCGTGATCGTCGATCCGGTGCTGCCGACGGGCTTGTACTTCAAGGAGATCGGCGTCGCGGGTCGCAGCAGGCTGCATTACTACCGCAGGGGATCGGCCGCGTCCGCGATGTCGGCGGCGACGCTGGGCGAGCCGGGCACCGCCCGGTTGCTGAGCGGTGCCCGGCTCGTGCACCTGAGCGGGATCACGCCGGCCCTGTCCGAGACCTGCTCGGCCATGGTGCGGGAACTTCTGGCGGCACCGCGCGCGGGACGACTCGTCAGCTTCGACCTGAACTGGCGCCCGACGCTGTGGCGGGATCGCGACCCGGCGGTGCTGCGGGAGTTCGTGAACGCCGCCGACGTCGTCTTCCTCGGCGCGGACGAAGCCGAGGAGGCCTTCGGCACCGGCGAGCCCGGCGAAATCAGAGCTCTGTTTCCCCGGCCGGGCACGATCGTCGTGAAGGACGCCGGACGCGGGGTGACCGCGTCGACCTCCGACGGCGGGACGGTGTCCGAGGCGGCGCTCGCGGTCGACGTCGTCGAACCGACCGGCGCCGGGGACGCCTTCGCCGCCGGGTACCTGGCGGGCACGCTGCACGGGTTCGACCAGCGGCGGCGCCTGAGGCTCGGCCACCTGGCGGCCGCCTCCGCGCTGGTCGCCCACGGCGACGTCGGCGAACTCGGCGACATCACCCGCCTCGCGCTGCTCGACGCGCCCGCCGCGCGATGGAGCGCCACCCGGATCACCGTCGACGGCGTCACGGAAGCGGAGGCCGCGTCATGAGCCAGACCGTCACTCGGGCCCTGCGCCTGCTCACCGAACTCGGCGAGGGCGAACGCTCCCTGGACCAGCTCGCCGAGGTGCTCGGCGTGCACAAGACGACCGCGTTGCGGCTAATGCAGTCGCTGGAGGACGAGCGCTTCGTCTACCGCGACGCCGACTACCGCTACCACCTCGGCGCCGGCCTGTTCGCGCTGGCCAGCTTGGCGATGGAGCAGCGGGGGATCCGGCGCATCGCGGCGCCGCACCTGGCCGCGCTGAACGCCGCGACCGGACAGACCGTGCACCTGGCGGCGTACGAGGGCGGCGAGGTCGTCTACATCGACAAGTACGACTCGCGGCACAAGGTGCGCATGTACTCCCGCGTCGGTCTGCGGGCCGGGCTGCACAACACGGCCGTGGCCAAGGTGCTGCTCGCGGACCTGCCGCTGTCCGAGCGGCGCCGGGCCGTCGCAGGCATCGATTTCACGCCGCACACCCCCCACACCATCACCGGACCGCAGCAGCTGCTCGCGGAGCTGGAGACGGTGGCGGCGCAGGGCTGGGCCCAGGACCACGCCGAGCACGAGACGTTCATCAACTGCATCGGCGCGCCGGTGCGGGACGCGTCCGGACGGGCGGTGGCCGCCGTGTCGATCTCGGTGCCGGACGTGGTGGCGCCGTACGAGCAGGTACTGGAACTGCTGCCGCAGTTGTTGGAGACGGCGCGGGCCGTCTCGGCGGACGCCGGGGCGCCCGAGGACCGTCTCCCCTCCTCACCCACCGAAAGAAAGTGAGCAGCCTGATGAACTCCGCGAAGACCGAGATCCGCACCGACGGCGCGCCGGCCCCGGCCTGGAGCTTCTCGCAGGGCGTGCGCAAGGGCCCGATCCTGCAGGTCTCCGGCCAGGGGCCGCAGGATCCGGCCACCGGCGAGTACCTGTTCCGCGGGGACGTGAAGGCGCAGACGACGCGCACGCTGGAGAACGTGAAGGCGATCATCGAGGCCGGCGGCGGGACGATCGAGGACGTGGTCATGTTCCGCGTGTACCTGACGACGCGGGAGCACTTCGCCGCGATGAACGAGGCGTATGCGGAGTTCATCGCCGCGAACATCGGCGCCGACTCGGTGAAGCCCTGCCGGACGACGGTCTTCGTGGAGCTGCCGCAGGAGCCGATGCTGGTCGAGATCGACGCGCAGGCGGTCGTCGGCTGAGGTACTACCTCCGTGGGATGACGTGCTTTGCATCCCGGGGATGACGGCTTCGAAACGCACATCTGTGGGCTGATTCGGTGGTACGCGGCCGTCTCGTAACTTCGAGCCATGGCTACTTCACGACGCCGCTTGGCGGCCTCCGCGATCGTCGCACTGTCCGTCTCCGTCGCCACGGTCGCCGCGTCCGGTGCCGCGTACGCCGCCCCCGCCGCGTCCTCCGCGTCCTCTGCGGCTGCCGCAGCGGTCGCGCCGGCCGCGCTGCAGTTCTCGCTGCCCGCGTCGACGGGTCCGTATGCGGCCGGTGAGGAGGTGCTGCACCTGACCGACACCAGCCGACTCGACCCGTGGGTGCCCGCATCCGGGTATCGGCAGCTGACCGTCTCGATGTTCTACCCGGCGCGCCAGGGGACCGGGCAGCCGGCGCCGTACATGAGCCTGGGCGAGGCACAGGGCTTCGTGCAGGACCGGGTCCCTCCGGGCTTCGGGGTCACGGCCGAGGAGGTGGCCTCGGTCCAGACCGGGGCGTTCACCGGCGCCAAGGCCGCGCCGGGCAAGTTCCCGCTGGTGGTGCTCTCGCCGGGGCTGGAGAACCCGCGTGCCACCCTGACCGCGCTGGCGACCGATCTCGCCAGCCGCGGCTTCGTGGTGGCACTGGTCGGCCACCCGGGGGAGGACAGCGGCGAACAGTTGGCCGACGGCAGCATCTCGCCATGTGTGACCTGCGGCGGCGGTCCGGGTAAGCCGACGCCGGAGCAGATCACCGCCAACCGCGGGGTGGATGTGAAGTTCCTCATCGACCAGCTCCTCGGCGGGCGTGTCTGGAAGCTGAGTCACCTCATCGACCGGCACGCGATCGGGATGGCGGGCCACTCGATCGGCGGCGCTGCGGCGCCCGCGGCGATGGAGGACGACCCGCGCATCAGCGCCGGGGTGAACATGGACGGGACGTTCTACCCCGTGGTGCCGTCCGGCGCCCTGGGTGGACGGGCGTTCATGATGCTCGGCCGGGACGAGGACCACACCGCCGGAGGCAGCGACAGCAGCTGGAGCGACACGTGGGCCGACCTGGACGGCTACAAGCGGTGGTTCGCGGTGGCCGGGGCATCACACGCGGCGTTCACCGACGTCCCGCTCTTGGCGCAGCAGGCGGGGATCCCGCTGCCGGGATATCCGCTGGACGCTCTCCGAGGCGTGCAGATCACTCGCGCTTACGTCGCAGCCTTCTTCGAAAAGACCCTGAAGGGCTGCCCCGAGCCGCTGCTCGACGGGAACTCGGCGGCGTATCCGGAAGTCGCGATCCAGCACTAGATCCCGCCATAGACGCGGGAATGATCAGAGAATGGCGCCATGAGCTCTGCTGATTCCCTTGCCGGCGCGACCTACCTGGTGATCGGCGGCTCCGGCCGCACCGGCCGGCTGGTCGTGGCGTCCCTCCTGGAACGGGGAGCGGGCGTCACGGTCGCCGGCCGCCGCCCGCACAACGTTCCCTCCGGAGCCGACAGCGCGGTCGTGGACCTGTCCGACGGCTTCACGCCCGCGCAGCTCGCCGGGTACGCGGGCGTGGTGGTGTCGGTCGAACCGCCGACGGACGACCGTGGCTCGGAGGCGGTGATGCACCGGGGCGTGGCGGCGGTCGGCGACGCCGCGGCCGCCACCGGCGCCCACGTGGTCCTCGTCTCGCAGATCTACATCACGCGGGCGGATGAGTACCCTGCGATGGCTGGCATCATCACCGCGCGGGCGCGTGGTGAGGAGGCGCTGCGGACCAGCGGTGCGCGGTACACGATCGTGAGGCCGGGGTGGCTGACGTCGGGCCCCGCCGCCGGGGTGCGGCTGGAGCAGGGGGACACCGGGGACGGGCAGACCAGCCGGGCTTCGGTGGCCGCTGCGGCGGTCGCGGCGCTCGGATCGGCGGAGGCTACGGGGAAGACCTTCGAGATCTATGACGCCCACGGCGGGCTGCCGGACTGGGGCAAGGAGTTCGCTACCTTGGTCGCTGACGCAAAGGCCTGACTCGTCCTGGGCGTCCGGTGTCGCCGCGCCATACGTACGACGTGCGTAAAAGTACGTAATTCGTTACTGACGTTGGGATCCAGTGCCACGGCGATGGGTGGCCTTGGGGGAGCGGGTCGCTACGGTATGAGATCCAAGACCTCTTCCACCGCGGCCACCCGGCCGATTGACCACCGGAGGACTCCCATGGCCGATCCCACCCTGCCGGGCCCCCAGATACCCGCCGCGCCGTCGTCCCCGAGCCCACGCGTGCCGAGCCCGTGGATGGTCGGCCTGGTGGGCGCGGTCGTCGGCGCCCTCGTCGCCGGCATCCCCCTGCTGCTGACCCGCAGCAGCGACGGCGGCAGCGGCGGCCTCGGCGCCAGCCACGAGTCCCTGTCCGCGCCGGCCGCGCTGGCCGATTACACCCCAGCGGCGAAGAACAACAAGGTCGACCCGGCCACGATCAAGCGCATCACCACCACCGAGACGACCAGCACCAAGAACCTCTCCGACGCCTACGGCGGCGCCACCGCGGTGGTGCGTCAATATACTGACGCAAGCCTGCAGAACTGGGTCACCCTCGAAGCCGTCCGCGCCGAATCCCCCAAGCCGTACTACCCCTACGTCGACCCGGCCCAGATCGGCATGGCCAAGCCCGACCAGGACGTCGAGACCTTCGGCCAGGTGAACTGCCTGGTCCACTACACGCCCGTGGCCCAGGGCCAGCCGGAGCCCCCGGACCAGGTCCTCGTCATGACCTGCGAACGTACCTCGGCCCACCTGACCGTCCGGCTACGCTTCGCCAGCGGCGACGCGTGGCACTCCCCGGCCGATGCGGCGGCGTTGACGGACAAGGCGTGGTCGCAGCTCGCTTAGGAACGTACCGGGCTTGTCTGGAGCAGCTGAACCTTGAGTAGGGACAAGGCCTCCTGTGTGACTCGTTCACCGGACGCCTTGTCCCTTTTCCGCATCTCGAATTGCGGGCTAGCGACCCCTTGAGTTTGCTCAGGCGCGCCAGATCTTCACGCCGTGTCAGGCGGCACCCGCACCTCGGCATTACGGCAGGGCACGGACGGGAACGGACGGGATCCGTGCGCCACCAGGGGCGTCGACCAATCATTGATGGCAGCAGCCTCACGCCGCACCATGCCTAACAGGCTGCACAGTAAATCCTGACCCATCAGTTCCTTATATGCCAGGAGGCTGTCAATGAAGAGTAGGATCGCCGCATTCGCCTCGATCGGGACGCTGGCCATGGCCGCGCTGGCCGGTACCGCTACCACAGCCCGTGCGCAGACCGGCGGACCGTGGGGCCCGTACGTCAACTCCAGCAAGTGCGTCCGCGCCGTCCAGGTGGCCGGCGAAATAGGCGTCTGGGACTGCGAGTGGGTGAACGGGCCTCACGGCGGCTGGTACGCGATCACCGGCGACGACAACAACTACGGCCCCTACACAGCCTCCAGCTGGTGCTTCAATTACGTCAGGGAACAAGGGATGCTCGGCCACTGGGACTGCCAGCACGTTGCGGGCCCCTACGCCGGGTGGTACGTCTTCACGGGCTGACGCCACATTCAGGATGCCGAGCCGAAGAAATACCAATGCCGCGTCCGCGACCTGCGTCTGACCGCGTCCCAGCTCGGCGATCGACACCCGGCCGGAGCTGCGTGCCTTGGCGGCAACGACCGATGTGGCGTCCCGGGTCTTAGCCGCGGGGTCAGGTTTTGGTCGGCCTCGCCCTCGGACCGCCTCATGCGTCGAAAGCTGCCTGGGGCGGTAGAGCCTTCTTCACCACGGATATTCTTCCTGTGGCGAGTGGTCTTCTTCCGGACCAGGGCATTCGCTCTTGGGTTGTGCTGTGGAGGCATCTCTCTAGCAGTGACAGAGCAGCCGGACGATGATGCAGTCGTCGTCTAGAGCGGCAAGGTAGTCAGTGGCCTGCCGGGCATACGCGTCATACTTGTCTTCGCCGGTGCGAACGTCAGTGAAAGATCCTAGCTGGTCGGACTCGATCCACTCCCCGTTGAGGGTGAGCAAGGCGGTCGCCATGATGGCCCACGCTTCTGCGTGTGCGAAGCCGGGTTGTGGGTCTTGCGTGAAGCTACTGATCGGATCGCTGTTGGGGCCGAGCACCCAGAGGCCGAGGTTTGGGTAGCGGTCCCAGGCAGAACCGTGGTTGAGCGCTTGTACGAGGGGCTGCGTGTGGTGGTCTGCGACAGCCTGTTCGCGGGGATAGATGTCGGGATCGGCCGCGTGGCGGGCCAGGAACTCAGTCAGCGGATGCGCCGGAGGATGGTCGGCTACGAGGCGCTGGAAGTCTTGTTGCTCGGCTTCCCATTGGGATAGCGCCTGGGCAAGGGCTTCGCGGCGGGATGCGTTGAAGTCGAGCAGCCCACGGGGGCCGCCATCACAGCGAAGCGGTTGCCGCTGGTATCCGACGGCGTCCGGATCACTATGGATGAGTCGGGGGTCGCCGTCGTGTTCGGGCTTGACGACGAACCGCTGGTCCTCGCCGGCGTCGATGCGCCACCAGTCCCACATGCCGTCAGGGTTGTAGTCGGCGCTCAAGTTCATGTCGAACGGTGCCATGGCTGTGGTGAGCGCTACTTCGACGTCGGCAGTCGCGGAGGCCGGCAGACAGACGTTGATCCGGAACTTGCTCATGGTCCCGCCTCCTTTGTGATTGCTGGTCGGCAGATGCTAATGGGTGCGGCTCTGTAGCTCACGCGAGTTTTTGCAGGCCATCTGTCCTCTTATACCGAAGGTGTTTGTGGGGTGCTGTGACGACGCTGGCGAATCGTGGTGAACATGGTGAAGCCCTGTGGCTGCGACCCAGTCCAGAGCCGCAGCCACAGGGCTTCGATCACAAAACTTTGACGATGCCTTTCGTCAAGTGACCAGGCGACTACACAATGCCGAGGGTGTCGGGGTCGGCTGGCTGGCCGATGATGGTGGTGCCGGTGCCGTGGGCCAGCCAAAGGTTGCCGCCGCCGTTCCAGGCCACCTCCCACGAGCCGTCTGTGCGGGTGACGATGGACGGGCTGGTGCCTGCGGCCATGCCGAGGACGTCGGGGTCGGCGGGCTGCCCGAGGATCGTGGTGTCACCGGTGATCTGAGCCAGCCAGAGGCTGCCGTCGGGGTTCTGGGTGTCCGCGCCGTGCCAGGCTGCTTGGATGTCGCCGTTGCTGAGTGCGGTCAGCACGGGATTCGTGCCCGCGGACACACCGAGGGTGTCGGGGTCGGCTGGCTGGCCGGTGATGGTGGTGCCGGTGCCGTGGGCGAGCCACAGGTTGCCGCCGCCGTTCCAGGCCGCGACATCCACCATGCCTTCGTCACACTCGGCTGTGCCGTCATCTGCTGGCGACGGCTGAAACCGTTGCTGTGACTCCGGCCGCTGTAGCCGTAGATCTTCGCGGAAGTCGGGGTGCTCTGCTGGACAGCTGCGGACGTGGGTTATGGCGAGCCATGGACGCGTTGAGCGGTGTAGATGACCGTCAGGCGCGGGTCTGCGACCTGGCCGCCGAGCTCGTCGACGAGCGAACCGAGGCGAGTGAGAAACTCTGCGCGGTTCGGCGGGGCGAGTTCTGCGATGTTCGGGAACGTGGACCACTGGTCCCGCGCACTCTGAGCGGTCAGGATCTGACTCCATTCGATGATCTCGACGGAGACGTCGCCGAAGTAGCCGCCCGCGGTCAACTGCCCGCGCCACCGGTCGGTGTCGAGCACGTGAGAGCGGCTGTCCCGGTAGCCGGTCCTGCCGGGCAGCAGATCGTGGTAGACCTCATCGAGCCGGTCGCGGAAGAGAGTCGGCCGCTTGGGGTCGCCGAACTCGTTCCACCACGCCGCCAGCCAGCCGCCCGGACGCACCAGCCCGGCGATCTTCGCGGTCGAGGTGGCCGGGTCGAGCCAATGCAGCGCTGTCGCCGCCACCGCGAGGTCGAACCCGCCTGGCAGATCTGCGGCCTCAAAGTCGCTGACAGTGATCTCCAGCCGGTCGCACGCGTGATCGGCGGCGAGGATCGCGGCCAGGCTCTCGCCGGGCTCGACCGCGACCACGTGCGCGCCGGCCGCTAACAACGGCTCGGTCGCCAGGCCCGTTCCGGCACCGATCTCTAGCACCCGCGCGCCGGGCCGTAGTCCGCATCGATCTGTCAGCAACTCGAAGATCGCGTCCGGGTAGCGTGGCCTGCCCCGTTTGTAGGTCAGTGCATCGGCGTTGAACGACATCCGGCGAGCCGCGCGTACTGTGTCAGCCATCATCGATCGGCAACCACGGCAACATCCTGGACAGCGCTGGTGTCGACGTTGGATTCTTGATCGTCCACCCCGACAGTCTGCCCAACTCGGTCTTGCGGGGCCACAGGTATTTCGCCCTGTCGACGTGGCCGCACAAGTACCGCACGCAGCCGAGCCGCGCTCATTTTGTTACGAGTCGTTAGGCCGGTCGTTGCGTTGGGTGTCGCAGTGGCATTAGATCAAACCGTACTGGTGGAGGGCGCCGTGAGCCCTGATGATGTGCGCGGGAGTTAGGTGCCGTGACAGTCCGCGACGTCCTCGACGAAGCTTGCCGCTTGCAGTGGAGCTTCGTTCCCTTCGAGAGTGTAGGTCCGATCCGATTCGGAATGAGTTGCGCCGATCTCGAAGTGGCTATCGGTCATGACCTGAGAGTCTTCCGTCGGCACCACCTGCCTCATGGCGTAACGGGTCGGACGCTTGAGTTCGTGCGGACTGGGCCAAGGCTCTATGCCGCTGATGTGTACTCCACTGTTTCTGATCAGGTCTTCTGTGTGGCGGTCAACGGCCGCAGCGGTCCCCAAGTAGCGCTGGGCGGCATACGGCTTGTGGGCCGGGTGCCTTCCGAGCTCGAAGCGGAGTTCATCGACTACGCCACCGCGCATGACGCTGGCGCACGCTACTCCGTGAGCAACGATCCCGCGGCCGTAGGTCTCGGCGTGGTGTTGCGTGCGCAACGGGCTGGCGATGTCGTCGTAAGCCGACCTGTCTTCGTCGGACGCGAGTGGGATCACATGTTTTGGGACAGCTCCGAGAGCTGCATCCCGGACACAGAATGGCCGCAGATCAGCTGATCGCTGCTTCGCAGGCTGGGCGGGATCGAGTCTCGCATCTTGGCGGGGATTCGTCAGATGACGGAAGGTGGTTCACACTGCGGAGTGTCGCTGCTCCCAGTGTGACAGCACTGCCGCAGGTGGCAGTCCAGATGCGAGCGATTGATCGGATCTTCCTATCGCAAATCGCGCTCGCGCCTATTTCACTGATCAATCCCGATCTGACAGCCTGGTCACGTCGCGTTCGCCGGCTCCCGGCCCGCTTGAGCGCGCTTCAAGGCAACCCCTCACTGCAAGGAGATTCCCGTGGCCGTGCTGACCATCGGTGACCAGTTCCCGTCCTACAACCTGACCTCGGTGGTCGACATCGACCAGGCGAACCCGGAGGACGCGTTCGTGCAGATCACGGACAAGTCCTACGAGGGCAAGTGGAGGGTCGTCTTCTTCTGGCCCAAGGACTTCACGTTCGTCTGTCCGACCGAGATCGCCGCGTTCGGCAAGCTCAATGGGGAGTTCCAGGACCGGGACACCCAGGTGCTCGGTGTCTCCGTCGACAACGAGTTCGTGCACCGGGCGTGGCGGTTGGACCATAAGGACCTGCGGGAACTGCCGTTCCCGATGATGGCGGACGTGAAGCGTGAGCTTTCGGCTGCTGCCGGGGTGCTGAACAAGGACGGTGTCGCTGACCGGGCCACGTTCATCATCGACCCGAACAACGAGATTCAGTTCGTCATGGTGACGGCCGGGTCGGTGGGGCGGAACGTGGACGAGGTGCTGCGGGTGCTGGACGCGCTGCAGACGGATGAGCTGTGCCCGTGCAACTGGAAGGCGGGCGACGAGACGCTCAGTGTTCGTGAGCTTCTGAACGCCTGAGGGGTCGCTGCCATGGGCTACGAAGTCCTGAAGGAAGATCTGCCGGAGTATGCCAAGGACGTCAAGCTGAACCTCAGCTCGATGGTGAACACCTCGAAGTTGACTGAGCAGCAGCTGTGGGGGGCGATTGTGGCGACCGCGATCGCGTCGCGGAATCCGAAGGTCATCGCGGAGTTGTCGGCGGAGGCGAAGGGGCGTCTGTCGGATGTCGCTTATGTCGCCGCCAAGGGGGCTGCGGCGATGATGGCGATGAACAACGTCTACTACCGGGGTATGCATCTGCTCGGGGATCCCGAGTACCAGAACCTGCGGGCCGGGTTGCGGATGAATCTCATGGCCAGTCATGGGGTGGACAAGCTGGACTTCGAGTTGTGGTCGTTGGCTGTTTCGGCGATCAACGGCTGCCAGCGGTGTCTGGAGTCCCATGAGCAGGTGCTCGTGAAGGCCGGTGCCTCGCGCGAGACGGTGCAGGAAGCGGTTAAGATCGCTGCCATCGTCAACAGTGTCGCCGTGACGCTCGAGGCCGAAGACTCGCTGGCTTAAGCAGCACCCTGCTTGACCGGCGTCCGGGCCGCCGCCTTCCCCTTCGTGACGATCTCCGAGGCGAGGAAGGCGGCGGTCGTGGCGCATACGGACACCAGGGTCGCCGTGGGGCCCCAGGCCGCGCCCGCGGTGGTGCCGACCGCCAGGACGGCCGCCGCGGCGGTCAGCCAGCGGCGGCAGAACGCCGTCTCGCTCACCCGGCGCAGGAGGGCCACCGTCGCGAGGAACAGGGCGATCGGGATGGTCAGGATCAGGGCCATCGTCGTGCGGCCGGGACCCTCGCCGGGGTTCGTCACCTGTTCCAGCAGGGCCGCCATCGAGCCGCCCACCGTGGTGAGGGCGCCGAAGATGAAGTAGTGGCCGTAGCCCCAGATGAACGCCGTGCGGATGTTCCGCAGGTCGTAGTCGCCGAGGAAGTCGAAGTACAGCCACCAGAGGCAGAAGGCCAGGATGCCCGCGCTCACCGCGCCGAGCAGGAGGGTCGCCAGGTGGGTGTGGTCCTGCAGGGCGGTGTTGAAGGTGTCGGAGGCGACCAGGACCATCTCGCCCAGGATGATGATCGTGAACAGGCCGTAGCGTTCCTCGGCGTGTTCGGGGTGCGGGATCGGTGCCGTCTCCACCAGCTGCGCGATTATCGGCACGGCCAGCTCCACGATGGCGCCGAGCAGGAAGAACGGCAGGGTCTGCAAGGGGGTCAGGTCGTGCAGGCCGAAGCCGAAGGCCACCCAGCCCACCTGGACCACGCAGATGCCGACCGCCCAGCGCCGGCAGTAGCGGCGCAGCTCGGGGTTGGCCCGGCCGGCGCGCAGCCACTGGGTCGCCATCACCAGGCGGATCACCACATAGCAGCCCACGACGATGCGGAAGTCGTCGTGCTCGAACACGTCCGGGATGCCGGACGCCAGGCCCAGCGACGCCAGCAGCTGCACCAGCACCATCAGCCGGTAGGGCACGTCGTCCGGGTCGAAGAAGTTCGCGAACCAGGTGAAACCCATCCACGCCCACCAGACGCCGAACACCATCTCGACCAGGGACACCACGCCGTGCTCCAGGTGACCGCCGATCACCGCGTGGTGCCACTCCGTGGCGATGGCGCTGATGGTGACCACGAAGACCAGGTCGAAGAACAGCTCGAGGGTGGTCGCGGTGCGCCCCTCCTCGTGCGGGTCGCGCAGCAGTATCGGTCGGATCAGGGCGATCGGCGAGGACGGCATACCTGCATTAAAAAGCAGTGATGCCCCGTGCGCGCGCAGGGTGTCTGCGCCGAACGGGGCATCAGGGGATCTGTCGTACGAAAACCGGTGTTCCGGGTCAGGGAGTGCTACCGGTCAGCGGATCAGTACCAGTTGTGGGACTGCCAGAAGGACCACGCGCCGCACGGGGAGCCGTAGCGGGAGTCCATGTACGACAGCACCCACTTGATCTGCGTCGCCGGGTTGTCCCGCCAGTCCGAGCCGGCCGAGGCCATCTTGCTGCCCGGCAGCGCCTGCCCGAGGCCGTACGCGCCGGAGCCCGGGTTGGTGGCGTGCACGTTCCATCCGGACTCGCGCTGGATGATGTTGGCGAAGCAGCCGAACTGGCTCGCCGGGACCATCGACTTCGCGATGTCGTACGCCGAGCCGTAGGCCACCGGCGGCTTCGGCGTCGAGGTCGTCGGCTTGGGCGTGGCGGTCGGCTTCGGCGCGCTGGTGGTGCTCGGCGCGCTGGACGGCAACTGCTGGCGCTGCGCGTCCCGGTTCGCGGCGGCCGCGGCTGCCGCACGGTCGGCGGCGAGCTTGTCCGCGGCGGCCTTGTCGGCAGCGGCCTTGGCGGCGGCGTCCGCGGCGGCCTTGTCGGCGGCCGCCTTCGCGGCGGCGTCCGCAGCCGCCTCGTCGGCGGCCTCCTTGGCGGCGGCGTCCGCGGCGGCCTTGTCGGCGGCCGCCTTCTGGTCCGCGGCCAGCTTCACGGCGGCGGCCTCGGCGGTGACCTGCTTGTCGTGGCTCGTCACGTCGTTCTGGTGCACCGCGTACGCGGTGCCCGCGCCGCCCAGGACCAGGGTCCCGACCGTCGCGGCGGCGACTATTCGGGAGGCCTTGGTGGGGAGCTTCGCCGTGATCAGCGAGACGGTCTTGCCCGCGACCGTCGAAGCGGTGTCCCCGAAACGGTGCTTCGGGGAGTCCGAGGAGTCCCCCGGGGTGTGGTGCTGGTGGTCGTGCTCAGTGCCGGTATGGCCGGACAAAACAGTGCCTTTCGCAGTGCCTCACCCCTTTTCGCGGCCGTTTCCGCACAGCACGGACCCATCCGTGGCGTGTGGGAAGCTGGCCGGCTCCCTGAAACGGAGCGGCGCATGGGCATCGAAGTGGCGGCCGCATCGCCGCCAATCCACCCCCCGGTGGATCAACATCCCGCGTGGACGTATCTCCCGCGAGCCCGAGCGCGGGGTCTTCCAGAAATCGACCCTCTCCCGGAAGCCTGATCGAAGACAAGCCGGGAGAGGGTCGGGAATATCACAGTGCACTGAGTTGTGGTTCCGTCACCGTGCGAGACGGTGACGGAGGATGATGGCCTGATTCGGCTCAGTAACCGAACCAGCAGGAGCCACCGCAGCGCGCGGCCACCACGTTGTCCAGCGAACCGTAGCGGTCGGCGGCGTAGCGGGCGCCGGCGATGATGTTGTCGACCGGGTTGTAGATGTTGCCGTGGCCCTTCAGCATGTACGCGTTGAAGGTGGGCTGGATGACCTGCAGCAGGCCGATGGACGGGGTGCCCTTGGCGGCGTTGGAGTCCCAGCCGTTGACGGCGTTCGGGTTGCCCGCGGACTCGTGCATCGCGGCCTGGTAGATCGCGTTGTACGAGGTCGGGGTGCCGTTGGCGTTCAGGATCGCGACCGCCTGCTTGATCCAGCCGTCCAGGTTGTTCGCGTAGACGGGGGTCGCGGCCTTGGCAGCGGCGGCGGCGTCGGCCGCCTTCTTCGCGGCGGCGGCGTCCGCGGCCTTCTTCGCGGCGGCGTCGGCGGCGGCCTTGTCAGCGGCGGCCTTCGCGGCGGCGGCCTTGTCCGCGGCGGCCTTGTCGGCAGCGGCCTTGTCCGCGGCAGCCTTGTCCGCGGCGGCCTTGGCGGCGGCGTCGGCGGCAGCCTTGTCGGCGGCGGCCTTGTCAGCGGCGGCCTTGTCAGCGGCGGCCTTGTCAGCGGCGGCGTCGACCGGGGCGCGGCTGGCGTCACGGTTCGCGACGGCGTCGGCGGCGGCGCGCTGGGCGATGAGGTCCGCGGCGGCCTTGTCCTGGCCCGCCTTGGCGGTGGAGACGGCCGCGGTGACCTTGTGGTTGTCGTTGGAGGAGGCGTGCGCCGCCACGCCGGTGGCGATGAACGCACCGGTCACGGCGAGGGCGCCGGTGACGGCGAGCGCCTTGGTTCGGGACATGCGCAGGCCGGAGACAGATTTCCGCACGGAGAACAAAGGGAGCCTTCCGAAGTGGGTTCACCCCGCTGCGGCTCGACTTTCTATCCGTGACGGATAGTGACAATGCAATCACTGATTGCGTCGAATGCGTCGGGACGGAGTGGGCGAAAATCCCACTTCCATCCCTACGGCGCCGGCGGCCTATGGCCCTGGATCGTCGATTGCGATTGCCAGACGCGGGGTCTTACGCATTCGACGATGCAGGGCCATTCGCCCGATTTCAACCTGTTCCTGCGTGTCCTGCGTCACGGTGAACGCAGCGTGATAACCCCAGCACGGCGGGGGTCCGCACTCAGACCGCCAGTTCCTCCAGCAACTCTGTCACCAAAGCTGCGATCGGCGACCGCTCACTTCTGGTGAGAGTTACATGGGCGAACAAGGGGTGTCCCTTGAGCTTTTCCACGACCGACACGATTCCGTCGTAACGCCCCACACGCAGATTGTCACGCTGCGCTACATCGTGGGTGAGAACGACACGCGATCCCGTACCGATCCGGGACAACACGGTCAGTAGCACATTGCGTTCGAGGGATTGCGCTTCGTCGACGATGACGAAGGAGTCGTGCAGGGAGCGGCCCCGGATATGTGTGAGCGGGAGCACTTCCAGCATTCCCCGGTCCACGATCTCGTCGATGACGGCCTGGGACGTCAGCGCGGACAGCGTGTCGAACACGGCCTGGCCCCAGGGCGACATCTTCTCGTTCTCGGTGCCGGGCAGGTAGCCCAGTTCCTGGCCGCCGACCGCGTACAGCGGCCGGAACACCACGACCTTGCGGTGCAGGCGGCGCTCCATCACCGACTCCAGGCCCGCGCACAGCGCCAGCGCCGACTTGCCGGTGCCGGCCCGCCCGCCGAGCGAGACGATGCCGACGTCCGGGTCCAGCAGCAGGTCCAGCGCCACGCGCTGTTCGGCCGAGCGGCCGTGCAGCCCGAAGACGTCGCGGTCGCCGCGCACCAGCCGCACCTTCTTGTCGGCGGTCACCCGGCCCAGCGCCTTGCCGCGTTCGGACAGCAGCACCAGGCCGGTGTGGCAGGGCAGTTCGGCCGCCTCGGCGACGTCCGCGGTCCCGGACGAGAACAGCTCGTCCACCGCGTCGGCCGGGATGTCCAGCTCGGCCATGCCGGTCCAGCCCGAGGTGGCCTCCAGCGCGATCTCCGCGCGGTACTCCTCGGCCGCCAGCCCCACGGCGCTGGCCTTGACCCGCATCGGCAGGTCCTTGCTGACCAGCACCACGTCCAGGCCCTCGGCCTGCAGGTTGCAGGCCACGGCCAGGATCCGGGAGTCGTTGTCGCCGAGCCGGAAGCCCGGCGGCAGGCCGGTCGGATCGGTGTGGTTGAGCTCGACCCGCAGGCTGCCGCCCGCGGTGCCGACCGGGATGGGGGCGTCCAGGCGCCCGTGCTGGATGCGCAGTTCGTCCAGGATCCGCAGCGCGTTGCGGGCGAAGTAGCCGAGCTCGGGGTGGTGCCGTTTCGCCTCGAGTTCGGTCACGACGACGACCGGGACGACGACCTCGTGTTCGGCGAACCTGGTCAGTGCCGACGGATCGGCGAGCAGGACGCTGGTGTCGAGGACGTGGGTGCGGCGCCGGGCCTTGGTGGAGGCGCGGCGGCGAGGGGTAGCTGCCACTGTTGTCTGTCTCCCCAGAAGTGACAAACGCCGGGGAGCAGACCCGTCACAGCCATCTGTGTGAGTCGACCTTGCTCCTCCGGCACGATGTGGAAGTTCCCGTCACCTGTTGGGGCTAAACCAGCGGTCACCTCTCGTCACGGTTCTGAGCTGTGATGATGACGCTACGTAACAGAATGAGGGCGCTGTCTCGCGGTTCGAACACACCACTAGAGAGGCAGGAGAAGAGGTTTCGCCCACTCCTCGCCAGCCACCGCCCGTCGAGGAGTCGCTTCGCGACGCCGCCTCTTCAGACTCCGTAACGCCGGTGCCGGTTCGCATAGTCGCGCAACGCCCGCAGGAAATCGACCTTCCGGAACGCCGGCCAGTACGCCTCGCAGAAGTAGAACTCACTGTGTGCGCTCTGCCAGAGCATGAACCCGCTCAGCCGCTGTTCCCCGGAGGTTCGGATGATCAGGTCCGGGTCCGGCTGCCCGTGCGTGTAAAGGTGCTCTGTGATGTGCTCCACGTCCAGCACCTGCACCAGGTCCTCGATCGAGGTCCCGCGGGCCGCGGCGTCGGCGAGCAGTGAGCGCACCGCGTCGGCGATCTCCCGCCGCCCGCCGTAGCCGATGGCGACGTTCACGTGGATCCCCGGGTTGTCCCGGGTCTGCTCCTCGATCTCCTTCAGGTGCCGGGCGAAGTCGGCCGGCATCAGGTCCAGCGCGCCCAGCGGGTGCACCCGCCAGCGGCCGGTGTCGGCCAGCGAGCGCACCGAGCCCTCGATGATCCGCAGCAGGTCGGCGAGTTCATCGGCGGGCCGGTTGAAGTTGTCGGTGGAGAACAGCCACAGCGTGACCGTCTCGACCCCGGCCTCCTCGGCCCAGTCCAGCACCTCGTGGATCTTGTCCGCTCCGCGCTGGTGGCCGGTGGCGATCTGCTCGCCCATCTGCTTGGCCCAGCGGCGGTTGCCGTCCATGATGACGCCGATGTGCCGCGGGACCTTCTTCTTGCCGCGCTGGACGTCGGAGTGCAGGCGAGCCGCCAGGCGCCGTTCGTAGACGCTGTAGGCGACGTCTCGCAGGCTCACAGCAAGGCGCCTTTCTTACCAGGGGCTGGATGGACGCACCGAGGCTATCGGAGACGTGGTACGTCCCGACACGGGCTTGGGCGAACCGCTCAGTGCGGGTTTCGTGAAGACACCGTGTCCGTCCAGGGTACGCACGAGTCGGCCCCGCTCCGAAAACCGAAGCGGGGCCGGGGTCTCCCGGGGCTTTCCGGGAACGGGCCGGGACTACGCCTCCAGGCGCTCCAGCAGCGCCTCGTACTCGGCGTTCAGCTCGGTCGGCAGGTGGTCGCCGAACCGGCCGAAGTGCGCCGGGATCTGGGCCGCCTCCTGCTTCCAGGTCTCCTTGTCGACGCTGAGCAGCACGTCCAGGTCGGCGTCCGTCACGTCCAGGCCGGACAGGTCCAGCGCGTCCTTGGTGGGCAGCACGCCGATCGGGGTCTCGGTCCCGGCCGCGGTGCCTTCCAGCCGCTCCACGATCCACTTCAGGACGCGGCTGTTCTCACCGAAGCCGGGCCACAGGAACTTGCCGCCCTCGCCCTTGCGGAACCAGTTGACGTAGTAGATCTTCGGCAGCTTCTCGGCCTCGGCCTTCTGGCCGATGTTCAGCCAGTGGCCGAAGTAGTCGCCCATGTTGTAGCCGCAGAACGGCAGCATGGCGAACGGGTCGTGCCGCAGCTCGCCGGCGGTGCCCTCGGCCGCGGCGGTCTTCTCGCTGGCCACGTTGGCGCCCAGGAAGACGCCGTGCTGCCAGGAGAAGGACTCGGTCACCAGCGGGACGGCGGTGGCACGGCGGCCGCCGAACAGGATCGCCGAGATCGGGACGCCCTTGGTGTCCTCCCACTCCGGGGCGATGGTCGGGCACTGCGCCGCCGGGACGCAGAACCGGGCGTTGGGGTGCGCGGCCGGCTCGGCGCTGTCCGGGGTCCAGTCCCGGCCCTTCCAGTCGGTCAGGTGCGCCGGCTTGTCCTCGGTGAGGCCCTCCCACCACACGTCGCCGTCGTCGGTCAGGGCGACGTTGGTGAACACCGAGTTCGCGTAGAGCGTGTCGATCGCGTTGGCGTTGGTCGCGCGGCCGGTGCCCGGGGCGACGCCGAAGAAGCCGGCCTCCGGGTTGATCGCGTACAGCCGGCCGTCGTCGCCGAAGCGCATCCAGGCGATGTCGTCGCCGACGGTCTCGACCTTCCAGCCCGGGATGGTCGGGGTGAGCATCGCCAGGTTGGTCTTGCCGCAGGCGCTCGGGAACGCCGCGGCGACGTACTTGGCCTCGCCGCTCGGCGGCGTCAGCTTCAGGATCAGCATGTGCTCGGCCAGCCAGCCCTCGTCGCGGGCCATCACCGAGGCGATGCGCAGCGCGTAGCACTTCTTGCCGAGCAGGGCGTTGCCGCCGTAGCCGGAGCCGTAGGACCAGATCTCGCGGGTCTCCGGGAAGTGCGTGATGTACTTCGTCTCGTTGCACGGCCACGGCACGTCGGCCTGGCCGGGCTCCAGCGGCGCGCCGACGGTGTGCGCGGCCTTGACGAACTCGCCGTCCGGGCCGAGCTCGTCCAGCACCGCGCGGCCCATCCGGGTCATCACGCGCATCGAGACCACCACGTACGGGGAGTCGGTCAGCTCCACGCCGATCGCCGACAGCGGCGAGCCGATCGGGCCCATCGAGAACGGCACGACGTACATCGTGCGGCCGCGCATCGCGCCGGCGAACAGGCCGTCCAGGATGCCCTTCATCTCCGCCGGGGCCATCCAGTTGTTGGTGGGGCCGGCGTCGGCCTCGTGCTCGGAGCAGATGTAGGTCCGGCCCTCGACGCGCGCGACGTCGCTGGGGTCGGACTTGGCGTAGAAGCTGTTCGGGCGCTTGGCCTCGTTCAGCCGGGTGAAGGTGCCCTGCTCGACGAGCAGCGCGGTCAGGCGGTCCCACTCGGCGTCGGAGCCGTCGCACCACACGACGGCGTCGGGCTGGGTCAGTTCCGCGATCTCGGCGACCCACGCCTTCAGGGCCGCGTGGCCGGTCGGGGCGTCGTCCAAGCCCGGTATCGCCGAGGCGGGCCCGTTCGCGGGCATGGTTTTGCTGGACACGTCAGTCATGGCGCGCTCCTAAGGCACCGGGTCCACGTCCCATCCGCACTGGTAGCGGCCCGGTCGAAATGATGAGGGTATTTGGGAGTGTACCCACGGCAGTCCACATGGTGGATAGTCGGCAATGGCTAGTTCGTCACACTCGGAGCGCCGCGGCGTCCCGGGACCCGAGCGCCCCTCCGGCGCCTTCCGAGCGCCCGCCTGGCGCTTCTGGACCGATTCCTCCCAGTCCTCGGACGGCCCTTCCAAACCTACGGTCCCGTAAGTTACTCTCCGGTGACATGACGCCGCCGTCGTTTGCCGAAGCCGTATCGAACGCCGTCGCCCCGGTGAAGCCGAAGCTGCGCGGCTGGCTGCACCTGTTCGCCGCGCCCCTGGCGCTGGCCGCCGGAATCGTGCTGATAGCGCTGGCCGACAGCGGCCGGGCCCGGATCGCCTCAGCCGTCTTCGCGTTCTCCGCCGTGATGCTGTTCGGCACCTCGGCGCTCTACCACCGCGGCAACTGGGGCCAGAGAGGCGAGGCGATCCTGCGGCGCCTGGACCACGCCAACATCTTCCTGATCATCGCCGGGACGTACACGCCCTTCACCGTGCTGCTCCTGCACGGGACGGCTGAGCGTGCCCTGCTCTCCGTGGTCTGGGGCGGCGCCCTGGTGGGGATCGCGTTCCGGGTGTTCTGGCTCGGGGCGCCACGGTGGATCTACACGCCGTGCTACGTGGCACTGGGCTGGGCCGCGGTGTTCTTCCTGCCGCAGTTCCTGCACGCCGGCGGCGTCGCGATCCTGGTGATGATGATCGTCGGCGGCGTGCTGTACTCGCTCGGCGCCCTGGTCTACGGCACCAAGCGCCCGGACTTCTCGCCGCGGTGGTTCGGGTTCCACGAGGTGTTCCACACGCTCACGATCGCGGCGTTCTCCCTGCACTTCATCGGGGTGTCGCTGGTGGCCATGTAGCTACCGGGTGTCGCCCTCCCAGGTGGCGACGATGCGCGCCAGCTCGGTCCGGGAGCGGATGCCGAGCTTCTTGTAGAGGTTGCGCAGGTGGTACTCCACGGTCTTCGGAGAGATGTACAGCGCGGCCGCGGTCTCGTTGTTGGTGCGTCCGGCGCCGACGTGCCGCGCCACCTGCGTCTCGTACGGCGTGAGGCCCTTGGGCTCCGGGGTCTTGGCCGCGACGAGGTGCGTGAGCTCTTCCTCGCACAGCGCCTCCCACCGGCGGGCCCGCAGACGGCGGAAGGTGTCGTGCGCCGGTTCGAGCAGCGCCCGTGCCTCGGCGTGGTGGCGGCGATCGCGGAGCCGGCGTGCGGCCTGAAGGTCGCGACGCGCTGACTGGAACGGGTCGGGCGTCTGCCGATCCTGCTCGGGATCACGGTTGAGGAGCTCGTCCAGGTCGGCGCGGACCGGGATGAAGGCCGGGTGGCGGACACCGTGGGTGTGGAGTGTGTCCTCGATGGCTTGCAGTTCCGTAGCGGCCGCCTCGCGGTCCTCGTCGAGGACCAGGACGGTGCGGGCGTGGCGGAAGGCCAACTCGGCGGGATGGTCCGCGGGGACCGGCGGGAGCGCGGCGAGGCGGGCCTCGAGATCGGCGAAATCCGCGCGGTCGCCCCGGTAGGCGGCGATCCGCGCGGCCACGGCGAGCGCCAGCGCGGGCCACAGCGGCTGGCCGAGGTCGGCGCCGAGGTCCGCGGCGGCCAGCGCCCGGCCGCGGGCCACGTCCCAGTGCCCGGCGCGCTGGTCCAGCTCGGCCGCCATGGTCAGCAGCGCGGGCAGGCGGGAGCGGGCGCCGGCGTCGTGGGCGGCCTTGAGCGCCAGGGCGAGCCGCGGGTGCGGGACGCCGCGCAGGGCCGCGGTCCAGGCCGGGTAGACGATCGTCTCCAGCGGCATGTCGAGGTCGGTGGGATCGGGCAGCGGCGCCTGCTCGTCGGGCGCGGGCTCGCCGAGCAGGAGGGCCACGTGCTCGGACACGGCGGCGGCCGCGGCCTTCGTGGCGGGCAGGACGGCCCGCTCGACGGCGAGCGCGGCCAGGGCGCGTGCCTGGCCGTAGTGCGCGCCGAGGACGGCGGCCGCGGTGGCGGCGACGGTGAGGTCGGCGGCGTGCGCGGGATCGGGCGCGGTCTCCGCGGCCGCGGCGAGATCGGTCATGAGGCGCGCCGGGTCGGTGCGGGAGAGGTCGACACGGGACCGCTCGGTGCGGATGCGCGTGTGGAGGACGCCGGAACCGGTCGCCGGCGCGCCGGACGGTCCGGCCGGCACCTCTATATCAGATGTCTGTTTCTCCAGGGTCGCCTCGGCGGCGTCCAGCAGGTCGAGCGCCGCGTCGACGTCGCCCTCCACCCGTGCGCACACCGCCGCCTCGATCAGATACGGCGTCGGGTCCGGCGCGATGGTCGCGGCCCGCTGATACGCCTGCCGGGCCGCGGTCGGAGCGCCGCGCCGGGCGGCGGCGGCGGCCACCTCGGCGAGGGCGGTCGCGGCCGCCGCGTCCGGCCCGTCGGTGGCGTAGCTGCGGTGCCAGGCACGCTGCTCGCGTGCCGCGGGGCCCGCGGCGGCGGCCAGGGCGGCGGCCAAGCGGTCGTGGGCGTCGCGCACGTCCGCGTCGGCCGCCCCGTGGTAGACCGCCGAGCGCAGCAGCGGATGCGCGAAGCGCACCGTGCCGTCGGTCAGCTCGACGAACCCCGCCTGCTCGGCCGGCGCCAGATCCCCGAGATCCAGGCGCGCCGCGAACAGCGCGGCCTGGATCGGCGCCGCGTCGCCGGTGAAGGACGCCGCGGCCGTCAGCAGCGCGCGGCGGGTCCGTTCCGGCAGCGTCGTCACCTGGTCGTGGTAGAGCCCGGCCAGTTGCACGCCGGACGGCAGCGGCTCGCGCCCGCCCGCCAGCGTCGCCAGGTCCAGCACCCCGGACGCCGCCAGCCGCGCCATCTCGATCAGCGCCAGCGGATTGCCGCGGGTCTCGGCCAGCAGGCGGTCGAACTCGTCCGCCGCGAGCCGCAGGTGCGCCGCGGCCGGCCACGGCTCGCGGGGGGAGGACGGGGAACTCGACGCCTCGCGCCGCTCGTCGGGGTCGTCCCGCGGTTCCTCTTCGACGCTGAGGTCGCTGAGGTTCGCGGCCCCGGCGCGCGCCTCCACGCCGAGATCCGCCAGCAGCCCGCGCGCGGCCTCCGCGCCGAGTCCGCGCAGCCGCACCTCGACCGCGTCGGCCGCGCCGATCTTCGGCTCCGCGCCGCGCCGCGCCACCAGCAGGGCGATCGGCGCCGTCGCCAGCCGGCGCGCGACGAAGCCCACCGCCGCCAGCGACGAGCCGTCGAGCCAGTGCGCGTCGTCGACCAGCGCCAGCACCGGGCGCCGGCGCTCGGCCGCGGTCAGCAGCGCCAGCACCGCCGTCGCCAGCGGCAGCTGTCCGACCGCGGCGGTGCCGCGGGCGTCGAGCGCCGTGCGCAGCGTGCGGTGCTGCTCCGGCGGCAGGCCGCCGGCCAGCTCCGTCAGCGGGGCCAGCAGCTCGGTCAGACCGGTGAAGGCGAGCTCCGCCTCCGACTGGATCCCGCGCGTGCGCAGCACTTCGAAGTCCGCCGCCACCGCGGCGGCCGCCTCCAGCAGCGCGCTCTTGCCCGCGCCCGGCTCACCCTCGACGACCAGCACGCCGCCGGTGCCGGCGCGCGCCGCCGCTATCAAGGTCCTGATGGTATCGAGCTCGTGTCCGCGTCCGTGCAGCACCGTTCCCGAGGCCGCCGGCCGCGCATCCCCCCTGGCCGCCATCCCCCAAGCATCGTCCTGTCCGGCCCCGGCGGCAATCGAACAGTGGGCCCGCGCTCCGTACATTGGTGTTCATGAGCACCGCGACCCTCGCCGCGCCCCGCCCCGCCGTCAAGGGTTCCCCGGCGGCCGACTTCGGCACGATGCTGAAGGCCTGGCGCCGCACCCGCAACGTCAGCCAGCTCGACCTGTCCTCGGCCAGCGGCGTCTCCACGCGCCACCTGAGCTTCATGGAGACCGGCCGCGCCAAGCCCAGCCGCGACATGGTGCTGCGCCTGGCCGACGAGCTGGAGATCCCGATGCGCGACCGGAACAAGCTGTTGGTGGCCGCCGGCTACGCCCCGGAGTTCAAGGCCCGGCCGCTGGCCAGTCCGGAGATGGCGGCCGCGCGCCGCGCGATCGACGTCGTGCTCACCGGCCACCTGCCGTATCCGGCCCTGATGCTGGACCAGCACTCCAACATCATCGAGGCCAACAAGACCGTCGGGATTTTCACCGACATGGTTTCCCCGCAGCTGTTGGCCGGCGGCGGCAACACCGTGCGGATCACGCTGCACCCGGAGGGCCTGGCCCCGCATCTCGTGAACCACGGGGAGGCCCGGGACCGCCTCCTGCGCGCGCTGAGCCGGCGCGCCGCGGCCTCCGGGGACGCCGAACTCACCAAGCTGCTCAAGGAGTGTGTGGCGTATCCGCACCCCGAGCCGGACCCCGAGCCGGACATCTACGCCGGCGTGGTCGTGCCGTTCCGCTTCCGGCGCGACGGCCGGGTTCTGAGCTTCTTCAGCACCACCGCGGTGTTCGGCTCCGCGGTCGACCTGACGCTGGCCGAGCTGACGCTGGAGACGTTCTTCCCGGCGGACGAGGAGACCGCCGAGGCGTTGCGGGAGTACGCCGCGCGCTAGCCTCCGCCCGGCGGGGGAGTCGCCCATTCCGGTGGCGCGCACGCCGATTCACGTAACCCGTCCTGGCCGGGCTCGTTGGGCAGCCGAGAACCGCACGCCTCGCGACCCAGCCAGGGGGAATCCGTGAACCGTCGCCGTATCGCCATCGGGGTCTCCTCGGTCAGCGGACTCGCCGTGATCGCCGTGAGCGCCATGAACATGTTCTCGTCGGGTGGTGCCGCGGGCGGCCGGGGCCACAGCACAGTGGATCTGCACACCACGCCCGTCGCCGCCGTCACCGCGGCCGGCCCCGCCACCGACCGGGCCGGCACCGCGCAGGTCGACTCCCTGCTCACCATGGCCACCCCGGCGACGCCCGCGCAGGGCAAGACCCCGGCCCAGCCCGCGCAGACCGCGACGATGCACGGCACCGGCCAGTACGACTTCGGCCGGCAGACCGGCAAGATCGACCTGACGCTGGCCAACGGCGGGCTGGAGGAGGTGCTGACCCCGGGCGTGCTCTACATGCGCTCGGTCCCCTCGAACGCCGCGACGCCGGCCAAGCCCTGGTCGCGGGTCGACGCCGCCAAGTCCTCCGACGGCAACCTGGTCTCCGGCGGCGTCACCGACCCGGCGCTGGAGTTCGCGATGCTGGCCGGCGTCCAGCCCGGGGTGAAGTTCGTCGGCCAGGACCAGGTCCGCGGCGTCCCGGTCGCGCACTACCAGGGCACGCTGGACCTGAAGCAGGCGGCGTCGACGCCGACCCCGGCCGGCGCTCCGGCGGCGGCCCCCGCCCGGCCCGCCGGCCAGGCCCTCCCCGCGGCTCCCGCCGCACAAGCCGTCCCGGCCGCCGACGTGGCCGCCGCGAAGAAGGCGCTGGCCAACGCCGCGCGCGCGTTCACCACCACGAAGGTCCCGTTCGACGCCTACCTCGACGAGCAGGGCCGGCTGCGGCGCTTCGTCGCCGTGTTCTCCTTCACGATGCCCGGCCCGGCCAAGGCCGTCGCGCAGGTGACCTCCGCCACCGAGCTGTTCGGCTTCGGGACGCCGGTCACGGTCGCCACGCCGACCGTCGCCCCGGCCGCCCCCACGCCGTCGGCCCGCCCCTCTAGCCCTTCGGGCACTCACAAATAGTCCTGTTGGGCCATACCCTGCCGCGCGGTCGCGGAATAGGCTCCACCGTCGGGGACCCAAGGGCCGCGACGACCGAGGCGGGCGGTGATTTCAGCCATGATGCTCAACCGGCAGGACTCTGGTTCGGCGTACGGCCGCTACGGCGCCGTGCCCACCGCCATCGACTCCACGGCACTGGACGAGATCACCCTCTACGGAGACCTGCTGCAGGCCGTGGCCGCGCACCCGACCGCCGGCAAGCGTCTGGACTGGGCGGTCATCGACCAGGCGCTGGGCCTGACGCCCGGCAAGAACGGCCCGGCCGCCAGGCCTGCGACTCGGCGGCCGAGCGCAGGCGCTGGAGAGTCCGCTCCCTAGCAGCCGCCGCGTCACGGCGCGGAAACCGGTCCGCACCGACAGCCACGGTGTCGGCGCCGGGCGCGGGTCGCAGGTCTCGGTGACCTCGGTCCGCGGCGAACCGTCCGCAACGGGTTCGAGACTCCGGCTCGTAGCGCCGAACCCGTAGCGCCGGACTCGTAGCGCCGAACTCGTAGCGCCGAACTCGTAGCGCCGAACTCGACGAACCATGCTCCGGATCCGGTATGGCGGCCCGGATCTCATCGCCATCCCGAACCGCGCTCCGAGCGCCGGCCGATCCGGCGCGGACAGCGCGCGCTGAACGGTCCCGGACCCGTCGATCGCGACGGGTCGGAGGGGGCCGGCGAGGATGGCGAAGATCACATCTTCGGGCGTGGAGATCGTCGCTGAGCGGGAAACGGGCCCGGCCACGGCGGCCACGCTAGTGGCCCGGTTGTGCGCTGGGTAGGTTGAGCACCTAGCATCTTTGCGGCGAACAAGCCAAGACGATCAGCCCCCGGCCGGATTAACGGCGACTGAAGACCCGGAGACTTCCTGTGAAACTGCGTCTGACCCCCAGGGAGACCAGCTTCTACGACCTTTTTGCCGAGCAGGCGGACAATCTCGTGGTCGGCGCCAACCTGCTGACCGAGCTCCTCGGGGCGATGGGACCGTCCGCGGCCGGCGAGCGCTCCAAGATCGCCGAGCGGATGCGCGCCGCCGAGCACGTGGCCGACGAGACGACGCACAAGATCTACAACACCCTGAACTCCTCGTTCATCACGCCCTTCGACCGGGAGGACATCTACGCCCTGGCCTCGTCCCTGGACGACGTCATGGACGAGATGGAAGAAGCGGTCGACCTGGTCAACCTGTACGGCGTCGAGACCCTGCCGAGCGGCGTGGCCGAGCAGGTCGACACCCTGGTGCGGGCCTCGGAGCTGACCGCGCAGGCGATGCGCAAGCTGCGCGGCATGAAGGACCTGTCCGAGTACTGGATCGAGGTCAACCGGCTGGAGAACGCCGCCGACCAGTCCTACCGCAAGCTGCTGGCGCACCTGTTCTCCGGCGAGTACGACGCGCTGACCGTGCTCAAGCTCAAGGAGGTGGTGGACTCGCTGGAGGCCGCCGCCGACGCCTTCGAGCACGTCGCGAACACGGTCGAGTCCATCGTCGTCAAGGAGTCCTGAGTGGCCTGGCTCGGCCTGGCGACGGTCATCGTCGTCGCCCTGGGCTTCAGTTACACGAACGGCTTCCACGACTCGGCGAACGCCATCGCCACCTCGGTGTCCACCCGGGCGCTGACCCCGCGGATCGCGCTGATCATGGCCGCGGTGATGAACCTCCTGGGCTCCTACATCGGTCTGCGGCTGGGCGGCGGCGTGGCGTCCACCATCACCAAGGGCATCATCAAGACCCCGACCGGCACCGACGGTCTGGTGATCGTGTTCTCGCTGCTGGTCGGCGCGGTGGTGTGGAACCTGGTGACCTGGTGGCTGGGCCTGCCCTCGTCCTCCTCGCACGCCCTGATCGGCGGCATGATCGGCGCCGGCCTGGCCGCCGGCATCACCGTGGAGTGGCACGGGGTCTGGGAAAAGGTCATCCTGCCGATGTTCACC
This sequence comes from Catenulispora subtropica, assembly GCF_039531675.1. Lineage (NCBI taxonomy): Bacteria > Bacillati > Actinomycetota > Actinomycetes > Catenulisporales > Catenulisporaceae > Catenulispora > Catenulispora subtropica. The sequence continues at coordinate 53,710 of NZ_BAAAQM010000018.1, forward strand.
TCCCCGGTGGTCGGCTTCGTCCTGGCGTACTTCCTGATGGTGGGCCTGCTGTGGGCCTTCCGCCGGGCGCACCCGGGCCGGGTCTCCCGCGGCTTCCGGATGGCGCAGACCCTGTCCGCCGCCGCCATGGCCCTGGGCCACGGTATCCAGGACGCGCAGAAGACGATCGGCGTGATCATGATGGCGCTGATCGCCGGCGGTCACGCCACCAGCAAGTCCGGCGTCCCGAACTGGGTGCTGTTCAGCAGCGCCGCGGCCATCTCGCTGGGCACCTACTCCGGCGGCTGGCGCATCATGCGCACGCTGGGCCGCAAGGTCATCGAACTGGACCCCCCGCGCGGCTTCGCGGCCGAGACGGTGGCGGCCGGCGTCCTGTACTTCACCGCCTTCGTGTGGAAGGCCCCGGTCTCCACCACCCAGATCATCACCGGGTCGATCATGGGCGTGGGCGCGACGAAGCGCCGCTCGGCGGTGCGCTGGGGCGTGGCCCGCAACATCGGTTTCGCCTGGGTCTTCACGCTGCCCTGCGCCGGCGCCTGCGCCGCCGCGGTGTGGTGGATCGCGAACGCGATCTTCGGCTAGCCGGCGGCGGCCGCGGCCGTCCCGCCGATCAGCGCCTCGATCCGTCCGGCGAGTTCCAGGTCCAGCTCGGTGACGCCGCCGGCGGAGTGCGTGGAGAGCCGGAACCGCACCGTCCGCCAGCGGATGTCGATGTCGGGGTGGTGGTTCATCTCCTCGGCGGCCACCGCCACCCGGTCCACCAGCCCGATCGCCGCCGGGAAGTCCCCGGCGGCGAAGACCCGGGTCAGCTCCTCGGCCCCGCCCGTCCACTCCGGCAGATCCGCGAGCCGCCGGTGGATCTCCTCCTGCTCGAGAATACGCATGCCCCCATTGTCCCGGTCCGCCGGCCGCTGGGCCCGCAAGCGCGCCTAGACTCGGCACAATGACCACCGAGACCAGCGTGATCGTCGTCGGCGCGGCCGTCGTCCGCGCCGACACCGTGCTCTGCGCCCGCCGTTCCGCCCCGCCCCGTCTGGCCGGGAAGTGGGAGTTCCCCGGCGGCAAGGTCGAGCCCGGCGAGACCGATTCGGAGGCCGTGGTCCGCGAATGCCGGGAGGAGCTCGGCGTCGAGGTGGCGGTCGGCGCCCGGGTCGGCGCCGACGCGCGCATCGACGACCGGCTGGTTCTGCGCGTCTACCTGGCCCGTCTGCTCCCGGACCAGCCGGATCCCCGTCCGCTGGAGGACCACGATCTGCTGTCCTGGGTGCCCCGCGGGAACCTGCTGGATCTGGACTGGCTGACCCCCGACATCCCCGTCGTCGAAGAGCTCGCCGCCACCGCTTGGTGAGCAGGTCAAACCCGGCGGACGCTGTGACTGCTCTCATAGTGTGAAAGTCGGATCAACTGCTTGAGGAAGCGGCTTTCCGGGAAGGATCACGGAAGAACCGGGCCCGTCACCCGGCCCCTTCGACAGAATCGACACCCGTCCATGCCCGACCAGCCGCAGGAGCAGCAGCCCCACCGGGAGCGGCTGGACAACCCCGGCTGGCGCAGCGGCGGCTGGGCCATGACCACCTCGGTCTTCGAGCAGGGTTCCGAAGGCGACGCGCAGCGCCATCTGGGCCGCATGGCCGGTGTCATCGAACGCATCCGCTCGGCCACCTTCATGCTCGACGGCGACGGCGCCATCCGCGAGTACCGCCTCAACGCCGAGGAGCTGCTCGGCTGGGACCGCACCGCCATGCTCGGCAAGCCGTTTCGCGCGATGTTCCGTCCCGAGGACGCCGAAGCCGCCGACGCCATGGTCGAGGCCATCCGCTCCGGCGACGACGCCCGCGGCGAGCTGGAGGCGATCACCCCGGACGGCACCGGCGTCCCGGTGGACGTGCACCTCATGGGACTGCGCGACGACCAGCACCACATCCTGGTGTTCGGCTACGCCAACTCGGCCGAGGACCTGGTCCGCATCACCCGCGACCGCGCCGTCCTGGACTCGCTGTTCGAGCAGTTCCCGGTCGGCGTGGTGGTCTTCGACGAGGAGGGCCGCTACATCCGCCTGAACCGCGCGCTGGAGCGGATCAACGGCGTCCCGGTCTCCGAGCACATCGGCAAGCGCATCAGCGAAGTCCTCCCGGAGCTCGACCCCCGCCTGGAGGAGATCCCCGACCAGGTCCTGGAGACCGGCGTCCCGGTCGTCGACGAGCAGTACGGCGGTTTCACCCCGGCCTCCGAAGAGGAACGGGTCTGGTCCGTCAGCTACAACCGCCTCCACGGCCCGGACGGCGAGGTCATCGGGCTGTCCGGCCTGATCCTGGACGTGACCGACCGTCACCGCGCCGCCGCCGCGGCCGCCGGCGCCCGCCGCCGCCTGGCCCTGGTGAACAAGGCCGGCTCCCGCATGGGCACCGCCCTGGACGTGGAACGGACCGCCCGCGAACTCGCCGACGTCGCGGTCCCGGACTTCGCCGACGCGATCGTGATCGAGATCAAGGAAGAGGTCTTCGACGAACGCATCGGCCCCGTCGGCCCGGTCTGGCTGGCCCCCGTCCGCCGCCGCCGCGTGCTGGTGTACCAGGGCCGTGACCCGATCACCGATCCGGTCCGCGCCGAAGGCTTCAGCGCCTGGTCCACCGACCCGGACATCAGCGACCGCATGCTCGGCGGCGCGGCCTGGCACTCGGCCGCCGGCATCAGCGCCGTGGCGAAGGAGCCGATCCGCGCCACCGACGGCACCCTGCTCTGGCAGCCCGCCGGCGGCGACTCGATCCTGGTGCCGCTCTGGGCCCGCGAAGCGCTCCTCGGCGTGGTGCACTTCCACCGCCACCCTGACAGCGCGCCCTTCGAACCGGAGGACATCGAAGTCGCCGAGGAGATCACCACCCGCGCCGCCGTCTCCATGGACAACGGCCGCCTGTACTTCCGGGAGCGCACCACGGCCCTGATGCTCCAGCGGGCCCTGCTGCCGCAGCGCATACCGAGCCTGCCCGGCGTCCAGGTGGCCTACCGCTACCTCCCGGGCTCCGTCGGCGCCGAGGTGGGCGGCGACTGGTTCGACGTGATCCAGCTGTCCGGAGCGCGTGTGGCCCTGGTGGTGGGCGACGTGATGGGCGTCGGCGTCCGCGCCGCGGGCATCATGGGACAGTTCCGCACCGCCGCCCGCACGCTCGCCGGCCTGGACCTCTCACCGGCCCAGGTCCTGCACCAACTGGACGAACTCGGCGCCTCCCTCTCCGAGAACCATCTGGCGACCTGCATCTACGCCGTGTACGACCCGGCCATCGGCAGACTCGCCGTCTCCCGCGCGGGCCATCCGCCCCCCCTGCTCATGGCTCCCGACGGCACCGTGGGCGGGCTCGACGTGCCGCCCTCCCCGCCCCTGGGCGTCGGCGGCGGCGCCTACCGCAGCTGGGTCTTCGAGACCAAGGAATTCGACATCCCCGACGGCTCCCGCCTGGCCTTCTACACGGACGGCATGGTCGAGGACAAGGGCCGCGACATCGACGAGGGAATCGGGGTGATGGCGGCCTTGCTGGCGAACTGTCCGCCGGACTCCTTGGAAGAGTGCTGCGACGCGGTGACGGACGTCCTGGGCATCACGGGCGACACGTCCGACGACGCGACCCTCCTGCTGGCCCAGGTCCAGTCCATCCCCGCGGACCGCAAGGTCCACTGGCACCTGGACGTCCATCCGTCCTCCGTCTCGGAAGCCCGCCGCAAAGTCCGGGAAAAACTCACCGAATGGAACATGGCCAGTCTCAGTGACACGGCAGAGTTGCTGGTCAGCGAGCTGGTGACGAACGCCCAGCGGTACGGTCGCTCCCCGGTCTCACTCGACATGTTCAAGACGGACCGCCTCCTGGTGGAGGTCGGCGACGGCCTGGACGTCGTGCCCCAAGTCCGTCGCGCCCAGGAGACCGACGAGGGCGGACGCGGCCTGCAGCTGGTCAACCAACTGGCGAACCGTTGGGGGACCCGTACCACGGGGCGGGGCAAGATCGTGTGGTTCGAGCTCGCCTAGACCCTGACCCGCCCTGGCGGATCACGTGGACTTGCGGACCTCGGGCACGCGATCCAGCTCGATCCCGAACAGCTCCCGGTACGCGGCCAGCACCTCGCCGTCGGTCCCGAGTTCCTTCTCGGTCCGGTCGGCCGGATCGGCGGCGGTCGTCACCAGCCTCCGCCCGCTCAGCGACACCCGCCCGCCGTCGTCCGTCAGCACCGAGCAGATCAGGTTCCGCGTGAACAGCGCCTCGGGCGACGTGCGTTGCCACCACATCGCGACCTTGAAATCGCTCAGTGCCAGCGCCCGCGGATCGATCCGGTACTGCTGTTCGCCCACCCGCAGCACGTCGAGCTCGCCGTCCTCGTACTCCGTGATCCGGAAGAGGCCGCCGGGATCCGCCTGCTCGCCGCGGTCGTCGAACCGGAGCGGATATTCGGTGTGGCGGCCGAAACCGACATCGGTGAGCCAGGCGGTGCCGTCCTGGTCCGTGACATGGAGGGCCAGGTGGTCGGCCGGCGGGCTGAAGCCGTGGTCCGGACTGAACGTCCGCACCGACATCCGCCGCACCCGATAGCCCAGGGACTCCAGCAGCACCGCGAACAACCCGTTGAGCTCGTAACAGAACCCGCCCCGGCGCCGCGTCACGATCTTCTCGTACAGCGCTCCGACGTCCAGCGACATGTCCTCGCCCAGATGGATGCTCAGGTTCTCGAAGGGAACCGTGTGCAGATGTGCGCTGTGCAAGCGGCGCAAGGACTCCGCGTCGGGCTCGAGGGGCCCGGTCACACCGATCCGCTCAAGGTAGGAGACGACTTGCTCCGGGTGCAGCCTCTGGGGGGTCGAAGACATAAGTCCTTTATCGCAGACTCGTCACTCAAGCGCATGGTGCCACGGTCCTAGGACCGCGGCACCATGCGCTTCACTTCAGTTCTTCAGCCGCTCACGCATCCGAAGACGACCGCCGCCGGATCTTCGATCCCAGCCACACCAGCGGGTCGTACTTCCGGTCCACCACGCGCTCCTTCATCGGGATCAGCGCGTTGTCCGTGATGTGGATGTGCTCGGGGCAGACCTCGGTGCAGCACTTCGTGATGTTGCAGTACCCGAGCCCGTGATCCTCCTGGGCGGCCTTCTGCCGGTCGGCGGTGTCCAGCGGGTGCATGTCGAGCTCCGCGACCCGCATCAGGTAGCGCGGACCGGCGAAGTTCTCCTTGTTCTCCTCGTGGTCGCGCACCGCGTGGCAGGTGTTCTGGCACAGGTAGCACTCGATGCACTTGCGGAACTCCTGCGACCGGTCGACGTCGACCTGCTGCATGCGGTACTCGCCGGGCTTGAGGTCCGCCGGCGGGGTGAACGACTTCACCTCGCGGGCCTTGGCGTAGTTGAAGCCGACGTCTGTGACCAGGTCCTTGATCACCGGGAACGTCCGCAGCGGCGTGACCGTGACGGTCTCGTCCTCCTCGAACGTCGACATCCGCGTCATGCACATCAGGCGCGGCTTCCCGTTGATCTCCGCCGAGCACGACCCGCACTTGCCGGCCTTGCAGTTCCACCGGCACGCCATGTCCGGGGCCTGGGTGGCCTGGAGCCGGTGGATCACGTCGAGGACGACCTCGCCCTCGTTGACCTCGACCTCGAAGTCATTCAGATCCCCGCCCGAGGCGTCGCCGCGCCATACCTTGAACTTCCCCTTGTACCCCATGTCACTTCTCCTCGGCGGCGGTCTCGGCGGACTCGGACTTCTGCTCGGGGATCGCCGGCTCGGACTCAGCTTCAGCCTCAGCCTCAGCCTCAGCATCGGCCTCGGTGTCGCCCGCTTCAGCTGCGGCCTCACCGGCCTCGGCTGCGGCTTCGCCGGTCTCAGCCTTGACCTCGGCGGTCTCCGCCTCACCCTCGACGACCTCAGTCTCGACGACCTCAGTCTCGACGACCTCAGCCTCGGCGGCCGCGGCGTCCCCACCGCCGCCTAGCCCCGCGAGCTCCTCGTCTGTGAAGTACTTCTTGAGCTCCGAGATCTCGAACAGCTCCAGCAGGTCCTGCCGCACCGTGGGAATCGGCTGGTGCTTCAGATCCACACCGGTCCCGTCCTCGTTCAGCGAGCAGATCAGGTTCACCTGCCGCCACTTCGCGGACATCGTCGGGAAATCGTCCCGGGTGTGCCCGCCCCGGGACTCCTCGCGCTCCAGCGCCGCCTTCGCCACGCACTCGCTGACGATCAGCATGTTCCGCAGGTCCAGAGCGACGTGCCATCCCGGATTGAACCGCCGTCCACCAGTCGACCCCACCTTGTGATGCCGCGGCTTGAACTCCTCGAGCTTGGTCAGCGCCTCGCTGACCTCGCCCGGCTTCCGGATGATGCCGACCAGCGTGTTCATCGTGACCTGCAGGTCGTGGTGCAGCGTGTACGGGTTCTCGCCGTCGGAGTTGTTCAGCGGGGCCAGCGCCTCGTCCACCGCGGCGTCGACGTCGGCTTCGACGATCGCCGGCGGGGCTTCGAGGGAGTCGACGTACTCCGCGGCGTGCAGGCCGGCGCGACGGCCGAACACCAGCAGGTCGGACAGCGAGTTGCCGCCGAGCCGGTTGGAGCCGTGCATCCCGCCCGCACACTCACCGGCCGCGTACAGCCCGGGAACCTTCGTCCCCTGCGTGTCCGGATCGACCTCGACGCCACCCATCACGTAGTGACACGTCGGCCCGACCTCCATCGGCTGGGCCGTGATGTCGACGTCCGCCAGCTCCTTGAACTGGTGGTACATCGAGGGCAGCCGGCGCCGGATCTCCTCAGCCGGGAGGCGGGAGGAGACGTCCAGGTAGACACCTCCGTTGGGCGTCCCGCGGCCGGCCTTGACCTCGGCGTTGATCGACCGCGCGACCTCGTCCCGCGGCAGCAGCTCCGGAGGGCGCCGGTTGTTCTCCTGGTCGGTGTACCAGCGGTCGGCTTCCTCTTCCGTCTCCGCGTACTGCTTGCGGAACACGTCCGGCACGTAGTCGAACATGAAGCGCTTGCCCTCGGAGTTCCGCAGCACCCCGCCGTCACCGCGCACCGACTCGGTGACCAGGATCCCCTTCACCGAGGGCGGCCAGACCATGCCGGTCGGGTGGAACTGGATGAACTCCATGTTCACCAGCGTCGCGCCGGCGAGCAGGGCCAGCGCGTGGCCGTCGCCGGTGTACTCCCACGAGTTCGACGTGACCGTGTAGCTGCGGCCGATGCCGCCGGTCGCCAGGATCACCGCCGGGGCCTCGAAGAGGACGAACCGGCCGGTCTCCCGGTAGTAGCCGATCGCGCCGGCGATCCGCCCCTGCGCGTCCTTCAGCAGCCGGACGATCGTCGTCTCGGCGAACACCCGAAGATGCGACTCGTAGTCGCCGTTCTGTGCCTTGTCCTCCTGCTGCAACGCGACCACGCGCTGCTGCAGCGTGCGGATCAGCTCCAGCCCGGTCCGGTCGCCGACGTGCGCCAGCCGCGGGTACTCGTGCCCGCCGAAGTTCCGCTGGCTGATCTTGCCTTCCTTGGTGCGGTCGAACAGCGCGCCCCAGGTCTCCAGCTCCCAGATCCGGTCCGGAGCCTCCTTGGCGTGCAGCTCGGCCATCCGGAAGTGGTTCAGGAACTTCCCGCCGCGCATCGTGTCGCGGAAGTGGACCTGCCAGTTGTCCTTGGGGTTCACGTTGCCCATGGCGGCGGCCGCGCCGCCCTCGGCCATCACGGTGTGCGCCTTGCCGAACAGCGACTTGCTGATGACGGCCACGCGCTTGCCGGCCTGGCGGGCCTCGATCGCGGCCCGCAGCCCCGCACCGCCGGCGCCGATCACCACCACGTCGTAGGAGTGGCGCTCGATGTTCTCAGTCATTTGCGCTGATCCTTAGAAGAACGTCGGGTTGCTGAACGTGCCGTTCGCGACGAGCGCGACGTAGGCGTCGGTCAGTGCCACGCCGAACAGCGAGATCCACGCGAAGAGCATGTGCTTGTGGTTCAGCTTCGACACCAGGGTCCACCCCTTGTAGCGCAGGGGGTGCTTGGAGAAGTGCTTCAACCGCCCGCCGATGGCGTGGCGGCACGAGTGGCACGACAGCGAGTACAGCCACAGCAGCGTCGCGTTCGCCAGCAGCACCAGCGTCCCGAGGCTCATGTGGCCCCACTCGCCGTCGGCGTTCCGGAAGGCCAGGATCCCGTCCCAGGTCAGGATCACGTTGAAGATCAGGCCCGCGTAGAAGAAGTACCGGTGCGCGTTGTTCAGGATCAGCGGGAACCGGGTCTCGCCGCTGTACTTCCCGTGCGGCTCGGCCACGGCGCAGGCCGGCGGCGACTGCCAGAAGGCGCGGTAGTAGGCCTTGCGGTAGTAGTAGCACGTCATCCGGAAGCCCAGTGGGAAGATCAGGATGAGCAGCGCCGGCGAGAGCTTCCACCAGTCGCCGAACGGCGTGAACCCGCCCAGCGGGGAGTCCGGGACGCAGTTGGTGGAGATGCAGGGGCTGTAGAACGGCGAGATGAGGCCGTCCGCGTAGTAATCCGCGTTCTGGAACGCGCGGAATGTTGCGTAGAAGATGAACGCGACCAGCACCAGCATCGTCAGCAGCGGACTGAGCCACCACCGGTCTGTGCGCAGCGTCCTCTGTTCGATCTTTGCGCGCGCCGGGCTCAGCGGGGCGGGGGCCTCGGGGCCGGGCGCGATGGTGTCAGTCGCCATCGACTTGTCGTCTCCCAGACGGGCAATGTTCTTACACTGTGATGTCTTGCGATGTCTTGGAACTCTTGTGGTGATGTGGAGCGTTTTCCGGCTTGGCAGAGCTCTGTGGAGCTGCGCGAACTCTAGTGGACTGCGCATCAGATTCCATAGAACGCGTCACCCGGAGTAGCGGAAACGTGATCTACGTCACATCCTATCGGCGGCTGATCGAGGCCTGCTCCGCGGGGCTGCCCTCCACCGGCAGGGTCCTGGCATCATGCTCCTCACAACGCCGACGGGGATGGTGTTTCCACTGAAAGAGGGACACCGAACGGGGAACGGGGCACGACCATGGAGAACCTGAGCGACGACGATCCGCGCCATGTGGCCGGCTATGCCCTCCAGGCCAGGCTGGGCGACGGGGCGACGGGGAGCGTCTACCTGGCCCGCTCGGAGGCCGGCCGCTCGGTGGCGCTGAAGCTGGTGCGCGGCGAGCCGGCCGGGGACCCCGCCTTCCGGGCGCGGCTCCGGGCCGAGGTCGCCAGCGCCCGCCTGTACTCGTGGATGTCCACCACGCCGGTCCTGAACGCCGATCCGGACGGTGAGCCGCCGTGGGTGGCGACCGCGTTCGTGGCCGGCGTGCCGCTGTCCCGGGCCGTGGCCGAGTGCGGCCCCCTGCCCGAGCCGGTGCTGTTCGCGGTCGCCCGGGAGATCGCCGTGTCGCTGCTGATCGTGCACGGCGCCCGCATGGTCCACCGCGGGGTGGCGCCCGGCAAGATGCTGCTGGCCCCGGACCGGCTGCACTTGATGGAGCGCAGCGTCGTGGCCCGCGCGCTGGACGCTCCGGCTTCGTCCGCGTTCCTGGCCCCCGAGCAGACGCAGGCCCGCAGCGTGACCTCCGCCGCCGACCTGTTCGCGCTCGGCTCCACGCTCTACTATGCCGCCACCGGCCGTCCGCCCTTCGGGGACGGCCCCGCGGCCGAGATGGCGGGCCGGCTCGCGAAGGCCTCGCCGGTCCTGGGCTTCCTGCCGCCGGCGCTGGCCGAACTGATCGGCGGGTGCCTGGCCAAGGACCCCAACGCCCGCGCCACCGCGCGCCAGGTGCTGGACTTCATCGACCGGCGCGGCCCGGGCCCGCTGGCCGAAGGGTGGCTGCCGCCGGTGCTGATCGCCGACATCGCGGCGCAGACGGCGGCCACGGCTGCCGCCGTGTGACCTGCGGTGTGACCGGCGCGATCGCCGGCCGTGCCCACCCGCCGCGTGACGGGCACTGGCGCACTTGCCAGGGCCCTGACAGGATTCTGCGAGCTACGGTGGTGTGGGCACGGGGGAGGAACACGCGTGGAACCACTCGACGACGCCGATCCGCGCCGGGCCGGGCCGTACCTGCTGTTCGGCCGTCTGGGCTCGGGCGGCATGGGCGCGGTGTACCTGGGCCGCTCGGTCGGCGGACGCACTGTCGCGATCAAGGTGGTGCGGCCGGATCTGGCCCGTGACGGCGAGTTCCGCGACCGCTTCCGCTCGGAGGTCGCCGCGGCGCGCGCGGTCTCGGGGGCGTTCACCGCACCGGTGGTGGACGCCGACCCGGACGGCGCGATGCCGTGGATGGCCACCGCGTTCGTGCCCGGGGTGTCGCTGCACCGGGCGGTGGCGAGCCGGGGGCCGTTGCCGGAGCCCGCGCTGCGGATGCTGGCGGCCGGGATCGCCGAGGCTCTGGCCGGGATCCACGCGGCCGGGCTGATCCACCGCGACCTCAAGCCCGCGAACGTGCTGCTGGCCGCGACCGGGCCGCACGTCATCGACTTCGGCATCTCCCGGGCCGTGGAGGGCACGTCGGGGCTGACCGCGACCGGCGCGGTGATCGGCTCGCCCGGCTACATGTCGCCGGAGCAGGCCCTCGGGCACCGGCTGACCCCCGCCTCCGACGTCTTCTCCCTCGGCGCCACGCTGGTCTACGCCGCCGGCGGCCGCGGGCCGTTCGGCGAGGGCAGCCCGGCGGTGCTGCTGTACCGGGTGGCGAACACCGAGCCGGACCTCAGCGCCCTGCCGGGCTCGCTCACGGACCTGGTGACGGCCTGCGTGGCCAAGGACCCCGGCGCCCGCCCGACCCCGCGGCAGCTGGTCGAGGAGCTCGAACGGCGCGCCTCGGCGGTGGCCGCCGGGAGCTGGCTGCCGCCGGCGCTCACCGCGGACATCGTCGCCGCGGGGCAGGCGATCCACGCTCTGCCGGTTCCGGCCGCGGTGCCGGACCCGGGCGCCGCCGGTGCGGGTGCCGTGCCCGGGGACCGGAGCCGGGAGATCGGCGACGCCGCCCGATCCCTCGATCCGACCGTGCCGATGGCGGATCCGCGATCCGCCGTGTCGGATCAGGGGACCGTCGCCGGCGGCATCGCGCGCCGCAGGGTGGTGTTCGGTGCGGCGGGTGCGGCGGCCGTGGTGCTCGGCGGCGGGGCGGCGGCCTGGGCGGCGCTGGCCGGCAGCGGTTCCAGCGGTTCCAGCGGCGGACCGGGCGGCCACGGGTCGTCGTCCGGGCCCGGGGTCCAGCCCGTCTCCGGGGCGTCCTCCTCGTCGGCCGCGCCGCCGACCACCGTCCTGGACGTCGCGAAAGCGCCGAGCGCGGCGCCGGCGTGGACGCACACCGCGCCCAGCCAGGTGGCGTCGCTGGCGATCGCCGGGCAGACCGCGGTCTGCATCGGCAGCGAGGTGACCTTCCTCGGCCCGGACGGCAAGTCCCGCTTCGCCACGCTGAACTTCTCGACGCTCGGCACCGCCGCGCAGCCGACGGTGAGCGGGAGCATGGTCTACACGGTGCTGATCCCGGCGGGCAGCCTCGCCGCGGAGGTCGTGGCGATCGACACGTCCGTCGGCAAGGCCGCTTGGACTTTCGCCCCGGCCGACTCCGACGGTCTGACGGACACGGTGTGGGCGGTCGGCGACGGCGTTTATCTCAGCGGCATGGAAGGTACTGAGACCGGCGCGGACCGGCACGGCTTCGTGACCGCCCTGGACGCCAAGCGCAATCAGCTCTGGCGCGTGGCCGGCCGGGACATCGTGAACGTCCTGGTGCCGACCACCGGCACGCACTGGCTGGCGGGCAGCCAGCCGGACGACTCCACCCTCCAAGTCCAGGTCCACGACGCGGCCGCGAAGGGCGCGGCCGGATGGAAGGACACGGTGAAGACCGACGGGTTCCTGTCGTCGGGCACTACTGAGTTCGCCTACGCCTCCGGCAAGTTCTTCTATGGGAGCGACCAGCTGATCGCCGCCGACGTCCAGACCGGCGCCCACGCCTGGACCTTCAAGAGCGCCGTGGCGGACGAACGGTTCGGAGCGCCGCTCGCCTCGCCGGACGGCCGGACGGTGTACGTCGCAGGGTTCTCACACCTGTACGCCCTCGACGCCTCCAACGGCACGCCGCGCTGGATCGCCCAGCTGACCGCCTCGAACCAGTCCTTCAGCACCACCAGCCCGATGAAGACCGCCGACGGGAACGTCTATGTCGGCGACACCGGACAGAACATCTGGGCGTTGGCAGCCGACACCGGACAGGCTCGCTGGAAGTACAGCGACCCGCGGCAAGCCGGCAGCCAGCTGATGTTCGACGCCGGCGGGGGTCGGCTGTACGCGGTGGCCGGCCGCCTGGTCACGGCCGTGAACGCGGCCGGTAGGTGACCCTCCGCCGCGAATCCGCTCCGAATCGCACTATTACCGAAGTACATGGGGGCACACCATGGAAAAGCTCATACCCGGCGACCCGGAACGAGTCGGCCCGTACACGCTCCTGGGCCGGCTCGGAGCCGGCGGGATGGGAGCGGTCTACCTGGGACGGTCGGGCGCCGGCCGGACCGTCGCGGTGAAGGTGGTGATCGCGGAGCTGGCCCGCGACGACGGCTTCCGCGCGCGGTTCCGCGCCGAGGTGGCCGCGGCCCGATCGGTCCGCGGGGCCTTCACCGCGCCGGTCGTGGACGCCGACCCGGACGCCGACCCGCCGTGGATGGCCACCGCGTTCGTGCCCGGCGTGCCGCTGTCCGCGGCCGTCGCGGCGTACGGGCCCCTGCCGGAGCGCACGGTGTCCGTGCTCGCCGCCGGGATCGCCGAAGCGCTGGTGAGCGTGCACGCCGCCGGACTGGTCCACCGCGACCTGAAGCCGGGCAACGTGCTGCTGGCCGCCGACGGGCCGCACGTCATCGACTTCGGCATCGCCTCGGCCGTCGACGCCGCTGCCGCCGCCGGCCTCACCGCGACCGGGACCATCGTCGGCTCGCCCGCGTTCATGTCCCCGGAACAGGCCCTGGGCCGGCAGGTCACGCCGGCCAGCGACGTGTTCTCCCTCGGCGGCACCTTGGTCTACGCGGCCACGGGGCGCGCGCCGTTCGGCTCGGGCCCGGCGCCGGAGCAGGTGCAGCGGGTCGCGAGCGGCACGCCGGATCTGAGCGGAGTGCCCGCGGCGCTGATGGAGATGGTCGCGGCCTGCTTCGCCAAGGACCCGGCGGCGCGGGCCACGCCCCAGCAGATCATCGACTTCGTGGCGCGGACGGCGCCGCCCACCGAGGGCGGCGCGTGGTTGCCGGCGGCGGTGCTGGCCGGCGTCGACGCGGCCGCAGCGGTGATCACCACGGGTGCCGGCGGCGACGGCGATCCGAACGGGCCGACGGCGGCGCTGCCGGTGGCGACGCCGGTGTGGCCGGGGTCGGGGCCTGGCTCGGCGTCCGGTTCGGTGTCCGGTTCGGGTTCGGGGCCGGCGGACCCGTATCCGTCGACCGCCGCGACGCCCCTTCCGATGGGAGTTCCGCCGGGGTCTCCGGCGGCCCCGGGATTCCCGGCGCCCTCGGACATCCCGGCGCCTACGGTGCCTGCCGTACCTACGGTGCCGGATCCGACCCTGGCCGACCCCGGCCGTCGCAAAGTCCTGCTCGCCCTGGCCGGCGGCGCAGCGGTGGTCGTGGCCGGCGGCGGTATCGCGGCCGCCCTTTCCGGCGGCGGCAAGCACCCCTCGGCCGATCCGGGCGGGTCCGGGCCGACCTCGCCGTCGCCCTCGGGCTCCGCCACGGCGTCCGGCGCCGCCGCGACCCCGGGCGACGCCTCGTCGTCGGGGACGAGTGCCACCGACGGTGCCTCGGCTACCCCCTCCGACACAGCCTTCGAAACCCCGAGCCTGCCGGCCGAGACCACGCCGTCGACCGTGACCGGTGTCACCAAGCCCTGGGTCCCGCCGGGCCCGCTCCCGGCGCCGGCCGGGAAACCGGGCGTCCTGGACGGTCCGGCCGCCCAGCCGCTGTGGACCCAGCCAGTCGACGGCTCAGACAGAGTCAACACCATGGCGTACGCGAACGGCTTGGCGATCCTCGGCAAGGTCGACACGGGAATCGTCGCCGTGGACCGCGCGGGCAAACAGGTGTGGCAGAACAAGGACCTGATCGGCGGGGCCGGGGCGGGGCTGGGCGCCACCGCCGACGGCCTGGTCTTCCTGGTGGTGGGGGGAGAAGACACCATCTCGAACATCGCGGCGCTGGACACCACGACCGGCAAAACCAAGTGGAATGTGCCGCTGCCGGACAAGAAATGGCTGGCCCCGTCGATCCGTGGGGTCCTCGGCTCGGCGGTGTTCGTGGTCGGCAGCGCCGACATGGGGAAAAACGCGGACTTCGTGTGGGCCCTGGACCGGGCCACCGGCAAGACCCTGTGGTCCCAGACCGGCCCGGAGTACAAGAATCTGCTGATCCCGAGCATCGGCACCCAGGTGATGGTCGTGGGCGGGGCCGCGGACAACCCGGACTTCACCGTCTACACCCTCGCGCTCAAGGACGGTTCCCAAGTGTGGAAGCACCACACCGAGAACGGCAGCGACTACGAGGTTGATCACCCGGAACAGGTCTGCTACGCCGCCGACCGCTATGTGTTCATGCAGAATTCGATGACTCCCAGCTTCTTCGGCGTCTACCCCACCAGTGGCGAGTTGGCCTGGGAGGTGCACCTGCCGAAAAGCGGGGGCGTGCCCGACACGCTGCTGGCCGTCCTCACCGGGCCGGGCGGCGACATCGTGCTGGGGCTGGGCCGCCACGGGATGTACGCGGCGGACGCCAAGACCCAGAAGATGCTGTGGGCGGTCCTGCCGCCGACGGGGACCGGCAACACCTTCGACAATTTCGGCGCCCTGCCGTTGCAGACCGCGGACGGCCACGCGTACGGGATGACCAGCAACGGGACGCTCTACGCCGTCGACATCGCCACCGGCAGGGTGCGCTGGAAATACGACGACCCGAGTTTCTCCAACGGGCTGGACGCGTGCTGGCTCGCGGTGCCCGGCGGCGTCCTGACCAGCACCCAGACCACGATGACGGCGCTCCCGGTGGCCGGGACGTGACCGCCGTCACGCCGCCGGTGCGACCAGCGCCACACAGGGCCGCGCACTGAGGGTGAGCGGGAGGATTCCCGACCCCGTACCATGGGTAGGTATCCCCTTCTGCCAAGGAGCGCTCCCGCATGCCCACACGCGACAACATCCGGAACGTGGCGATCGTCGCGCACGTCGACCACGGCAAGACGACGCTGGTCGACGCGATGCTGTGGCAGTCGGGCGCGTTCGGCGAGCACCAGCACGTCGACGAGCGCGCCATGGACTCCAACGACCTGGAACGTGAGAAGGGCATCACGATCCTCGCCAAGAACACCGCGGTGCACTACCGCGGCCCCGAGGGCGAGGACGTGGTGATCAACATCATCGACACCCCCGGGCACGCCGACTTCGGCGGCGAGGTGGAGCGCGGCCTGTCCATGGTCGACGGCGTGGTGCTGCTGGTGGACGCCTCCGAGGGCCCGCTGCCGCAGACCCGGTTCGTGCTGCGCAAGGCGCTGGCCGCGAAGATGCCGGTGAT
Organism: Catenulispora subtropica; assembly: GCF_039531675.1. NCBI lineage: Bacteria > Bacillati > Actinomycetota > Actinomycetes > Catenulisporales > Catenulisporaceae > Catenulispora > Catenulispora subtropica. The sequence continues at coordinate 69,255 of NZ_BAAAQM010000018.1, forward strand.
CCTGGTCATCAACAAGGTGGACCGCCCCGACTCGCGCATCGCCGAGGTGGTGGACGAGACCTACGAGCTGTTCATGGACCTGGACGCCACCGAGGAGCAGATCGAGTTCCCGATCGTCTACGCCATCGCCCGCGACGGCAAGGCCTCGCTGACCCGGCCCGTGCCCGGCTCCTCCGGCAACGGCCAGGGCGGCGAGCTGGACTCGGACAACCTGCTGCCGCTGTTCAAGACCATCCTGGAGACCATCCCGGCGCCGGCCTACACCGAGGGTGCGCCGCTGCAGGCGCACGTCACCAACCTGGACGCGTCCAACTTCCTGGGCCGCATCGCGCTGTGCCGGGTGCACCAGGGCGAGATCCGCAAGGGCCAGCAGGTGGCCTGGTGCCGGCACGACGGCACGATCGAGAAGGTCAAGATCACCGAGCTGCTGATGACCGAGGCGCTGGAGCGCAAGCCGGCCGAGCAGGCCGGCCCCGGCGACATCATCGCGATCGCCGGCATCCCGGAGATCATGATCGGCGACACCCTGGCCGACCCCGAGGACCCGCGCCCGCTCCCGCTGATCACCGTGGACGAGCCGGCCATCTCGATGACCATCGGCACCAACACCTCGCCGCTGGTGGGCCGGGGCCCGACCAAGGGCACCAAGGTGACCGCGCGCCTGGTGAAGGACCGCCTGGACCGCGAACTTGTCGGCAACGTCTCGCTGCGGGTGCTGCCCACCGAGCGCCCGGACGCCTGGGAGGTGCAGGGCCGCGGCGAGCTGGCGCTGGCCATCCTGGTGGAGACCATGCGCCGGGAGGGCTTCGAGCTGACCGTCGGCAAGCCGCAGGTGGTCACCAAGACCATCGACGGCAAGCTGAACGAGCCGGTCGAGCGCCTCACCATCGACGCCCCCGAGGAGTTCCTGGGCGCGGTGACGCAGCTGATCCAGGGCAACCGCAAGGGCCGCATGGAGACCATGACGAACCACGGCACCGGCTGGGTCCGCATGGAGTTCGTCGTCCCCTCCCGCGGCCTGATCGGCTTCCGCACCGAGTTCCTGACCCTGACCCGCGGCACCGGCATCGCGCACGCGGTGTTCGAGGGCTACGAGCCCTGGTACGGCGAGCTGCGCACCCGCACCTCGGGCTCGCTGGTGGCGGACCGCGCCGGCAACGCCACGCCGTTCGCGATGATGAACCTCCAGGAGCGCGGCACGATGTTCGTGCAGCCCACCACCGAGGTCTACGAGGGAATGATCATCGGTGAGAACTCGCGTTCCGACGACATGGACGTGAACATCACCAAGGAGAAGAAGCTCACGAACATGCGCTCGTCCACCTCGGACGTGACGGAGACGCTGATCCCGCCGCGGCAGCTGTCGCTGGAGCAGGCGCTGGAGTTCATCCGCGAGGACGAGTGCGTGGAGGTCACGCCGGACACCGTGCGGATCCGCAAGGTGGAGCTGAGCGCGCAGATCCGCGGGCGTTCGCGGGGCAGCGCGGCGAAGGCGAAGGGCTGAGCGCCCGGGCTCTCGGGATGTGAACGGCGGAAGGGCCGCCGCGGGAAGTCTCCGCGGCGCCCCTTCCGCCTGTTCCGCTGGCCGGTGCCGGTGCCGGTGCCGGTGTCGGTGTCGGTGCCGGCGCGGCTCCGCCTGGTCAGCCTCCGACCGGGCTCGACGGGCCGCTCATGAACGGCTTCGCCTGCAGCGTGCCCTTCTCGCACACGGTCGTCGGATCGGGGAGCGTCACCTTCGCCCACGCCGAGTCGCCCGGCAACTGGGCCAGCGCGTGCACGGTCTCCGGTTCGCAGTTGCCGGTGGTGGGCTCGCCTGGGCCGGGGACGTTCGGGGAGTAGCGGATCTCCGAGTGGATCCAGCCGCCGGGCGCGACGGTCAGCGTGGTGACCGCGGCCGGGAAGTGGACCACGTTGGTCGGGAGCGGGTGCTCGTCGGAGGCGAGCATCGAGATCGCCGGGTAGCCGGCGACGGTGCAGGAGTGCGTCGAGGTGTTCTGGAGGGCGATGTCGGCGGCGACGTGGCCCGCGCCGTTACCGCCCTCGACCAGCTTCCAGGTGCCGGAGGGCATCTCGGTGGCCGTGCACTTGGTGCCCGCCGCGTGGGTCGGGGCGGCGCCGGGGGAGGAGGCGGGGGCGCTCGAGGTCGTGCTGCCGGGGTTGGCGGGCGTGGAGGACGTCGGCGAGCCCGGGGTGCCGGTGGCGCCCGCTGTGCCGGTCGTGTCGGAGGCGCTGGTGCTGCCGACGGACGTCGTCGAACCCTGCGATCCGGGCGCGTTCTTGCTCGCAGCGCTCGAACACCCGGCCGCCAAGGCGACGGCTGCGAGGGCTCCGGCTACGGTCAATGCGGAAATACGGTTCATGCGACCCACCTTCCCGGGTGATGACGTCAGGTAGACGCGCGGTCACCCGGACAGGTTGAACCGCCGTCAGAACCGCCACAAGCGGATGGTGTGGTCCTCCGAGCCGCTGGCGAGCAGTCGGCCGTCCGGGCTGAACGCCACGCCGTAGGTGTAGCCCTTATGCCCCGTGAGCGGATCGAAAACGTGGGGCGCGGCGGGCGTGGTGACGTCGGCCAGGAGGATCTGCGCGCTCTTGCCAGTGCCGTTGGCGACCGTGTCGCCGTCCGGGCTGAAGGCGACGCCGGTGACTTCTTCATCCTCGCCGAGGTTCTTCACCACGACCGGATTCATCAGGTCCGACGTGTCGAACAGGATCAGCGAGTGATCGGCCGAACCGACGGCCAGCAGGGGTTTGGAGGGGTGGAACGCGAGATCGAAGACGCGGTCCTTGTGGGCGGTGGACGAGCCGAGCGGCTTGGCCGCGGAAGGGGTGCTCACGTCCCACAACCGCACCGACTTGTCGAACGAGCCCGTCGCCAGCGTGGCCCCGTCGGGACTGTAGGCGACGCCGTACACCAGGCCGGTGTGCCCGGACAGCGTGTACTGGCCCTTCGGATCCGTCGGCCGGCTCAGGTCGATCAGCCGCGTGGTACCTCCCCACGTCCCGACGGCCAGGTACCCGCCATCGGGGCTGAAGGCGACCCCGTTCAGCTTGTTGCCGAGGTTCACCTGCGCGGAGACCTGCGGCGCGCTCGGATCCCGGATGTCCCACAGCACCACGGTCTGGTCCATCGAACTCGTCGCCAGCGTGTGGCCGTCCGGGCTGATCGCGACGTTCCACACCTGGTCGGTGTGCTTCTTGCAGGTCCCGAGCAGCCGCGGCTTCGTCGGATCGGAGACGTCCCACAACTTGGCGGTGTGGTCGAAGGAGCAACTGGCGAGCAGCTGACTGTCCGCACGGAAGACGACGTGGGGGACGTCGTCGCCATGGCCGGTGAGCGAGGAGACGGGCGTGGGGTTGTGCGGCGCCGAAGATGTACTGCTGCTGGCACCCGACGCGCTGGAGCTCGGACTGGCGGCGGCGGAGCTGGAGCCGCCAGCGCTGGAGCTGGGAGCGCTCGCCTTGTCGGAAGCGGAAGCCGAACCGCTGGGCGGCGGCGCGGAGGAGGAGTTGCCGGAGACCTGACTGAATCCGACGCTGTTGTTCTTGTCGGACGACTTCCCCCCGAGAGCCAGCCACGCCCCGACGCCCGCGCCGCTGACCGCCACGGCGGTCGCCCCCGCGATGAACCAGCGCCGCGAGTGGGGCGCCTCGGCCGGCGGACCGGCGGTCGCGGAGACAGGTGGCCCCGGAGGGCGGCCCCCGCTCTCGCCGGGGTAGTGACGGACCTGGGTGACCTGGGTGTCCTGGCCGGGCATCCAGAAGTCGGTGTCGCGGCTGGCCGGGCCACCAGAGGGGGCGCCAGAGGTCGGGGAGCCGGCCTGAGCGACGGGCGATCCGGAGAAGGCACCGGCGGCGGTCGAGCCCGTTTGACCCGGAGCGGGCTGGCCGGGCTGGCCGATGGGTTGCCCGGCGCCGGTCGACCCGGTGGCGCCGACCGGCTGCCCGGTGGAAGCCGCTCCCGTTTGCCCGGCGGCGCTCGAACCGGTGGCGCCGACCGGCTGCCCTGCAGAAGCGGGTCCGGTTCGCCCAGTCGGTTGCCCCGTGGGCGTCGCGCCGGTCTGGCCGACGGGCGTCTGTCCGGTCGGCTGCCCGGGCACGGTCTGTCCCGTCGCGGGCGGCCCGACCAGAGTCCCGCTCGGCCCGGCACCCGCCCCCGCCGCCATCCCCGCCGCCATCCCCGCCGCCCCAGCCCCAGCCGCCGCGGCAGCGCCGCCGCCACCCGGAGCCTGTTCCGCCTTCTCCTCCGCCGTCAGCAGCCGCCGGATCCGGTCGCCCACGGACTGCGCGTCGGCCGGACGTACGTCCGGGTCCTTCGCCATCAGCTCCAGCGCCAGGCCGTCGACGCCGGGCGGGATGCCGATGCGGTACCGGCTCGGCGGTTCGGCCTGCTTGTTCACGTGCTGGTACGCCAGGCCCACCGGGGAGTCGGCTTCGAACGGCGCGCGGCCCGTCAGGGTGTAGAAGAGCAGACAGCCCAGGGAGTACAGGTCCGACCGGGCATCGACGCGGTGGCCCTGCGCCTGCTCCGGGGACATGTACTCCGCGCTGCCGATCACCATGCCGGCGGCGGTGAGGCCGGTGCGGGTCTGCTGGTGCTCCATGAAGCGGGCTATGCCGAAGTCGAGGACCTTCACGGCGCCGGAGTCGGTCACCATCACGTTGCTCGGCTTGATGTCGCGGTGGACGATGTTGGCGGCGTGGGCGATCGTCAGGGCTTCGCAGACCTGGAGGGTCCAGGTGAGGGCGGTCCGGGGGGACGGGGGCCCGTCGGCGCGGACGCGTTCGGCGATGGTGCGGCCGGCGACCAGTTCCATCACCAGGTACGGCACCGTCTCGCCGCCGTACTCGTCGTGGCCGTAGTCGTGCACGGTGACGATGGACGGGCCCGAGACGTTGCCGGCGATGCGGGCCTCGCGGTCGAAGCGGGCCAGGGCCTCGTCGCTGAGGCCGCCGCGGGTCACGATCTTCACCGCCACCTCGCGGCCGATGCGGGTGTCGTGGGCGCGCCAGACCTCGCCCATGCCGCCCCGGCCCAGCAACGTGCGCAAGCGGTAGCGGCCGTCGAGTACGCCGTCTGCCATGGGTGCCCCCAGCCTCTGTTCCACCCGCCCGGTGGGTATCAGCGCCAGGCTACCGACGGCGCAGACGCGCCGCACCAGTCGTTATCGAGCCGGTGCGGCGCATCGGGGTTTACCCCGCGAGGGCTAGGCGGAGATCACTCCGCGACTACCCCAGCGTCCGCTTCAGGAAGTCCACCTGCAGCAGCATCAGGTTCTCCGCCACCACTTCCTGCGGCGTCATGTGCGTGACCCCCGACAGCGGCAGCATCTCGTGCGGCCGCCCCGCCGCCAGCAGGGCGGACGACAGCCGCAGCGTGTGCGCGGCCACTACGTTGTCGTCGGCCAGCCCGTGGATCACCATCATCGGCCGGTGCTGCGGCGCCCAGTCGCTGGGCTCGGTCCCGACCACGATCGAGTTCCGCCGGTACACCTCCTCCTCGAAGTCGGGGTGCCCCAGGTAGCGCTCGGTGTAGCAGGTGTCGTACAGGCGCCAGTCGGTCACCGGCGCGCCGACCACCGCGGCGTGGAACACGTCCGGGCGGCGCAGCGCGGCCAGCGCCGACAGGTAGCCGCCGTAGGACCAGCCCCGGATCGCCACCCGCGACAGGTCCAGGTCGGCGTTCTCGGCGGCGGCCGCTTGCAGCGCGTCGACCTGGTCCTGCAGCGTCGGCCCGGCGAAGTCGTGGTGGATCGCGCGGTCCCACTCCGGGCCCCGGCCCGGGGTGCCGCGGCCGTCCACCACCAGCACCGCGAAGCCCTGGTCGGCCAGCCACTGCGAGGCCAGGTGGCTGTTGTGGGCGGCCAGTGCGCGCTGCGCGTGCGGGCCGCCATACGGGTCCAGCAGCACCGGCAGCTTCGTGCCCGCCACGTGCCCGTTCGGCAGCACCAGCACGCCGCGCAGCGCCCGCCCTCCGAGCCGCACCATCGTCGCGTTCAGCTTCAGCTCCGGCACGTCGGCGACGTTGCGCACCGTGCACAGGTCCTTCAGGTCGCCGTCCTCGTCCAGCCGCACCACCCGGGACACGGTGCCGGGCTCGGCGAACACCACCGAGCTGACCACCGCCAGGTCGGCCCCGAACACCGCGGAGTGCACGCCGAACGTCTCAGTGAGCTGACGCACCACGCCGTCCCGGGAGGCCAGGAACACGTGCACCTCGGCCGGGTCGTCGGCGGAGGCGGTGAACTGCACGCCGTGCTCGCCCACCGACAGCACCGCGCGGACCTGCAGCTCCGGCGGCGTCAGCGGCTCGCCGTCGAGCAGGAGCCGGTTCGCGCCCTCGCGCGCGCCGATCGTGACCAGCGACGCCGAGTACTCCACGTCGCCGTCGTCCGGTCCCGAGATCCACGCCGGAACGCCCGGGAAGATGTCCACCCACCGCGGGTCCGACTCCTCGCTGTGCATGGTGACCATGCCGCTGTCCGGGTCGAGCAGCGCGTAGGTGACGCGCGTCTGCTCGCGGTTCATCAGCCCCAGCACCGGATCCCCGGCGGACGACCAGTGGACCGCCGTCAGGTACGGCGACGCGGCCTCCCAGTGCACGTCCTGCCGCGAGCCGTCCAGCCCCAGCACCACGCCCGAGACCTTCGCGTTGTCCGTCCCCGCCGCCGGGTACCGCACCTCCGCCGGCGTCCGGCCGGGGTTCGCCGGGTCGGCGATGTACCAGCTCTGGATCGGCGCCGAGTCGGCCCGCTCGGCGAACAGCCGGTCCCCCTCCGGCGCCCACCAGTAGCCGCGGAACCGGTCCATCTCCTCGGCGGCGATGAACTCGGCCAGCCCGTAGGTGACGGTGTCCGACTCCGGCTCGGCCAGAGCGCGGTCGTCGCCGCCGTCCACCCCGACGACGCGCATCGCGCCCCCGGCCACATAAGCCACGTGGGTCCCCGCCGGGTTCGGGCGCGGGTCGGCCACCCCGGCCGGGACGGGCAGCTCGCGCACCGCCGGCGCGGTCCCGCCGGTCAGGTCGGCCACGAACAGCCGGCCGGACAGCGCGAACGCCGCGGTCCGCACCTCGGTGTCGACGGCGAAGCCGACGATGCCCGCCGCGCCCTGCCGCGACCGCTCCCGCCGCGCCTTCTCCTCGTCGGTCAGCTCCTCGCCGGCCCCGCCGAGCAGCGCGACCGGGTCCGCGACGAGCCGCTCCTCGCCGGTGGCCGGGTCCAGCACCCACAGGCACGTCGCGGTGTCCGTGCCGTGCTTGCCGCGCAGGAACGCGATGCGGGAGCCGTCCGGGGCGATGCTGAACGCGCGCGGCACGCCGAGGGTGAAGCGCTGGGTGCGGGCCGAGTGCCGCGGGAACGAGGGGGTGTCTGCCATGCCAGTCATGCTATGCGTATCGCCCCTTACCGGGCTGTTCCAGGAGCGGCGGGGGAGGAGTGCGTACCCTTGACGTCATGAGCGCGAACCCCACTGCACCGTCGGAGGCGTCCCCGCCGCCCGCGACCCCCACCGCGGCCCGGCGCCTGCTGCTGGTCCACGCCCACCCGGACGACGAGGTCATCGGCACCGGCGCCACGATGGCCGCCTACGCCGCCGAGGGCGCGCACGTCACCGTGGTCACCTGTACCGCGGGCGAGGAGGGCGAGATCCTGGTGCCGGAGCTGGCGCACCTGGCCGCCGACCGCGAGGACCGGCTGGCCGACGTGCGGGTGGTCGAGCTGGCCAACGCGATGACCGCGCTCGGGGTGGACGACCACCGGTTCCTCGGCGGCGTCGGCCGGTACCGGGACTCCGGGATGATGGGCACGCCGGCCAACGACAAGCCGCGCGCCTTCTGGAACGCCGACCTCGACGAGGCCGCCGCGCACCTGGTGGCGGTGGTGCGCGAGATCCGGCCGCAGGTGCTGGTCACTTACGACGAGAACGGCGGTTACGGCCACCCCGACCACATCCAGGCGCACCGCGTGGCGATGCGCGCCGCGGAGCTCGCCGCCGACCCCGCCCACGCGCCGGAGCTCGGCGCCGCCTGGGAGATCGCGAAGATCTACTGGACCGCGGTGCCCAAGCGCGTGCTGGCCGAGGGCATCCGGATGATGAAGGAGGCCGGTGACACCAGTGGCTTCCTGGCCGTGGACTCCGTCGACGACCTGCCCTTCGGCACCGACGACGCGCTGGTGACGACGTGCATCGACGGCAGCGCCCACACCGAGAACAAGCGCGAGGGGATGCGGGCCTACCCGACGCAGATCTCCATGGAGGAGGGCTTCTTCGCGCTGTCGAACGCCATCGGCATGGAGTTCATGGCGCACGAGTACTTCCAGATCGTGAAGGGTGACGCCGAGCGGTCCGACAGCGAACTCGAGAAGGACCTGTTCGCCGGTCTCGAGACCGGGCAGGGCTGATCGGGGCGATGGACGTGTCGGGTGTCGTGGAGGCCTGGGTCGGCGGGATCATCGTGCTCGCCGGCCTGGTCGGTGCGGTCGGACTGGTCTTGGCCGGACGGTTCGGCGTCGGCGGGGACGGGCCTGGAGCCGGCGGTTCCGGCGGTTCCGGCGGTTCCGGCGGTGCCGACGGTTCCGGCGGTGCCGACGGTCCCGGCGGTCCGGGCCGTGTGCTCCTGCTCTGCGGGCTCGGCGGGGCGGGCCTGATCGTCGGCCTGATCGGCACGATGGTCCAGGGCTACACCGTCCGCATCGGCGGGTCCGGGCCGAAGCTGCTGGACGCCGGGGACCCGCTTTCCGGCACCGGCGGCTCGGCGGGCTTCGCGTTCCCGCTGGGCGCCGTGATCGGCCTCGCGCTGTTCGCCGCACTGCTGCTGGTCGCGGGGAAGGTGCTGCGCCGGCCGCGGGCGGTGGGCGCCGCGGCGGGCGGCTGGCTGGCCGTGGTGGGGCTGCTGATGTTCGGCGCCGGCAACGCCGGGGACGTGATCCTCGCGAACGACACCGCGGCCCAGATCTTCGTCTACGGCGGATTGGTCGTCGCCTTCGGCGTCGGCGTGGTCGTCTACCAGTGGCAGCTGACCGACCGGATCGCCCGCGCCGCGGCGAACCGGCCGGTGGACCGGGTGCGCTGATCTCCGTCCCCTGATCCGGGGACGGCACCGGAACTCAAGCGGAACACACCTCGCTCGATCGGGTGAAGCCTGCCCGGATTCCGGCGGGTCAGCGCCGCATGGCCATGGCAATGTCACCCGTACGCCCCTGTGACCACCGCAGATCACAGTACTGTGATCAGAGCAACACTCTCGGTGGCCGGTGGCGCGCTGCTAGATGGCACAGCTAGTAGGCCCTGCCCGATGGCCCTGCGCGACCGACCTTGACAGAGGCGACCGATTTTGAACGACGAGTTTCTCCGACGCCCGGCGCGGGACGTCGATCCCGACCAGGCCCCCGACTACGGATTCGGCGGTGAGCCGCTGTTCCGCGACGAGGTGCCGCCGGTCGCCGGCGAGCCGGCGTTCGGCGCCGCCACCGCGCCGGGCTCGACCGGCGCCCACGACGCGTCCGCTTTCCGGGACGCCGGCACCGGGCTCGGCTACGGCGCCGGACTCGACTACGGCACGGGGATCGCGCAGGGCGGCTTCGGGGAGCCGGGGGGATTCGGCGGGGGCGGCGGGGTGCCGGGGCCGCGCTACTCGGACGGCCGGGAGGCGGCCGGGCTCGGGCCCCGCGGCGCTTCCGGCCCCGGATCGGAAGGCGGTGGCGCGGGAGCTCCGGGTGGAGCGGGGGGCCCGAGCCGTCCCGGGCGTTCCGGTAGCCGTGGCAACCCTGGTAATCCCGGCAACCCTGGCAACCCCGGCGGTCCCGGGGGCCCTGGGGGCGAACCGCAGTGGGGGCCGACCGAGGGACCGCTGCGTGTCGTCCCGGCCGAGCAGGCCAGCGCCCTGTTGCGGATCAAGCTTCCGGACTCGCCACCGGTCCCGGCCACCACCCTGCGCTCGGACGCGCCGATCGAGACGGTCGTCGAGGCGTCGCAGATGCTGCACAAGGTGAGCAAGGCGCGGCCGAACGCGCTGCCCGGGGACGTGCTGGCCCTGACCACGGCGACCATGGTCGTGCCGATGCCCGGGGCGGCGTTCGGCGGCGGGCTGGTCGCGCAGCGCTCCGCGCGGCTCACCGCCTCGGTGCCGCCGGACCTGGCCAGCCGGGCTGAGGCGGACCTGCTGTCCGACACCGTCGAGCAGTTCTTCGGGGACTTCGACGCCATCGGCCGCGAGCTGGAGGCGCAGCGCGCGACCGGTGCCGCGCCGGCGGGCGCCGCACCCCGCGCCGAGGCGCCGCAGGCCGGTGCGGTTCCCGGCCAGCACGCCGCGTCCGCGCCGCCGGCCGGCCGGTACGGCGTGCCGACGCAGTTCCCCGGTTACGACGCCGCGCGCCGCAGCCCGGTCGGGATGCGCTACCTCGGCGGCATCTTCCACGACTCCTCCGGCGAGTCGTCGTTCTACGACCCGGCGACCGAGTCGCTGGTGCCGATGGGCGCCGCGGCCTTCTCGGCGGCCGACTTCCGCCGCATCGCGACTTCGGGGGTGACGCCCCGGCCCGTGCCGCCGCCGCGGACCGGCCCGCAGACCGCGCCGCCGCCGCGGCAGAGCGCTGCGACCCACGCGCCCGCCTCCGGGACGGTGCCGCGCCAGGCCCCGCCGCGTGACGACGACACCGCGGTCCTGCCCACCGAGCACTGGGCCGACCACCATCCCGACCACCACCGCACCCGGCTCGCCGGCCGTCGCCGCGGCCGCCTGCTGCTGGTGTCGGCGGTGGTCGGCGCGCTGGCGTGCGGCGGCGTGTACGCGGCCGCGCTCGCGCTGGAGGGCCAGGTGCCCAAGGGGACGGTCGTGGACGGCGTCGCCATCGGCGGGCTGTCGCGCGCCACCGCCGAGGCGAAGCTGGCCGCGGCGCTGGCCCCGAAGCTGTCCGCGCCGATGACCCTGACCGCCGACGGCGTCACGTTCCAGCTGGCGCCGGAATCCTCCGGCCTGCACGTCGACTACGCCGGGACCGTGGCCGCCGCCGCGTCCGGCCGGGACGACCCGGCGGTGGCGCTGTCGGCGCTCGTCGGCAGGAGCCGCGACGTGCCGCTGCGGGTGACGGTGGACCGTGCCACGCTGCGCGCCGCGCTCGCCACGGTCACCGCCGGCTTCGACAAGGCGATGATCGACGGCGCCGTGACGTTCCCCGGCGGGGTGCCGACGCCGATCGCGCCGCGCCCCGGACGGCAGGTGGACCTGGACGCGGCGGTGTCCGCGGTCGCCGACGCCTTCGACGACGGGGTGGCCTCGCTGCACGTGGCGGCGCTGGGGCGCGGCGGTCCGCCGTCGGCGCTCGGCGCCTCGGACGCGACCGGTCCGGCGATGGCCTTGGTCGGTGACGCGATCCCGGACCGGAGCGGACCGGGGCCGGCCGGAGCGCATCAGAGTCCTGTCGCCAGGCCCCGGACTTCCGGCGGCTTCCCCGCGGCGCCGGTCGCCCTGATCGTGCACGACGTCCAGCCGACCGTCACCCCGGCCGTGGTCGCGCAGGCCATGCAGGACCTGGCGCGGCCCGCCATGTCCGGGCCGGTCACCTTGGTCACGGGCGGCATCAAGACCACCTACAAGCCGGCCGTGCTGGGCCGCTACCTCGCGATCGTGCCCGACGGCCGCGGCGGCCTCATCCCCAAGCTGGACGGCGCCGCGATGCGCGGCGAGATCGACCACGACGCGCTGGCCAGACTGGAGCAGCCGCCGACCGAGGCGGCGTTCACCGTGAGCGGCGGCAAGCCGGTCCTGATCCCCGGCAAGAACGGCGTCGGCTTCGCACCCCTGGCGATCCAGAACGCCGTGATCCCGGTGCTGACCAAGACCTCCGCCGCGCAGCGGGTGGCCGCGGTGCCGATCGGGCCGCTGCCGCCCGCGCTGACCACGGACGCCGCGCGGGCGCTGGGGATCCGGGACGTGATGGGCACCTACACCGCGCCCTTCGCCGCCGCCGCGCCGCGCACCGCCAACGTCAAGCACGCCGCCGACCTGCTGCGCGGCCGGATCGTACAGCCCGGCCAGACCTTCAGCCTGAACCAGGTGCTCGGCCCGCGCACAGTGGCCAACGGCTTCGTGCCGGCGGTGACGGACCGGAGCGAGGCGCCGACTGGCACCGCTGGAACCGCTGGAACCGCCGGAACCGCCGGATCCCAGGACGCCGGCGCCGGCACCTCGCTCGTCGCCACCGCGCTGTTCAACGCGGAGTACCTGGCCGGGCTGAAGGACGTCGAGCACCACCCGCACGCCACGGTCGCCGACCACTTCCCGCCCGGGATGGAGGCCGCGGTGGCGTTCCCGGACGTGGACCTGAAGTTCCAGAACGACTCCGGCGCCCCGCTGTACCTGTGGACCAGCACCACCGACAACGCCGTGACGGTCGCGGTCCTGGGACAGAAGGCCTATGACTCGGTGCAGACCGAGATGTCGCCGCACTACGCGCCGGTACCGCCGCGGACGACGACCGGCTCGGGCGCGTCCTGCGTCCCGAACGACGGCGTCCCCGGCTTCCAGGTCGACGTCACGCGCATCCTCGGCAAGGCCGGCCAGGACCCGGTCCGCCAGGTCTTCCACACCTCCTACGCCGCGCAGGACCGGGTGGTCTGCGGCACCGGCGCGGGCGGTGCCCCGACCGGCTCGGCGCCGGCCGGGGGGACGGCCGGCGGCGCGCAGACCGGCGGCGGGACGTCGGTGCCGAACCAGCCCACCGGAAGCCAGGCCGGCGGGACGGCCGGGGGGCCCGGCAGCCCCGTGCCGACCCGGGGCGGGACGCCGACCGGCGGCGCGACCTCGGGCGGTCCGACGACGACACCGTCGGCCGGCTGGGACGGATCGCTGCTGGGCGGTCTGCTGGGCGCTCCGGCGTCAAAGCACTGAGACCGGGATGAGCGGCGGTCGCGGGCGGCTCGGCCGGCGCCCCGGCGTGGTCCGGCGGGCGGCCCGCGCCACCTGCTCCGAAGCCGGTCGCGGCCGGTGTGGATCGGTTGACATGGGCAGAACAACGGACGAAGCGGCCCTGTCGCCCGCCGGGGCCGTTGTCACATTAAAAGAGGGCTCTTAGTATCCCGCTATGGGGACGGCCGACGGCGGATCCTGGGGGGAACCGAGGGCATTGCTCGACGATTCGGCGTGTGCGCACGGCAGCGAGCCCGGCTTAACCGGGCCCCCTGTCCTGCCCCCGACCAGCCTCCGGCGAACCCCGCTGCCGGGCCGCGTTCAACCGGCGCCCCGGACCCGGATGTTCGCACCATCGGCGAGCCCGCGACGGCCCCGCGAGCCCCTCCTGCGCGTGCGGCGGCACGCGCCCCCGCATCCCCGGATCCTGCGGCCCGGACCCACGACCTCGGCCCGTCCCCGCGTCGGCGCCCGCGACGGCGGACCCGGGCCGGCCGCCGGATCCGCGCACCCGGCGTGCGGGAGAAGGAAGGCGGTCCCGCATGACCAAAGTCCTGCACGTCATCACCGGCCTGGCCTCCGGCGGCGCGGAGCGCCAGCTGGCCACGCTGCTGCCTCATCTGCCCGAGGACTGCGAGGTGGCGTGCCTGACCGAGGGCGGGCTCGTCGGCGAGCGGATCCGCGCCGACGGGTTCCGGGTCCACGACCTGCGCATGCCGTCGAACCGGGACATGGCGTCGCTGATGCACCTGGTCACACTGATCCGCGAGGGCGGCTTCGACCTCGTGCACACCCACCTGTACCGGGCGCACCTGTACGGCCGGCTGGCCGCGCGGATGGCCGGCGTGCGGGCCATCGTCGCCACCGAGCACTCGCTGGGCCGCACCAAGATCGAGGGCAAGCCCAAGGACCTGCTGAGCGTCCGGGCGCTCTACCGCGCCTCCGAGCGCATGGGGCGGGTGACGATCGCCGTGTCGCAGGCGGTCGCGGACTACCTGCGGGCCTGGCGGATCGACCGGGTCGAGGTGATCGAGAACGGCATCGACGCCCGGGAGTTCCGGTTCGACGCCGACGCCCGGATCCTGGTCCGCAAGATGCTCGGGGTGGACTCCGAGGCGTTCGTGATCGGCGGCGTCGGGCGGCTGGACCCGGACAAGCACTTCGAGGTGCTGATCGACGCCGCCAGCCGGATCGAGGGCGCGATCCTGCTGATCGTCGGCGCCGGGCCGGACCGGGCGCGGCTGCAGCGGCTGGCCGCCGCCCTGCTGCCCGGGCGCGCGCACTTCGCCGGGGACGTCGGCGGCGGGGTGCTGGAGATCCGGGACCTGCTCTCGGCGATGGACGTGTTCGCCTCGCCGTCGCCGTCGGAGACGTTCGGGCTGGCGCCGTTGGAGGCCGTGGCCTGCGGGCTGCCGGCGGTGTACGCCGACTCGCCGGCCCTGGACGGTTTAGCCGGCCTGGGGCAGCGGGCCGCGCGGGTGCCCTCGCGGCCGGACGCGTTCGCCGCCGCCATCCGCGAGGCCGCGGGGCTGAGCCCGGTGGACCGGTCGACGCCGCCGGGCACGCTGGAGCGGTACGGGGTCGCCGAGCAGGCCGCGCACGTCAGCGAGCTGTACCGGGCGGTGCTCGCGCAGTAGTCACGTCCCCGGGCATGACAGGTGTCATGCCCGGTTCACGAGGTTTCGCAATGGTTCCGGCGCAGGTCGCGCTGGTGTCATGGATGACGAAGGGGAACGATCGACCACACCAGAAGGAACACCTGAGATGCCACGAGACACTCGAAGCCCGGACGGGGCGGTAGTCGAGTTCGAGAACGTGAGCAAGACCTTCGCCTCGCCGCAGGGCCCGGTGCACGCCGTGAACGGCCTCACCATGACGATGGGCGCCGGGCAGACCATCGCCTTCCTGGGGCCGAACGGCGCAGGGAAGTCCACCTCGCTGAACATGCTGCTGGGGCTGAGCCGGCCCGACTCGGGGCGGGTGGCGCTGTTCGGCGGGACCGCGGCCCAGGCCATCAAGCACGGCCGGGTCGGGGCGATGCTCCAGTCCGGCGGGCTGATGAGCGAGGTGACGGTCCGGGAGCAGGTGCAGCTGTGGGCGAAGCTGCACCCGCGGCCGATCCCGGTGTCCGAGGCGCTGAAGCGGGCCAACATCGCCGATCTGGCCGACCGCCGGGTGGACAAGCTGTCCGGGGGGCAGCAGCAGCGGGTGCAGTTCGCGATGGCGATCATCGGGGACAGTCCGCTGATCGTGCTGGACGAGCCGACGACCGGTATGGACGTGGAGAACCGGCAGGCGTTCTGGGCGACCATGCGGGAGCGGGCGCTGGAGGGCAAGACCGTGCTGTTCGCCACCCACTACCTCGACGAGGCGGACCAGTTCGCCGAGCGGGTCATCGTCATCAACAAGGGGCGGCTGCTGGCCGACGGCACGGCCGCGGAGATCAAGGCCAGCGCCGGCGCCAAGCGGTTGTCGTTCCGGCTGCCGGGGGTGCAGGACGCGGTGCTGCACCGGCTGCCGAACCTGGTGCACGTGGAACGGCAGGCGGACATCGTGCGGCTGCAGACGTCCGACTCGGACGCCACGCTGTACGCGCTGCTGGACGCCGGGTACCGGCCGGCTGACATCGAGATCCAGGCGCTGGGCCTGGAGCAGGCGTTCCTGGCGATCACCGCCGAGGACAACGGCCACGCCGGCGGCGTCGCCGGGGGCACCGAGACGCAGAGCCTGGAGGCGGCCCGATGAGCGCGACCATGACGCTGACGAAGCTGGACGTGCTGCGGGTGATCCGCAACACCCGGTTCCTGATCTTCGCGATCGCCATGCCGGCGGTGCTGTATCTGGCGGTCGGCAACAGCACCAAGGACACCTCCGGGGTCGAGTTCAAGGCCTACTACATGCTGGCCATGGCCACGTACGGGGCGATGGCCGGCGCGCTGATGAACAACTCGATCCGGATCGCCACCGAGCGCAAGACCGGGTGGACGCGGCAGCTGCGCCTGACCCCGCTGCCGGGCGGGGGCTACGTGTTCAGCAAGATCGTGACCTCGCTGGTCACCACCATCCCGTCGGTGCTGGTGGTGTTCCTGCTCGGCGCCACGCTGTTCCACGTGCACATGGACGCCTGGAAGTGGCCCGCCATCGCGGTGCTGCTGTGGGCCGCCTCGGTGGTGTTCGTCTCGCTGGCGGTGGCGATCGGCTACCGCTTCGACCCGGAGACCGCGCAGCCGGCCGTGATGCTGGTGTTCTTCCCGATGGCCATCCTCGGCGGCCTGTGGTTCCCGCTGGAGGGCCTGCTGGACAAGATCGGGAAGTGGTTCCCGACCTACCAGGCGCACAAGCTCGGCACCGACATCATCGCCACCGGCAAGGTCTCGATGACCTCGGTCGGGATCGTGCTGGCCTGGGGCGCGCTGTTCGCCGGACTCGCCGTCCTGTCGTACCGGTCGGCCAAGGAACAGTGACATGATCGGCGGATCCCCCGTCCCCGCGATCAGGGGCGGGGGATCGGTGACGGACCGGGCCTGAGGCGAGGAGGCGGTGGACGTGGGCGCGCGGACGGAGTTCTTGGACCCGGCCATCGACATGACGACGCCGAAGGTGGGCCAGCCGGGGCGTTACAAGTGGCTGTTCGCAGCGATCTGGCTGGTCTACATGGTGGATCCGCTGGTGAAAGTGGTCCACTCAACCCACACACCGCAGTGGAAGCTGCTGAACTACGTGGTCGCCGGGGTGTTCGTCGGGTGCTACGGACTGCTGTCGTACGCGGTCTACCCGCGGTACGGCGAGCTGGGCACGCCGATGCGGACGCCGCGGATGGCGCGGCCGGTGCTGTTCGGGATGGGCGTGATCGCGTTCGTCACCTGCACCTGCATCAACTCCGACCTGGCCGGGATGTGGGTCTACGTCGGCACCGGCACCGGACTGGCTCTTCCACTGGAGGGGAGAAGAGCGCTCCGGGGCGTGCTGATCGTGTTCGCCCTGATGACGCTGTGCGTGGTGCTGGCCCCGGGCGCCACCTCCACCGACTGGCTGGAGCTGGCCCTGCCGACGTTCTTCGCCGGCATGTCCACCATCGGCATCCGCCAGCTGGCCCTGGTCATCGGCCAGCTGCGGGAGGCCCGCGCGGCGGTGGCCCACCTGGCCGTCAGCGAGGAGCGGCTGCGCATGGCCCGCGACCTGCACGACCTGACAGGCCACTCGCTGTCGATGATCACACTGAAGGCCGAGCTGGCCCAGCGCATGATGCACAAGGTCCGCGAGGCGGCCGCCGACACCCCGCTCCCGCGCCTGGACGCCGCGCTGAAGGAGGTCGAGGAGATCGAACAGGTCTCCCGGCAGACGCTCACGGACATCCGTGAGGCGGTCAGCGGCTACCGCCGCGCGACCCTGGCCGTCGAGGTGGCGTCGGCCGCCACCGCGCTGGAGGCGGCGGGCATCAAGCTGGAGGCCGACCAGGCGGTCGCCGCCGCCACCGGCGAGTTCGACCCGGATTGCGAGGCCGCCCTGGCGTGGAGCCTGCGCGAGGCGGTCACGAACGTGATCCGCCACAGCGGCGCGACGCGCGTCAGCGTGGCGCTGGAGCGCGCGCGAGGGGAGGCGGTGCTCACCGTGCGGAACAACGGGCGAGGGCTGGCCGCCACGGCCGGAACGGTGGAGGAGTTCGGGGGGAACGGGCTGGCGGGCCTGCGGGAGCGGCTCGACGCGGTCGGGGGGCGGCTGGCGGTCGGAGGGCCGGACGGGGACTTCCGGTTGGTGGCCGCGGCGCCAGTCTGACTGGCCGCGGCCCGACCGCGGCCCGGCTGGAGCGGGCGCACGGCGCCGCGCTGCGTACCGGCCGCGGCGGAGTCTGACGGGCCGGCGAACCCGCGGTGGGCCGGGCCGGGCCCGCACTCGGATCCTGATCGATCGCTGATATCCGCCGTCGAACTCGGCGCCCTGCTCCGGGCCGGTCAGCGCCGGTCTCCTCGTGCGCGGCGTCGTCCGGCGACGATAGGTTGGCCCGCATGACCGAGTCGCCCCAGCCGCCCGAGTCGCCCCAGCCGCCCGAGCCGCCCGTCGTGCGCCTGCTGCTGGCCGAGGACCAGGCCATGGTGCGCGGCGCCCTGGCGGCGCTGCTCAACCTCGAGGACGACCTCGCCGTGGTCGCCGAGGTGGGCCGCGGCGACGAGGTGGTGGCCGCCGCGAAGTCCGCCGGCGTGCGGGTCGCGCTCCTGGACATCGAGATGCCGGGGATGACCGGGCTGGAAGCGGCCGACGCGCTGCACCGGGCCCTGCCGGACGTGAAGATCGTCATCCTCACCACCTTCGGCCGGCCCGGGTTCCTGCGGCGAGCGATGGAATCGGGGGCGTCGGCGTTCCTGGTCAAGGACGCGCCGGTGGCCGAGCTGGTCGCCGCGATCCGCAAGGTGCTGCGCGGTGAGCGCGTCATCGACCCGGACCTGGCCGCCGCCGCGCTGGCCGCCGGGGAGAACCCGCTGACCCCGCGCGAGCGCGACGTCCTCGCCGCCTCCGCCGACGGCTCCACCATCGCCGACATCGCCGGCCGCCTGCACCTCTCGGAGGGCACGGTCCGCAACTACCTGTCGGCCTGCATCCAGAAGACCGCCGCCCGGAACCGCACCGAGGCGGTCCAGGCGGCGCAGCAGCGCGGCTGGCTCTGACGCCGGGCCGGCGGCCCTCCTTCCGGCGAAGCGGCCGCGGCGCGGGGCCGCGTGGATTTTCGTCCCTTCCGTCCCGGGCACTACGCTGCGCGCCATGCGAGCCGATGCAGAGGACAACCGCCGCGCGCTGCTGGAGGCGGCGCGCGAGGTCTTCGTCGAGGAGGGCACGTCCGTCGCCCTCGACAAGATCGCCAAGCGGGCGGGCGTCGGCATCGGCACGTTGTACCGGCGCTTCCCGGACCGGGACGCGCTGCTGCGCGGCGTCATCGTCGACATCTTCGAGAGCATGACCGACGCGGTGCGCACCGCCGAGGCGGCGGACGAGGCCGCCCACGGAGCCCGGCCGGCCTGGGAGCGCCTCGTCCGGGCGGTCGCCGGCCTCGGCATCGGCCCCGCGCTGCCGGTCATCTTCCGGGAGCGGCTGGACCTGATCGACGAGCCGGGCGTCGCCGCCGCGATGCGCGCGGCCGTCACCGCCGTCGAGGGCGTCTACCAGGCCGCCCAGGACGCGGGGGAGCTGCGCGGCGACGTCGGCTTCCTGGAGATCCAGATGCTCGCGGGCATGCTCTCGATGAGCCGCCCGAACTACCCGCCGACCGTCGACCCGGACCTGCTGACCGACCGCCTGGTCGCCATCCTGCTCGACGGCCTGCGGGCCGCGCCCGGCAACAGCGCGCTCCCGGGCGCGGCCGTGGTGTTCAGCCCGCTGGACCCCGACGACCGCGCCGCCGTCGAGCGGGCGATCGCCGAGGAGAACGAGCGGATCGGGAAGCGGCGGGGCTGACGCCGCCCCGCGGGTCAGAACGCGAACACGTCTCCGGACTGCTTGGCCAGGGCGCCGTTGTTGGGGAAGTCGTGGGCGTAGTGGACCTCGGCGCCCTTCCACGTCCCGTGCGCCTCGACGTGCACCGGGGCCATCAGCATC
The DNA here is from genome assembly GCF_039531675.1 of Catenulispora subtropica. NCBI lineage: Bacteria > Bacillati > Actinomycetota > Actinomycetes > Catenulisporales > Catenulisporaceae > Catenulispora > Catenulispora subtropica. The sequence goes on from NZ_BAAAQM010000018.1 coordinate 88,750, forward strand.
GGCGCCAGCCAGGTCGGGTGGACGTCCAGCGCCGCGAAGTCGCCGTGCGCCGCGGCCAGCTCCGCACAGGCCGCGGTCGGGTCCTTCAGATTCCCGAACCCGTGGATCCTCCCCGGCCTGGCGCCGAAGGAGCTGGACTCGCACAGCAGCAGTGCGGTCTCCGTCCTGCCGTCGATGCTCTGCACCCGCTTCAGGTGGAAGCCGCCGATGACGTGGAAGGAAGCGGCCGCGGCGCTCGGAGCTCCGGCGGCCGCCACGGCCCCGGACAGCAGCGCGGCGGCCGCGGCGGCTCCGGCACGGCGCACGATAGAGATAGTCATGCCGCCCTAACGGCGGACGGCCCGCCGGAGTCACCTCCAGCGGGCCGCCGCACCACCATTCGGGTCAGATCACCGCCCGCGTCAGATCACCCTGCGGGTGATCAGCGCCCGCTTCACCTCGGCGATCGCCTGCGTGATCTGGATCCCGCGCGGGCACGCCTCGGTGCAGTTGAACGTGGTCCGGCAGCGCCACACGCCCTCGCGGTCGTTGAGGATCTCCAGGCGCTCGTTCGCCGCGTCGTCGCGGGAGTCGAAGATGAACCGGTGTGCGTTGACGATCGCCGCCGGGCCGAAGTACTGCCCGTCGGTCCAGAACACCGGGCACGACGTGGTGCACGCGGCGCACAGGATGCACTTGGTGGTGTCGTCGAAGCGGTCGCGGTCCTTCTGCGACTGGATGCGCTCGCGCGTGGGCTCGTTGCCGTGCGCGATCAGGAACGGCTTGACGTCGCGGTAGGCCTGGAAGAACGGCTCCATGTCGACCACGAGGTCCTTGAGCACCGGCAGGCCCTGGATCGGCTCGACGGTGATCGGCTTGGCCGGGTTCAGGTCCTTCACCAGGGCCTTGCACGCCAGCCGGTTCTTGCCGTTGATCCGCATCGCGTCCGAGCCGCACACGCCGTGGGCGCAGGAGCGGCGGAAGGTCAGCGAGCCGTCCTGCTCCCACTTGATCGCGTGCAGCGAGTCCAGGATGCGCGCCGTGGGGTCGGCGGTGACCTGGTAGTCGACCCAGCGCGGCTCGCTGTCGACCTCCGGGTTGTAGCGCTTGATGCGGACCGTGATGGTCATCAGCTCCACGCCGGCCTTGCCCGAGGCCGAGGTCGCCACCTTGTCTTGCACTGTCGCGGTGCTCATCAGTACTTACGCTCCGTCGGCTGGTAACGGGTGACGATGACGGGCTTGTAGTCCAGGCGGATCTGGTACCCGCCCTTTCCGTCCTTCTCCCGGTAGGCCATCGTGTGCTTCTGCCAGTTCACGTCGTCCCGCGTCGGGTAGTCCTCGCGGGCCTGGGCGCCGCGGGACTCGGTGCGGTTGCGGGCGCCGAGCACGAGGATCTCGGCCAGGTCCAGCAGGAAGCCCAGCTCGACGGCCTCCAGCAGGTCGGTGTTGAACCGCTTGCCCTTGTCCTGGACCGCGACGTTCTGGTACCGGCGCTGCAGTTCCTTGACGTCCTTCTCGGCCTGCGCGAGCGTCTCGTCGTTGCGGTACACGCCGGCGTTCTGGTCCATCGTGGTCTGCAGCTCGGCCCGGAGCTGGGCGACCCGCTCGTGGCCGGTGGAGGTGCGGAGCCCCTCGACCATCGAGACCACGGCCTGCTCGGGCTCCGGCGGCAGCGGCTGGAGCTCGGCGTGCTCGGTGTACTCGGCGGCGTTGATGCCGGCCCGGCGCCCGAAGACGTTGATGTCCAGCAGCGAGTTGGTGCCCAGGCGGTTGGAGCCGTGCACCGACACGCAGGCCACCTCGCCGGCCGCGTACAGGCCCTTGACGACGGTGTCGTTGTCGGCGAGCACCTCGCCGGCGACGTTGGTCGGCACGCCGCCCATCGCGTAGTGCGCCGTCGGGTACACCGGCACCAGCTCCGTGGTCGGCTCCACGCCGAGGTAGGTGCGGGCGAACTCGGTGATGTCCGGCAGCTTCTCCTCGATCTGCTCGGCCGGCAGGTGCGTCAGGTCCAGGTAGACGTAGTCCTTGTTGGGGCCCGCGCCACGCCCGTCGCGGACCTCCAGCACCATGGAGCGCGCGACGATGTCGCGGGGCGCCAGGTCCTTGATGGTCGGGGCGTAGCGCTCCATGAAGCGCTCGCCGTCGGCGTTGCGCAGGATGCCGCCCTCGCCGCGGGCGCCCTCGGTGAGCAGGATGCCCAGGCCCGCCAGGCCGGTCGGGTGGAACTGGTAGAACTCCATGTCCTCCAGCGGCAGCCCGCGGCGCCACACGATGCCCATGCCGTCGCCGGTCAGGGTGTGGGCGTTCGAGGTGGTCTTGAAGACCTTGCCGAAGCCGCCGGTGGCCAGGATGACCGCCTTGCCGCGGAAGATGTGGATCTCACCGGTGGCCAGCTCCAGGGCCACGACGCCGGCCGCGTGCTTGGTGCCGTCCGCGTCCGTGTGCAGGAGCAGGTCCAGGACGTAGAACTCGTTGTAGAACTCGACGTCCTGCTTGACGCAGTTCTGGTACAGCGTCTGCAGGATCATGTGGCCGGTGCGGTCGGCGGCGTAGCAGGAGCGGTGCACCGGAGCCTTGCCGTGCTCCTTGGTGTGCCCGCCGAAGCGCCGCTGGTCGATCTTGCCCTCGGGGGTCCGGGAGAAGGGCAGGCCCATCTTCTCCAGGTCCAGGACGGCGTCGATCGCCTCCTTGCACATGATCTCGGCGGCGTCCTGGTCGACCAGGTAGTCGCCGCCCTTGACCGTGTCGTAGGTGTGCCACTCCCAGTTGTCGTCCTCGACGTTGGCCAGGGCGGCGCACATGCCGCCCTGCGCCGCGCCGGTGTGGGAGCGGGTCGGGTAGAGCTTCGTCAGCACGGCCGTCCGGCTGCGCTTGGAGGCCTCCAGGGCCGCGCGCATGCCCGCGCCGCCGGCGCCGACGATGATCGTGTCGTAAGTGTGGATCTGGGGTGCCATGCGCGTGCCTAGCCCTTGATGTTCGGGTCGAACGTGAAGATGACCAGGGTGCCGAGGAAGACCGTCAGCACGGCCGCCGTGTAGAGCAGCCCCTTGAGGATCGCGCGGGTGCGGTCCTTGTCGGCGTAGTCGTTGATGACCGTGCGCATGCCGTTGGTGCCGTGCAGCATGGCCAGCCAGAGCTGGAGCAGGTCCCAGAACTGCCACCACGGCGAGGCCCAGCGGCCGGCGACGAAGGCGAAGCCGATCTTCTCCACGCCGCCGTCGGTCACCATCATGATGAACAGGTGGCCGAGGACCAGGAAGACCAGCAGGACGCCGGAGGCCCGCATGAACAGCCAGGAGTAGAGCTCGAAGTTGCCCCGGGTGACCTTGCCCGGGCCCTTGCGGGTGCGGACGCGCTGCGAACGGCCCGGATTGCCGGTGCGCGGCGGCTCGAGTGCGACGTGCGAGGACATTTAGCGGATCACCACCCGAACCACTCGTGGAAGGTGTGCTGCATCATCGGCTCCAGGAAGCCGATCATCAGCACGGCCCAGACGCCGACGACGATCCAGAGCAGCTGCCGCTGGTACTTCGGCCCCTTGCTCCAGAAGTCCACGGCGATCAGCCGCAGGCCGTTGAACGCGTGGAACATGACGGCGCCGACCAGCCCGACCTCGAGGAGGTTCACGATCGGGTTCTTGTAGGTGCCGATGACCTGGTCGTAGGTATGCGGACTGACGCGGACCAGGGCCGTGTCGAGCACGTGTGCGAACAGGAAGAAGAACACCAGGACGCCCGTGACGCGCTGCGCCACCCAGCTCCACATGCCTTCCCGGCCGCGGTAGAGGGTGCCCCTGGCGCCCTTTGCTCCGCTTGCCATGCCCAGCCTCTCAGGAGAAGTAGCTGACGAGACGGCTACCGTTACCGTGCGCCGTCTTGACATGCGGACAGGCTTCGGTGCCAGCGGTCATGCTAACGATCATCAAGTGGACAAAACGGACTCGCAAGCCGAGTGTGACCAACTCCTCAGGGCTCCGGCGCCGAAGGGGGCGCGTTCGCCCTCGTGAGGGATTTGCCAACGAATTCGTTGGCTTAAATTCGCCGGTCAGCGGCGCGCGGCAGAGGGCGGGCTGGGAGCGGGCGGCTCGCCGCGGATGGCTATTGCGAAAACTAGAACGCGTTATTACCGTGCCCTTCGATCCGTAGCTGACAGTCCGTCAGAACCCACGGCCGGGAGGCGCCGCATGTCTGTCTCGACCAAGCCCGCGATCCCGGTCGACCGGGACTTCACCGATCCGGACCTCTACGAGGAGCGGATGCCGTTCGAGGAGTTCGCCGAGCTGCGCCGCACCGCGAGGCTGTGGTGGTGCGCCACCCCCGGCTCCCGGCAGCCGTTCGGCGACGAGGGGTACTGGGTGGCCTCGCGCCACGCGGACGTGAAGTACGTCTCGACCCACCCCGAGCTGTTCGGCTCCTCCCCGAACACGGCGCTGGTCCGCTACGGGCCGCAGGTGACGCGTGCCGACCTGGACATGCAGAAGGTCATCATGCTGAACGCCGACGCCCCGGACCACACCAAGATGCGGAACATCGTCCAGCGCGGCTTCACGCCCCGGTCGATCAACGCCCTGGAGTCGGTCCTGAAGGACCGCACCCGCCGCATCGTCGCCGAGGCGGTCGCCAAGGGCGGCGGCGACTTCGTCACCGACCTGGCCGGCGAGCTCCCGCTGCAGGCGATCGCGGACCTGATCGGCGTGCCCCAGGAGGACCGCTGGAAGCTGTTCACCTGGTCGAACACCATGACCGGCTACGACGACCCGGACCTGAACGTCAGCGAGGAGGACGGCAAGAACGCCTCCATCGAGCTGCTGATGTACGCGATGGGCCTGGCCGCCCAACGCCGCGAGCACCCCGAGGACGACATCGTCACGAAGCTCATCGAGGCCGACCGCGGCGACGGCTTCGGCAAGCTGAACGACGACGAGTTCGGCTTCTTCGTCCTGATGCTCGTCGTCGCCGGCAACGAGACCACCCGCAACGCCATCACCCACGGCATGCGCGCCTTCTTCGACAACCCGGCCCAGTGGGAGCTGTACAAGACGTCCCGCCCGAAGACCGCCGCCGACGAGATCGTCCGCTGGGCGACCCCGATCATCTCCTTCCAGCGCACGGCCCTGGCCGACACCTCCGTCGGCGACGTCGAGGTGAAGGCCGGCCAGCGCGTCGTGATGCTGTACTCCTCGGCGAACTACGACGAGACCGTGATCCCCGACCCGCACACGTTCGACATCAGCCGCGACCCGAACCCCCACCTGGGCTTCGGCGGCGGCGGCCCGCACTACTGCCTGGGCGCGAACCTGGCGAAGATGGAGATCAACCTGATGTTCGACACCCTGGCCGAGCTCGCCCCGGGCCTGGCGCCGGACGGTGACGTGCGGCGGCTGCGGTCGGCGTGGATCAACGGGATCAAGTCGCTGCCGGTGCGGTATCGGTAGGGGTGGGCCGTCACTGGTATGGCGTAGGAAGCGGCTCCGAGTGTTTCGTTTCAAACGAAAACGAAGCATGATGGAGGTGTGACCGAAATGCTGGAGCGCACCACGGTTTTCCCGGAGCCCGACCACGGCGAGGCGTTGCGAGCCCTGGCGGCGCTGCTCGACGCAGGGGAGCCGCTGCCGTCCGAACTGCCGTCCGAAGTGAACGCCGCGCTACGGTCGGTCCTGGGGATAATGCGCGACACCGGCGCGGTCGTGATCGCCTCGCTGCCCAAGGACCTGTCCACCGGAGAGGCTGCTGAGCTGCTGGGGATCTCCCGCCCCACGGTGGTCAGGCTCGCCGAGGACGGCGAGATCGAATACACACGTCCCTCAGTGCACCGCCGGGTCTCCCGGGAGTCCGTCCTCGCCTACCGCGAGCGGCGTGGACAGAAGCGGCGTGCCGGGATCGAAGAGATGCTGCGCATAGACGAGGAGGCCGGGGCGTCGACGGACGACCACCCGATGAAGCACCTGCGCTGACATCATGCAGACCGCGTTCTTGGACACCTGCGTCCTGTACCCCGCGACGTTGCGAGACGTGCTGCTGCGGCTGGCCGAGGCCGACGTGTTCGGTCCGCTGTGGTCGGAGCTGGTTCTGGACGAACTGCGTCGCAATCTCGAACCGGTGGTCGGACGAGAATCAGCCGGCCGGTTGCTGTCGGCTCTGCGAGGGGCGTTCGGTGACTCCGTCGTCGTCGGCTTCGAGCACCGGGTCGGCGATATGGCCAACCACTGGAAGGACCGGCACGTTCTCGCCGCCACCGTCCATTCCGAAGCCGAAGTCCTGGTCACGACCAACCTGAAGGACTTCCCGAGGCTGGTTCCCGAGACCGGAGCACGAGTGCTGCACCCGGACGAGTACCTGGTGGAGCTGCTGGAGACATCTCCAGGCGTGGTCTTGGAGACTCTGACCGCGAAGGTCGAGCAGCACCGTCGGGAGCCGAGGACACTGGACGGGCTGTTGACCGTACTGGCGAAGTCCGTCCCGCGGTTCGCCGAAGGAGTGCGGCGTCGGGACTTCGCTCGTCACGCCGAGTGACGCACGCCTCAACCCAGCCCGTTGGTGGCTTCAAGGCGGACGGAATACCCTGCGGACAGGAGGCCGCGTACCCCTCTGCCGCGAGCCCCGGAGCCTTTAAGGAGCCCGAACGTGTCATCGCTGAGCGAGTCCGGCCTGCCGATCGAGCCTGTGTACGGCCCGTCCGCGCTGAGCGGTTGGGATCCGGCGGAGAAGCTGGGGGAGCCGGGGGGCTTTCCCTTCACGCGGGGTGTGTATCCGTCGATGTACACCGGGAAGCCGTGGACGATGCGGCAGTACGCCGGGTTCGGGACGGCGGCCGAGTCGAATCGGCGGTACCACCAGCTGATCAACGCCGGGACGATGGGGCTCTCGGTGGCCTTCGACCTGCCCACGCAGATGGGATACGACTCGGATGAGGCGATAGCCGCCGGGGAGGTGGGCAAGGTCGGGGTCGCCATCGACTCGGTGGAGGACATGCGGGTGCTGTTCGACGGCATTCCGCTGGGGGAGGTGTCGACGTCGATGACGATCAACGCCCCGGGGTCCGTGCTGCTGCTGATGTACCAGCTGGTGGGCGAGGAGCAGGGGGTGCCGAGCGGCAAGCTCACCGGCACCATCCAGAACGACATCCTGAAGGAGTACATCGCGCGCGGGACGTACATCTTCCCGCCGAAGCCGTCGCTGCGGCTGGTGTCGAACGTCTTCCAGTACTGCCACCGTGAGATCCCCAAGTGGAACACCATCTCCATCAGCGGCTACCACATGGCCGAGGCCGGGGCCACGCCCGCGCAGGAGATCGCGTTCACGCTGGCCAACGGCATCGAGTACGTGCGCGCCGCCGTCGCGTCCGGGCTGGACGTCGACGACTTCGCGCCGCGCCTGTCCTTCTTCTTCGTGGCGCGCACCACGCTGCTGGAGGAGGTGGCGAAGTTCCGCGCGGCCCGGCGGATCTGGGCGCGGGTGATGCGGGACGAGTTCGGGGCCGAGAACCCCAAGTCGATGATGCTGCGCTTCCACACCCAGACCGCCGGGGTGCAGCTCACCGCCCAGCAGCCCGAGGTGAATCTGGTCCGCGTCGCCCTCCAGGGCCTCGGGGCGGTGCTCGGCGGAACCCAGTCGCTGCACACCAACTCCTTCGACGAGGCCATCGCCCTCCCCACCGAGAAGGCGGCCCGCCTCGCCCTGCGCACCCAGCAGGTCATCGCCTACGAGTCCGACGTCACCAAGACCGTCGACCCGTTCGCCGGCTCCTATGCCATCGAGGCCCTCACCGACGAGGTCGAGACCGCCGCGCTGGAGCTGATGGCCCGCGTCGAGGACTTCGGCGGCGCCGTCGCCGGCATCGAGGCCGGCTTCCAGAAGCAGGAGATCGAGCGCTCCGCCTACCAGATCGCCCAGGAGATCGACAGCGGCAAGCGCACGGTCGTCGGCGTCAACAAGTACACGATCGACGTCGAGGAGCCCTACGAGCCGCTCCGCGTCGACCCCGCGATCGAGGCCCAGCAGGCCGCGCGCCTCACCAAGCTGCGCGCCGAGCGCGACAACGTCGCCGTCACCAAGGCCCTCGACGAGATGAAGCGCGCCGCCGAGACCGACACCGAGAACGTCCTGTACCCGATGCGGGAGGCCCTCGCCGCGCGGGCCACCGGCGGCGAGGTCAGCCACGCGCTGCGCGACGTGTGGGGGACGTACGTGCCGGCGGACGCGTTCTAACCGCCGCCCACAACCCGGCGAAGGCCCTGGCCGCTCAGAAGGCGCCGGGGCCTTCGCCGTTCCCGCACGCGGGCAGGCAACCCATCCCGACCCCCTCGTGCTCTGGTAGGGCGGAAGGGGGTCGCGAATGCGAAAACAACCGGGCGGCGCGAAAGAGAGCGCCGGGACCGGGGCCGATGCCGACGCGGAGTTCCAGGCCTTCATGGCGGCACGGTGGCCCGGGCTGGTGCGGACCGCGTTCCTGCTGACTGGGGACCAGTTCCTCGCCGAAGACGTGGCGCAGACCGCGCTGACCAAGGTCTACGCGTCGTGGCGCCGGGTGCGCAGGGCCGACGACGTCGACGCCTACGTGCGGCGCGTGCTCGTCAACACCAACGCCGGGCGGTTCCGGAAACGGAGGGTGCCCGAGCACCTCGTGGCCGCGCCGCACGACGCGCGGGGATACGAGCCCCACGAGGGGATCGCGCAGCGGTCGGCGCTGATGACGGCGCTGGGCACGCTGCCCGCACGGCAGCGGGCGGTGGTGGTGCTGCGCTACTGGGAGGACTTGTCCGAACGGGAGGTCGCCGCGGTGCTCGGCTGCTCGCAGGGCACGGTCAAGAGCCAGGCGGCCAGGGCGCTCGCGAAGCTGCGGACCGACCCGGCGCTCGGTGGCGGCTTCGGCCACGGTGTGAGCGACCCCGTCAAGGTTCCCACCATGAGGAAGGATGGGGAATGAACCACGTATCAGAGCACGATGACCTGCACGCCGCCCTCGGCGAGCAGGTCGAGCAGCTGGTGATCACGGCCTCGCCGATCGAGGCCGTGATGCGGCACGGCACCGCGGTGCGTCACCGCCGCCGGCTCGCACTGACCTCGGGCGTGGCCGCGCTGGCGGTACTGCCGGTGGCCGCGGTGGCGGTGTTCGCCGGGGGCGCCGGTACCGCTCGCTCCGGCGAGGGGCAGGCCCATGCCGCCGCCGGGGCCGCGACCAGCCCGACCCACTCGACGAGCCCGACGAGCCCGACGAGCCCGACGAGCCCGACCAGCCCGACGAGCCCGACCAGCCCGACCAAGCCCATCATGGCCCCCACCGGGACCTTCGAGGACCGGGAAGGGCCGGTCGTCGCCCCGAACCCCCACGACGACTACCGGGTGGTGGCCTCCGGAACCCTCAACGGCCGGCACTGGCGCCTGGTCCGCGACCGGTTCGTCTACCCGAAGGACGAACGCCCGTCCAGCCCGGGGGAGCCGAACAACCACCTCCCGCAGTCCCAGCAGGGCCACGCCGGCACGGCCAGTTGCGAGGCGCTGGGTCTGCAGTGGGGCGACCGGGCGCCCGGCACGTTCCCGGATGCCTCGAGCCCCATGACCTGCGGCACCTTCGACCAGGTGTCCGGACCCGGCACGCTCGTCGAGAACCCTTCGACGACCGTCGGCGGGACCCTGACGGAACTGGCCGGCCGTGTCGACGGCACGAAGGTGGCGACGGTCACCCTCACCGTCGGCGATCGGGGCACCGCTCCGCAGCCGATCACCCGCGTGAGCGGTGAGGACTACGGCTACTACGTCTTCCTCGTGGACCGGTCCGTCATCGACGGCGCCGGCCGTTACACCCTCACGCTGCGCGACGCCGCCGGACACGTCGTCGACGTGATCGATCCGGCCGGGCCGGTGGCCGGCTCGTGATGTGACACGCCCAGCGCGGTCTCAGGCCAACTCGACTGGCCTGAGACCGCGACTACCATGGTCGCAGATCTGGGCAGACAGATCAGCGGGCAACAGGGATCAGGCCACACCGATCGGCGGCGTCAATGGGTGTCAACATGGGGATCGGCAAGTACGGCCGACGCGTCGCGGCGAAGGCCAAGCGGGAGGTCACCGGCTTGTTCCGGGCCAAGCCGCACGATCCCGGACACCCCGTCCCGGCCCCCCGCGAGGTCGCTCCCGCCGAGCACGTGAGCCCGGCCGGTGAGCCGGTCTGGTCGCCCAAGTCCGGCGGCACCTGCGCGAGCAGCGACGTCGAGGGCCGGATCCGTGCCTACGCCTCGGCCACCAGCGTGAACCGCGGCGACGGTGTCGATTTCATGGTCTCGGTGAACCCGCCCCAGCCGTTCACCGTCGAGGTGTTCCGGGTCGGCGCAGAAGATCTCAGCGTTCTGAAAACAGAGTCCTTGGAAGGCGCGACCCAGGACTGGTCCCGGCTGGACCTGTCCACCCGCACCATCACCTGCTCCTGGACCCCGACCTGGCACCTGGACGTCCCCGCCGACTGGCGCAGCGGCATCCACGTGGCCAAGCTCCGGACCGAGGACGGCCTCCAGACCTGCGTCCCCTTCGTGGTCCGCGACGACGCGACCGCGCACGACATCCTCGTCGGTCTGCCGTTCCCCACCTACCAGGCTTACAACGAGTACCCCAAGGACAAGAAGACCGGCGCGAGCCTCTACTACGCCTGGGAAGACGGCAAGATCTACACCGAGGGCAAAGCCGCCACCAAGGTCAGCCACGACCGGCCGTACCACGTCACCGGGTTGCCGGCGAACTTCGACCTGGACACCGCCTTCGCCAAGTGGATCGAGATCTGGGCCGACGCCAACGGCAAGACCGTCGGGTACGCCGACAGTGCGGACCTGCACGACGGCACGGTGGACCCGACCCGCCACAGGGCCCTGATCTTCCCCGGCCACGACGAGTACTGGTCGGCTCCGATGCGCGACGCGCTCGACAAGGCCATCGCGAACGGCACCCACGTCGCGTTTCTGGCCGCCAACAACGTGTACTGGCGTATCCGCCTCGAAGACGGCGGCCGTACCGTCGTCTGCTACAAGAACCGCCCCGACCCCGGTGCCGCCTCGGCGAACGAGCGCACCGCCCAGTGGCGCCAGATCGGCCGCCCCGAGCAGGCCGTCCTCGGCGCGCAGTACGTCTCGACGCTGAAGGGCACCGCTCCGCTCGTCGTCGACAACGCGGGGCACTGGTTCTGGGAGGGCACCGGCGTGCGCGACGGCGAGCGGATCCCCGAACTGCTGTGGGGCGAGTGCGATCAGGTGCAGCCCTGGGTGCGGAGTCCGGACGGCGTCGAGATCCTCGCCGCCTCCCCCTACACCGGACAGGGCCGGCCGCGAATTCAGCACACTGTCCTGCACCGCACGCCAGCCGGCGGACTGGTCTTCGACGGCGGCACGTTCCACTGGGCGAAAGGCTTGTCCGCGCACGGGATCGCGGATTCGCGCATCCAGCGCGCCACCGCGAACCTGCTGGCGCGGATGCTGGTTCAGTAGCGGATGAGGACCCTGTCGCGGCGTCCGTCCGGACCCGGCACGAAGTCCACCGACGTCGGCGGCACTCCGTCCAGTCCGCCGACGTCCGTGCCGCCGAGCGACGCCTTCGTGACGGCCGCGCGCATCTCCGGCGACCACACGTCGGAGCGGAACAGGATCCTGCGATACGCGCCCGGGTCCACGAACCCGGCGTGCAGGTCGAGGCTGGTCGCGAAGTCGGTGTCCACCATCGCCTCCACGTAGGCCGCGTCGGCGGCGAACGCCTGCGGCAGGCCGTTCCCGGCGAACGGCCGGTCCAGCGACACCGCCCGCGCCCGCCGCACCTCCGGAGTCGGCCACGGGTTCGCCGCCGCGTACTCCGCGAACGGCAGGATCACGAGCGTCGGGAACCCGGCGGCCAGCGGGGCCCGCACCACGAAGGGCACGTAGGCGCTCCGGCCCCGCAGCGCCACGGCCGACAGCAGCGGCGCCTCGACGCTGAAGCGTGCGACGTACAGGCCCGGCGGCCACGACTCCGGGATGTCCAGCAGCAGCGACGGTTCCCAGTCGCACCACGTCAGCGGGACGCCCACGCCGTCGGCGAGCGGGGGCGCGGCGGCCCCGGACCCGACCCGGACCCACGCCACCGAGGCGCCGTCCTGGTCCTCGCCGGCGAAGCGCACCGCCGGGGTCGGAACGGGCGTCCCGATCCGCCGCACCGCCACCGAGCACGCGGCCCGGCTCGGCACCGAGACGCGGAACTCCATGGTGCCGCCGGCCGGGGCGCTCGGGGACGAGGCGTAGGCCTGGACCGCGCGCACCGCGCCGGCGCGGCGGCGGGTGCCGGACAGCGGCAACGGCAGCGGCAGCGACAGCGGCGGGAGGGCGGGCCGGCGGGTCTTCACAATCGGCAACCCTGGCACGCGGAACGCGGCGAGTGCCCTTCCTACCCACTCGGGCCATACCGCAATCCTCCGATCGGGTCAGAAAACCGTGATCTTCTTCACCCGATCAGCGCATCATTTGACTGACTTGCAGCGCGGCACGAGGGGACGGGCCTACCCTTGGCCAATGGACCTGGCCCACGAAGCGCCGGTCGCGAGCGACTCGGCACCGTCACTGCATCCGGCACCGACTCCGGCACCGGATCAGCACACGCACGTCCTGGACATCGCCGGACACCTCGTACCCGAGCTGGTCCTCTTCCGCCGCGACCTGCACGCCAACCCGGAACTGAGCCGGGCCGAGTTCCGCACCACCGCGGCCATCGCGGCCAAACTGGAGCGGGCTGGCCTGAGCCCGCGGGTGCGCGGCGTGGGCAGCGGCCTGGTCTGCGACATCGTCCCGCCGGGCACCGAGAAGCTGCCGTACCTGGCCTTCCGCGCCGACATCGACGCGCTGCCGATCGAGGAGAACAACGAGCTGGAGTTCCGCTCGCGGGTGCCCGGCGTGATGCACGCGTGCGGCCACGACGTGCACACCGCCGTGGTGCTGGGCACCGGCCTGACCCTGGCCGAACTGGCCCGCGCCGGCCACCTGCGGCGCCCGGTGCGGCTGATCTTCCAGCCGGCCGAGGAGTCGATGCCCGGCGGCGCCCTGGACATGGTCGCCGAGGGCGCGCTGTACGGGGTCAGCAAGATCCTGTCCATCCACTGCGACCCGCGGCTGGACGTCGGCCACGTCGGACTGCGCACCGGCCCGCTGACCGCGGCCTGCGACATGGTCTCGCTGACCCTGGACGGCCCCGGCGGCCACACCTCCCGCCCGCACCTGACCGCCGACCTGGTCTACGCCCTGGCCTCGATCGTCGCCGAGGTGCCGGCCGCGCTGTCCCGGCGCATCGACCCGCGGGCCGGCCTGTCCCTGGTGTGGGGCCAGATCTCGGCCGGCAGCGCGGCCAACGCCATCCCCAGCAGCGGCACCGCCCGGGGCACCATCCGCACCCTGGACCAGGACGCCTGGAACCAGGCGCCGGACGTGGTCCACGAGCTGATCGACGCGATCGCCGCGAAGTTCGGCGTCAAGCACACCCTGGACTACGTGCAGGGTGTGCCGCCGGTGGTGAACGAGGCCGAGTCGGTGGCCCTGTTGCGCACCGCCGCCTCCCGCTCGCTCGGCGCCGAGGCCGTGGTCAGCACTCCGCAGTCGCTCGGCGGCGAGGACTTCGCCTGGTACCTGCAGCGGGTGCCGGGCGCGATGGCCCGGCTGGGCGTGCGCACCCCCGGCGACAAGGCGGTGCGCGACCTGCACCAGGGCACGTTCCTGGCCGACGAGGGCGCGATCGCGGCCGGGGTGCGGATGCTGGCCACCGCGGCCCTGGTGGACTGGATCGGCTGAGCGGACCGGACCGGCTGAGCGGACTGGATCGGCTGAGCGGACCCTGGGAACGCCCCGGCGACCGCACCACGACGGGAAGGTGACGGGGGCGCGGCGGGAGCACCCCGCCGGTGATGCCCGTTCTTCCCCCGACGACCACGGGTTGTCACCCCGCGCCCCTTTCACCCGCCTTCGCCGGTGACAGGCGAGTGCGCCCCGTAATCGCTCGGAAGCGTCGTGCGATCTTGCCGAAAACGATCTCACGTTCCGGGATCACAGGTGTATTGCGATGTGGCTCCGCAACCGCTGAACTGACTGACCGGTAGGTCGCGCCTGCTTACGCTGTCTACCGTCGTCCACATCGTGGCTGTGTTATCGAAAAGATCTGGAGGGGGAGCCGTGCGCACCACCAACATGACCAGGATCGCTTCCGCCGCGGCCGTGGTGGCCCTGGCCGCCGCGGGCTGCGGTTCGAAGTCCACGCCCGCTGCTTCGGGTTCGTCGAGCTCCACCGGCTCGGCGCCGAGCTCGGCTTCCTCGTCCGCCTCGTCCGCCACGTCGTCGAGCTCCGGCGGCACCTCGAACGCGAACTTCTCCGCGTGCATGGTGACCGACACCGGCGGCATCGACGACCGCTCGTTCAACGCCTCGGCGTGGGCCGGCATGCAGGCCGCCGAGAAGGACGGGAAGGCGAAGGTCCAGTACCTGCAGTCGACCAGCGAGAACGACTACGTCCCGAACATCACCGCGCTCGAGGGCAAGAACTGCAACCTGATCGTCACGGTCGGCGGCCTGATGGCGGACGCCACCAACGCCCAGGCCGAGGCCAAGACCTCGCAGAACTTCGCGATCGTGGACCACAGCTCGGCGAACGACAAGACCAACAAGCCCGAGCCGAACGTGCACGGCCTGCAGTTCAACACCGCCCAGGGCGCGTTCCTGGCCGGCTACCTGGCCGCCGGCACCTCCAAGTCCGGCGTGGTGGCCACCTGGGGCGGCCTGAACATTCCGCCGGTGACCATCTACATGGACGGCTTCTGGGAGGGCGTCCAGTACTACAACAAGGTCAAGGGCAAGAGCGTCAAGGTCCTGGGCTGGGACGAGACCAGCCCCAGCGGCGGCTCGTTCTCCAAGTCGTTCACCGACACCAACGTCGGCAAGTCCCTGACCGACGGGTTCATCAACCAGGGCGCCGACATCGTCTTCGCGGTCGCCGGCGGTGCCGGCCGCGGCGCCACCGCGGCGGCCAAGGGCGGCAAGGCCAAGGTGATCTGGGTCGACACCGACGGCTGCGTCTCGGACGCCGACGACTGCGGCGTGTTCCTGGCCTCGGTCACCAAGGGCATCGACACTGCGGTGAAGAAGGTCGTCGAGGACGCCGCGGCCGGCAACTTCAAGGGCGGCAGCCAGGACGTCCTGGACCTCTCCAACGGCGGCACCGATCTGGTCTACGGCAAGACCCTGGGCTCCTCGATCCCGAGCGACCTGCAGGCCGAGATCACCGCGCTGAAGGGCCAGATCACCTCCGGCGCCGTCAAGATCAACTCGCCGAGCCAGCCGAAGTAACCCCCTCGGGAAGCGACAGAACCTGATGCGACTGGAACTCCGTGGCATCACCAAGACGTTCGGGTCGGTGGCGGCGAACTCCGCCATCGACCTGACCGTCGAACCCGGTGAGATCCACTGCCTGTTGGGCGAGAACGGGGCCGGCAAGTCGACCCTGATGAACATCCTCTACGGTCTGCTGACCCCGGACTCCGGGGAGATCGTGGTGGACGGGGAGGCACGTGAGTTCAAGTCGCCGCGCGACGCGATCGCGGCCGGGATCGGCATGGTGCACCAGCACTTCATGCTGGTCCCGGTCTTCACCGTCGCCGAGAACCTGGTGCTGGGCCACGAGGAGAGCCGCGGCGGCCCGCTGGGCTGGCTGGACCGCCGCAAGGCCCGCCAGGACGTGAAGGAGGTCTCGGCCCGCTATGGCCTGCCGGTGGACCCCGACGCGCTGGTCGAGGACCTGCCGGTGGGCGTGCAGCAGCGGGTCGAGATCGTCAAGGCCCTGATGCGGGACGCCGAGGTGCTGATCCTCGACGAGCCCACCGCGGTGCTCACCCCGCAGGAGACCGAGGAGCTGTTCACGGTCATGCGCGGGCTGAAGGCGGCCGGCAAGTCGGTCGTGTTCATCACCCACAAGCTGAACGAGGTCCGGGCGGTCGCCGACCGGATCACCGTCATCCGCCGCGGGAAGGTGGTCGGCGACGCCGAGCCCACCGCGACCGCGCGCGAGCTGGCCTCCCTGATGGTCGGCCGCGACGTGCGGCTGGTCGTGGAGAAGGAGCCGCGCGAGCCCGGCGAGGTGGCGCTGCGGGTGCAGGGCCTGAAGGTCCGCGACGACCGCGGCTTCCTGGCCGTCGACGACGTCTCCTTCGACCTGCACGCCGGGGAGGTCCTCGGGATCGCCGGGGTGCAGGGCAACGGGCAGACCGAGCTGGTCGAGGCGATCACCGGCCTGCGCCCGGCCGAGGGGTCGGCGCTGCTGCGCGGCCGCGAGCTGGTCGGCGCCACGCCGCGGCAGGTGCTGCGCCAGGGCCTCGGGCACGTTCCGGAGGACCGCCAGCACGACGGTCTGGTGCCGGACTTCTCGATCGCCGAGAACCTGGTCCTGGACGAGGCCGACCGGGCCCCCTTCGGGAACGCGCTGATGCTGGACCTGGACGCGATCGCGAAGAACGGCGCCGACCGGCTCGCCGAGTTCGACATCCGGGCCGAGTCCGCGCAGACCCCGGCGTCGTCGCTGTCCGGAGGCAACCAGCAGAAGGTCGTGGTGGCCCGTGCGCTGCAGCGCGACCCCAGCCTGCTGGTCGCCTCGCAGCCGACCCGCGGGGTGGACGTCGGCGCCATGGAGTTCATCCACAAGCGGATCATCGAGCAGCGCGACGCCGGCAAGCCGGTGCTGATCGTGTCCACCGAGCTGGACGAGATCACCGCGCTGTCGGACCGGATCGCGGTGATGTACCGGGGCCGGATCGTGGGCATCGTCCCGCCGGACACGTCGAACGAGGAGCTCGGCCTGCTGATGGCCGGCAGCGTCGGCGAGGACGGGTCCGGCCAGGACGCGGCCGAGCTTGAGGCCGAGCCTGAGGCCGAGACCGAGCCTGAGGCCCAGTCCGAGGCCCAGTCCGAGGCCGAGGCCGACGTGCCGGCGCCGCGCGCGGCGTCCGAGGAAGCCCCCGCCGAAATGAGCGCGGCAGACAGCGCCGAAGAGAGCAGCGAGACCGCCGATGAGTAACCGGCTGAAGCGAATTCTCGTCGGGATCACCACGGCCAACACCGTCACCGTCACGGTGCTGGCGTTCGCGCTGGCGCTGGTGATCGGCGGGATCCTGATGATCGTGTCGGACCAGCACCTGCTGCACGAGTGGGGCTACGTCACCAGCGTCCCGGGCGACGCCTTCCGCGACTCCTGGGACAAGGTCTCCGGCGGCTACGCCGACATGTTCAAGGGCGCGGTCTACGACCCGGACGCCCCGCAGGCCCTGCGGCCGATCGAGAACACCATCGTCAACGCCACTCCGCTGGTCTTCGCCGGCCTGGCGGTGGCCGTGCCGTTCCGCGCCGGCCTGTTCAACATCGGCGGCCAGAGCCAGCTGATCATCGGCGCGGTGGGCGCCACCTGGATCGGTTTCACCGTCTCGCTGCCGCTGCCGCTGCACGTGCTGCTGGCGATCGTCGTCGGCATGCTCTGCGGCGGACTGGTCGGCGGGCTGATCGGGCTGCTCAAGGCGCGCTTCGGGGCGCACGAGGTGATCAGCTCGATCATGCTGAACAACATCGCCCTGGGCGTCCTGGCCTGGCTGATCAGCACCAAGGCGTTCCACGACCCCAAGCGCCAGGACGCGATCAGCAAGCCGGTCAAGGACTCCGCGCTGCTGCCGCACATCCACGGCAGCAGCCCCGAGGTGAACCTGTCCACGCTGCTCGCGATCGTCGCCGTGGTCCTGGTGTGGTGGCTGATGTCCCGCTCCACGCTCGGGTTCCGGCTGCGGGCCGTGGGCTCGAACCCGGACGCGGCGAACACCGCCGGCATCTCGGTGGCCCGCACCCAGGTCTACGCGATGCTGATCGCGGGGGCCCTGATGGGCCTGGTGGCGGTGACCCAGGTGACCGGCACGCTGTCGGCCTCGCACGCGATGACCAACACCCTGGACAACGGCATCGGCTTCACCGGCATCACGGTGGCGCTGCTGGGCCGGGGCAAGCCGGTCGGCGTGGCGCTGGCGGCGCTGCTGTTCGGCGCGCTGAACGCCGGCGGCCGGGTGATGGAGGCCTCGACCCAGCCCACGGTGCCGCACGACGTGGTGACCGTGCTGCAGGCCGTCATCGTGGTCTTCGTCGCGGCGCCGATGCTGGTGCAGGAGATCTTCCGGCTGCGCGACGTGCGGCGCACCCGCGGCGGCGCGGCGCCCTCGGCGGCCCCGCCGGCGGCCGTCGACTCCGCGGTGGAGCCGGTGGTCTGAATGCGTTCTGAGCGCGCGTTGACGTACGTGATGAGGACGGCCGACCCGGCCTCGAAGGTGGAGGTTCGCTGATGGCCGTCGCGACGATCGCCGCCCCCGCGGCCCTGGCCGCCCCCGAGGCGGACGCCCGGCGGCGCGCCGCCGGCGCCGCGCAGATCGTGATGGGCGTGGTGGCGCTGTTCGCCTTCGGGCTGGGCTCGCGCACCGCCCACGGCGCCGACACCACCTTCGGGATGACGCTGATCTCGAAGCAGGGCACCCACGTGCCGGACTGGGTCTTCCCGGCCCGTCCGGTGATCGTGGCGCTGGCCCTGGTCTGCGTCCTGGCCGGGATCGCCCGCCTGGCCGTCGAGCTGCCCCGCCTCTGGCGCCTGGCCTCGACCTCGCTGGTGCTGTTCTGCTTCACCTTCGCCTTCATGGCCTGGAGCGCCGCCGACCCCAAGGGCGGCGAGCGGCTGATCATCCCGTCGCTGCTGAACTCGATGGTGGTGGCCGCGGTCCCGCTGGTCCTGGGCGCCCTGGGCGGCGTGGTCGGCGAGCGCTCCGGCGTGGTCAACGTGGCCATCGAGGGCCAGCTGCTGTTCGGCGGCTTCATGACCGCGCTGGTCGGCTCGGCCACCCACAACCTGTTCATCGGCGTGATCGCCGGGACGCTGGCCGGCGCGCTGATGGGCCTGCTGCTGGCGGTGCTGGCGATCCGCTACCTGATCGAGCAGGTCGTGCTCGGCGTGGTGCTGAACCTGCTGGCCCTGGGCGTCACCGGCTTCCTCTACAAGTCGCTGATGCAGACCAACCAGAGCTCGTACAACAGCGTCACGCAGTTCGACTCCTTCCGGATTCCGGGCCTGGCCTCGATCTGGGTCGTCGGCCCGGTGCTGTTCGACCAGCCGCTGGTCATCTACGTGACGGTGATCCTGGTGGTGCTGGTGCACCTCGGGCTGTTCCGCACCCGCTGGGGCCTGCGCACCCGCGCGGTCGGCGAGCACCCGGCCGCCGCCGACACCGTCGGCGTCAAGGTGCTGCGCCTGCGCTACCGCAACGTGATGCTGGGCGGCGCGTTCGCCGGCCTCGGCGGCGCCTGGCTGGTCGGCAACGTCGGCAACTTCACCGAGTCGATGACCAACGGCAAGGGGTTCATCGCCCTGGCCGCGGTGATCTTCGGCCGCTGGTCGCCGTTCGGCGCGCTGGCCGCCGCGGGGCTGTTCGGCTTCACGGCCGCCCTGGCGGACCAGACCTCGTCGCTGCAGCTGCCGATCCCCTCGGACCTGTTGAGCACGCTGCCGTATGTGGCGACGCTGTTCGCGGTGGCAGGACTCATCGGCCGGGTGCGCGCACCCGCCGCCGATGGCAAGCCCTACATCAAGGGTTAGCGGTTACGCTGACCGCCATGGAGATCGACTGGCCCGCCCTGCGCACCGCGGCACGTGAGGCGATGGCGCACGCCTACGCGCCGTACTCGAAGTTCCCGGTGGGCGCGGCGGCATTGGTGGACGACGGCCGGATCGTCTCGGGATGCAACGTGGAGAACGCCTCCTACGGCCTCACGTTGTGCGCGGAGTGCGGGCTGGTGTCCGCGCTCCACGCCTCCGGCGGCGGGCGGCTCGTGGCCTTCGCCTGTGTCGACGGCGCCGGCGCGGCGCTGATGCCGTGCGGCCGCTGCCGGCAGCTCCTCTTCGAGTTCGGCGGGCCCGGTCTGCTGGTGGACCTGGGACCCGATGCGGAGCCGACGACGATGTCGGACCTCCTTCCGCTGGCCTTCGGGCCGGACAACCTCAGCTAGGGACAGTTCATGGACGCCATCACCGTCATCCGTGCCAAGCGCGACCGCGCGGAGCTCACCGACGAGCAGATCGACTGGATCCTCGCCGCCTACACCGACGGCCGGGTGGCCGACGAGCAGATGGCCGCGCTGGCGATGGCCATCCTGCTGAACGGCATGAACCGCCGGGAGATCGCGCGCTGGACGCAGGCGATGATCTCCTCCGGCGAGCGGATGGACTTCTCCATGCTGTCCCGGCCCACCGTCGACAAGCACTCCACCGGCGGGGTCGGCGACAAGATCACGCTGCCGCTGGCGCCGCTGGTCGCCGCGTGCGGGGCCGCCGTGCCGCAGTTGTCCGGGCGCGGGCTGGGCCACACCGGCGGCACCCTGGACAAGCTGGAGTCGATCCCGGGCTGGCGGGCCTGGCTGTCGACCGCCGAGATGCTGGCCGTGCTGGAAGACGCCGGCGCCGTGGTCTGCGCGGCCGGTGAGGGTCTGGCCCCGGCGGACCGCAAGCTCTACGCGCTGCGCGACGTGACCGGCACCGTCGAGTCGATACCGCTGATCGCCTCCTCGATCATGTCGAAGAAGATCGCCGAGGGCACCGGCGCGCTGGTGCTGGACGTGAAGTGCGGCAGCGGCGCGTTCATGAAGGACTTCGCGCACGCCCGCGAGCTGGCCGAGACGATGGTCGCGCTCGGCACCGATCACGGCGTGCGGACCAGTGCCCTGATCACCGCGATGGACAACCCGCTGGGCCGCACCGCCGGCAACGCGCTGGAGGTGCGCGAGTCGGTGGAGGTGCTGGCCGGCGGCGGTCCGGCGGACGTCCGCGAGCTGACGCTGGCGCTGGCCCGCGAGATGCTCGACGCGGCCGGCCTGGGCGACGTCGACCCGGCCGCCAAGCTCGACGACGGCTCGGCGATGGACGCCTGGAAGCGCATGATCGGCGCCCAGGGCGGCGACCCGGACGCCGAGCTGCCGACGGCGAAGGAGACCCACGTGGTCACCGCCGACCGCGACGGTGTGCTGGTCGGCCTGGACTCGTACAAGGTCGGCGTCGCGGCCTGGCGCCTCGGTGCGGGCCGGGCCCGCAAGGAGGACGCGGTCCAGGCCGGGGCCGGCGTGCAGTGGCACGCGGTGCCCGGTGACGCGGTCGCCGCCGGCCAGCCGCTGTTCACCCTGCACACCGACACCCCGGAGATGTTCGACTCCGCCCTGGAGAGCCTCGCGGGCGCGGCCGACATCGCCGCCGTGGGCACGGAGTTCACGCGGCAGCCGCTTGTGCTGGACCGCGTGGTCGCCTCGACCAGGTAATGTCTGGTCATGGATGAAGAGCTGATCCGCAGGGCTCCGAAGGCCCTGCTGCACGACCACCTCGACGGTGGTCTGCGCCCGCAGACGGTCATCGAACTGGCCGACCAGTACGGATACGCCGGCCTGCCGGACCACGACGGCACCGCCGAGGGCCTCGGGCGCTGGTTCGCCGAGGCCGCCGACTCCGGGTCGCTGCCCCGGTATCTGGAGACCTTCCAGCACACGGTCGGCGTCATGCAGCACGCCGACGCGCTGTTCCGGGTGGCCGCCGAGTGCGCCGAGGACCTCGCCGCCGACGGCGTCGTGTACGCCGAGTCGCGGTACGCGCCCGAACAGCACCTGGAAGCCGGGCTGGGCCTGGACGAGGTCGTGGAGGCGGTGGACGCCGGCTTCCGCGAGGGGGAGCGGCGGGCCGCGGCCGCCGGCCGCCCGATCAAGGTCACCACGATCCTCACCGCGATGCGGCACGCCGCGCGCTCGAAGGAGATCGCCGAACTCGCGGTGCGGCACCGGGACCGGGGCGTGTCAGGGTTCGACATCGCCGGGGCCGAGGCCGGCTACCCGCCCACCCGGCACCTGGACGCCTTCGAGTACCTGCGGCGCGAGAACTTCCACTTCACGATCCACGCCGGCGAGGCGTTCGGGCTGCCCTCGATCTGGGAGGCGCTGCAGTGGTGCGGCGCGGACCGGCTCGGGCACGGCAACACCATCATGGACGACATCCTGGTGGACGCCGAGGGCCGGGCGACGCTCGGGCGGCTGGCGGCGTACGTGCGCGACAAGCGGATCCCGCTGGAGATGTGCCCGACGTCCAATCTCCAGACCGGAGCGGCCGTCTCGTACGAGACCCACCCGATCGGGCTGCTCCGGGAATTGCACTTCCGGGTGACGGTGAACACCGACAACCGGCTGATGAGTTCGACCTCGATGACGCGTGAGTTCGCCGAACTGCACAAGGCCCTCGGCTACGGCCTGGACGACATGCGGTGGTTCACGATAAACGCTCTGAAGTCGGCGTTCCTGCCCTTCGACCAGCGCCTGGAGCTGATCAACGGCGTGGTGAAGCCGGCGTACGAAGCGCTGCGCGACGAGGTGTCTTCGAACCCTGCTTAAGGCTGGACGGTCCGCCGGAACCGTCCCGGAGAACCGCGGAAACCGTTCTGTTATGTGAGAAGGGAACTCACCTTTTCGGCGGAGGACGTGTTGGATCCGCCTTGTCGTTTCGGTACCTTGCGTATTCGCCGCATCGCACACCGCGGTCGCGGTCCACTGCGTCAGTTCGTGAGGTATCACCGATGTCGAAGGTCACCCCCAGCGCGCTCCGCGGTCTGAGCGTCGCCGCCGGCACCGTCGGCCTGGCCGCCGTCGGGGCGGCGGTCGCGGCCGCTCCGGCCGGTGCCGCCGTGCCCGGTCTGTCGGGGCTCGGCGGTGGCGGCCTCCCGCTGTCCACCAACGCCCTGTCGGCCGTGAAGGGTCTGCTGTCCCACAACCCCGGCCAGATCGCCGGGGTGCCGATCGCCGGGCTGCCGGGGCTGAGCCAGCTCTCCGACGCGATGGACGCCGCCGGGCCGGGCGTGCAGGCGATCCCGGGCCTGTCCAGCCTCGGCTTCGGGGCGCCGTCGGCCGAGACCCGCAGCCGCAAGGTCGACGACGACCACCAGAGCGCGGCCCACGCGGCCTCCGCGGCGAAGGCCGCCCAGACCGCCGCCACCATGCCCGTTCCCGCCGCCCCCGGCGCCCCCGCCGCCCCCGCTGCGCCGGGCGCGGTCCCGCCGCCCGCCGCGACCCCGCAGCCGGCGGCCTCGCCCCCGGCGGCGAAGGGCCCGCTGTCGAACGTCACCGACGCCCTCCCGGTCAAGAGCCTGCCGGTGATCGGCGGCCTGGCCGGCGGCCTGCCGCTGCTGGGCGGCGGGGGCGGCCTCGGCGGCCTGCCGCTGGGCTAGCCCCGGACCGGTTCCCGGAACCGGCACCCGAAGGCGGCCGGCGGACGCTCCGCCGGCCGCACCCCACGCTCCACTGAACGCCGAACCCGGGCCGCAGACAGTGAAGACCGGCGGCTTGGATGCCACCCGTGCGATCAGGGCACGGACATACTCCGGCGAACGGCCGGTTACGATAGGTGACTTTTTCCGGCGGCCGCGCCGACTCCCGCATCGGGGGTCGCGCGGCCGTCGCGCTGTGCTCAGTTGCCGAACGGGCTGGGGGAGCCGACCGGCTTGGTCCCCCTGGCCGGGGGCGCGGTCGGACCCGGGCTGTTGTCCTGGAAGACCGAGGGACAGTCGTCCCAGTCGTACTTCGAGCCGCTGGGGAAGATGAACTGGGTCGAGTACTTCTGGCCGTCGTAGGGCTGCTGCTGGCGCCAGAACGCGTCGAAGGTGCACGCCATCTGCTTCAACGCGACGGAGCCGAGCTTCGGCGGGTTGAGGACCACGAACTCATGGGCGCTGTCGGTCGCCATGAGCTCGACGTCCGGCGGCACGGAGGTGTCGAGGTTGCTGGCCTGTTCGTCCTCGGTCACCGTCGACAGGTACTGCAGCAGATCGGGGGCCTGTCTCGGCTTCTTGGCGACGAAGCGCGTGACCCGGTACACGCTGGCGTTGTCCCTCGGCACCAGGAAAAGGGTCACCTTCTCGTTCCCGCCGGCCGACGACGCCGGGGGCGAGTCCGAGGTGTGGGAGACGCTGAACAGCGGCGTGCTGGCCACGTTCACCCCGGTCGGCTGCACGCCGCACGCGCCCGCCGTCAGTGCCACGACGGCGGCCGGTACCGCCGCCGTCTGCCATCGTCGCCTCATGTCAGGTCTCCCGGTTCCCGCAGGGGCAGGCGGAGCGTGAACACCGCGCCCCCCTCGGGGTGGTTGCCGCCGCTGAGCTCGCCGCCGTGGATGTGCGCGTTCTCGTAGGCGATCGACAGGCCCAGCCCGCTGCCCTCGGACCGGCCACGGGCCTTGTCGGCCTTGTAGAAGCGCTCGAAGATGTGCTCCAGGGCGTCCGGCGGGATGCCGGGCCCGTGGTCGCGCACCTGGAGCAGCAGGTTCTGGTGGTGCACCCCGATGGACAGCTCCACCGGGCCGTCGCCGCCGTGTTTGACGGCGTTGCCCACCATGTTGGCCACGATCACGTCGATCCTCCGCTGGTCGACGGCGACCGGCATGCTCTCGGGGACGTTCAGGGCCACCCTCCCGGTCCAGCCGCGGGCGGCCAGGCAGCCGTGGACCAGGGCGACCAGGTCCACCTCCTCGCGCCGGAGCTCCGCGGTGCCGGCGTCGAACCGGGAGACCTCCATCAGGTCCTCCACCAGGCGGGCCAGCCGCCGGGTCTCGGCGACGATGAGCTGCGCGGCCGGCGCGCTCTCGTCGCCGACGTCGGTCGCCTCCTCCAGCATGTCCGTCACGGCGGTCATCGCGGTCAGGGGCGTGCGCAGCTCGTGCGAGACGTCGGCGACGAAGCGCCGCGAGGAGGCCTCCAGCGACCGCAGCTCGGCGATCGAGCGCTCCAGGGCGTCGGCGGTCTCGTTGAAGGTGCGTGAGACGTCCGCGACCTCGTCGTTGCCGCGCACCTCGACCCGGGTGTCGAGCTTGCCCGAGCCCAGGCGGCGGGCGGCGATCCCCAGGCGCCGCAGCGGGAGCAGCACCCCGCGGGAGGCCAGCAGGCCCAGCGCCAGCGATATGGCGATGGCGACCGCCGAGGCGATGCCCGAGTTCTGCGCCAGCCGGTTCAGGTCCTCCTGCTGCGGCTGCAGGCTCACGAAGTCGTAGACCTCGACGTTCCGGGGCTGGACCGAACTGGCGAGGATCAGGAAGGGCTGGCCGTTCACCTTCGTGCGCTGCCAGGCCACCGCCCCCGTGCGCGCCTTGGCGCGCAAACCGGCCGGGACCGCCTCGTAGGTGAGCGTGTCGTTGGTCGTGGCCGGACGCACCTGGTCCTTGAACAGGACCCAGTTGTTGCCGCCCGAGGACTGCAGGTCGATCGCCAGGTCCTGCAGCTCGCTGGAGGTGGTCTCGGAGCCGTCGATCTGCTGCTTGTACTGGTTGACCGCGGCGTCGAACTGCTGCACCGACGTCTCGTTGATGCGGACCATCAGCGACTGCCGCGTCAGCACGTACGACACCCCGGTCACGGCCGCCGACGTCAGCAGGGCCACCGCCGCGAACGCCGCCAGGAGCCGCATCCGCAGCCCGGTCAGGCGCAGCGGCCGCCGGTGCCGCTGCCGCTCGCGCTCCGCCCGCCGCGGCAGCTCCGCCCGTCTCGCCGCCCGCGGCGGCTTCGGCCTAAGCACGGGGCGGATCCAGGCGGTAGCCGACGCCGCGCACCGTCTTGATCAGCGTCGGCTCGGCCGGCACGTCCTCGACCTTGGCCCGCAGCCGCTGGACGCACGCGTCCACGAGCCGCGAGTCGCCGAGGTAGTCGTGCTCCCAGACCAGCCGCAGCAACTGCTGGCGGGACAGGGCCTGCCCGGCGTGCCGGGACAGCTCCATCACCAGCTTCAGCTCGGTCGGCGTCAACGGTATCGGCACCCCGCGCTTGCTCACCGTCATCGCCGACCGGTCGACGGTCAGGTCGCCGTAGACGGCCACGTCCGACGTGTCCCGTTCGCCGCGGCGCAGCACGGCGCGGATCCGGGCGTCCAGGACCCGCGGCTGGACCGGCTTCACGACGTAGTCGTCGGCCCCGGACTCCAGGCCCACCACGACGTCGATGTCGTCGCTGCGCGCGGTGAGCAGGATGATCGGCAGCTGCTCGGTCCGCCGGATCTGCCGGCACACCTCGAAGCCGTCCACCCCGGGCAGCATCACGTCGAGCACGATCAGATCGGGGCGCACGCTCTTGTAGTTCGCCAGCGCCTCCTCCCCGCTCGCGGCGGTCGCGACCTGGTGGCCCTGACGGGTCAGGGCGAGCTGGAGCGCCGTGCGGATGGCGGCGTCGTCTTCGACCAGGAGCAGGGACGGCATGGTCACATTGTGCCTTGACCTGGGAGGCTCTCAGGAAGTCCTCAGGAAGGGGCTGTTGCACGGCTGTGACACGCCGGGGACGAAGCCACGAAGGGCGGCTACGAATCTCTTACCCATGACCGCTTATGCCCCCGACGCCACCGGCGCCCGCGACGACTTCTCGGAGTATGTCGCCGCCCGCCGGACGACGCTGCTGCGCGCGGCCAGCCAGCTGACGCCCAACCCCGCCGACGCCGAGGACCTCCTCCAGGAGGGCCTGGTGAAGGTGTACGGGGCGTGGAACCGGATCGCCGACAAGCGGGTGGCGCACGCCTATGTGCGGCGCACGATGTCGAACCACCAGATCTCCCAGTGGCGCCGCCACCGGGTCGAGGAGTACCCCGCTTCCGACGAACTCCCCGACTCCCCGGTGTGGGACCCGGAGACGGAGCGTGTCGAGCTGCGCACCGTCCTGCACAGCGCGCTCGCCGCCCTTCCGCACCGCGATCGCCAGGTCCTGGCGCTGCGCTATTACGGCTCCTACACCGACTCCGAGATCGCCGAGCGCCTCGGGATGTCGGTGGGCACGGTGAAGTCCACACTGTGGCGCGCGTTGCGGAAACTGCGGGAGAACGGTGCCGTCCGCACTCTGCACGCCGACCTCGTCGCCGCCTGAGCTGTCCATAAACCGGTCATCGGTTACGGCACCACCCCGATTCGGCAATGCCTTGGCAAAGCCAAATCGCCGTCAACCGCCTGATTCCGCAATGACCTGACGACTTTTAGTTCCAGCGCCCCTGGTTATGTGGAAGGCTGTCAGCCGAAGACTGACCGACTCACAGTTAGGGGCTAGAGGTCATGCCTCCGATAGCTCAGCGCCTGCGCGAACCGGCGGCCTTTGTGCTGCTCGCGTTCGGCGCGATCAGCACGCTGTTCCACACCATCACGTTCCTGTTCGGCCCGGGCCAGAACAACAACGGGTTCGGCGGTGGGCCGTCCTTCTCGGACCGCGCCTACCTCAACGCCGGCACGCTGGTGAGCATCGAGGTCGTGGTCGCGCTCCTCGGCGCGGTGTGGCTCGCCCACCTGGGCTCGCAGCTGAAGAACGCCAAGGTGATCTCCCTGCTGGCCCTCGGCGCCATCGGCATCGCGGACCTGTTCGGCGTGGTCGCCCTGTTCTCCGGCTTCGGCGCCGACGGCCCGAGCGGCTGGGACAAGACCCAGAGCTTCTTCATCACCGTCGCCCAGCTCGCCGTCGCGGCCGTCGCTTCGTGGCTGATCTACGGCTACTTCCAGCAGCACGCCCCGGCCCGTCCGGCGCCCGGCTTCGGCCAGCCCCCGCAGAACCAGTGGGGCCAGCCGCAGCAGCAGCCGCCGCAGCAGCAGCCGCCGCAGCAGGGCCAGTGGGGTCCGCCGCCCCAGCAGCAGCAGCCGCCGCAGCAGGGCCAGTGGGGCCCGCCCCCGGCGCAGCAGCAGCCGCCGGCGCCGCAGCCGCAGTGGGGCCAGCCGCAGCAGCAGTCGCAGGACGCCGACTCGATGATGACCCAGGCCATCCCGACGGTGCCTCCGGCGCAGCAGCAGCCGCAGCAGCAGGGCGAGGGTGGTCTGCCGATCGGAAACTGGACGGCGGAGTAAGCGTCCAGCGCACGCAGAGCAGTGGGGCCGGCCTTCGGGTCGGCCCTTTTCGTTGTGCCGCTACGACAGCAACGACCCCGCCACCGGCACATCCCGCAGCAACAGCCCGTCCTGGAACGGTGCCGTGACCGGAACCGTCGACAGCTGTGTTCCCCCCAGAGGAATCACGACATTGTTCGAAAGCAGGTCCAGCGGTCCACCGGCCAGCGGGTAGAGCGGTACCGCGCCGAGGCTGCGCAGGCCGGCGTCGTCAGAAGCCTGGGCCGCGCCCGCACAGCCCGGAGCCGCGGCCAACCCGAGGCCGGTCAGCACCGCCGCACTCGCGACACGGCGAACCACGCCGCGATGATTCTCGATCATGTCCGCACAACGACGACGGGTGCCCCGCCGTTACGGCGGAGCACCCGAGCGGCGCAGGCCGGATCCCGAGTCAGATCCCGATGGGATGCCACACGGTCTTGGTCTCCAGGAACGGCTTCATCCGCTTCAGCCCCGGGTCGGCGTTCCAGTCGTATCCGGCGCTCGGCCGGACCACGCGCTTCAGGTTCTCCGCGGCCGCGACCTCCAGGTCCCGCGCCATCTCCGACCCGGGCTCGACGCCGGCCAGGTCCAAGGCGTTCACGTCCAGGTGGGAGGCGAGCCACGGTGCCAGCTCCGCCGTGGAGCCGGTGAGCAGGTTCACCACGCCGTCCGGGACGTCGGACGTCGCCATCACTTCGCCGAGCGTCACCGCCGGTACCGCGCACGCGTCCGGCGCCACGGCGACCACCGTGTTGCCGCCGACGATCGCCGGAGCGATCACCGAGGTCAGGCCGAGCAGTGTCGGCGTCGCCGGGGCCAGTACGGCCACCACGCCGGTCGGCTCCGGAGAGGAGATGTTCCAGTACGGACCCGCCACCGAGTTCGCGGCGCCGAGTACCTGCGAGAGCTTGTCCGACCAGCCCGCGTACCAGACCCATCGGTCCACGGACGCGTCGACCTGGGTGTGGGCCGCGGTCAGGTCCACGCCCTCGACGGTGGCGATCTGCTGCGCGAACTGGTCCCGCCGTTCCTCCAGCATCTCGGCGATCCGGTACAGGACCTGGCCGCGGTTGTACGCCGTCGCCTTTGCCCAGCCCGGCTGGGCGGACCGTGCCGCGCGCACCGCGTCCCGGGCGTCCTTGCGCGAGGCCTGGGCCGCGTTGGCGATGAACTCGCCGCCGGGAGCGGTCACCGTGTAGCTCCGTCCACTCTCCGAACGTGGGAACGCCCCACCGATGTAGAGCTTGTAGGTCTTGCGGACCGAGGAACGGGTCGTCTCAGACATCGAGGTAAGCCTCCAGACCGTGGCGCCCGCCCTCGCGGCCGTACCCGGACTCCTTGTAGCCGCCGAACGGCGAGGTGGGGTCGAAGCGGTTGAACGTGTTGGCCCACACCACGCCGGCGCGCATCCGCTGCGCCAGCCACAGGATCCGCGAGCCCTTGTCGGTCCACACACCGGCGGACAGGCCGTACGCGGTGTTGTTGGCCTTCTCCACGGCCTCGGCCGGGGTCCGGAACGTCAGGACGCTGAGCACCGGTCCGAAGATCTCCTCCCGGGCGATGCGGTGTGCCTGGGAGACGCCGGTGAAGATGGTCGGCGCGAAGAAGTACCCGCGGTCGGGCAGCTCGCACGGCGGCGACCAGCGGGTGGCGCCCTCGGCCTCGCCGGCCTCGGACAGCGTCCGGATCTTCGCCAGCTGCTCGGCGGAGTTGATGGCGCCGATGTCGGTGTTCTTGTCCAGGGGGTCGCCGACGCGCAGGGTCTTCATCCGCTCCCGCAGCCGCTCCACGACCTCCTCGGCCACGGACTCCTGCACCAGCAGGCGCGACCCGGCACAGCACACGTGCCCCTGGTTGAAGAAGATCCCGTCGACGATGCCCTCGACCGCCTGCTCCAGGGGCGCGTCCTCGAAGACCAGGTTCGCCGCCTTGCCGCCGAGCTCCAGCGTGACCTTCTTCGCGGTCCCCGCGACCTGCTTCGCGATCAGCCGCCCGACCTCGGTGGAGCCGGTGAACGCCACCTTGTCGACCCCGGGGTGCGCGACGACCGCCGCGCCGGTCGCGCCGGCGCCGGTGACGATGTTCACCACTCCCGGCGGCAGGTCGGCCTGCTGGCAGATCTCGGCGAACAGCAACGCGGTCAGGGGGGTGGTCTCGGCGGGCTTGAGCACCACCGTGTTGCCGGCGGCCAGGGCCGGCGCCACCTTCCACGCCAGCATCAACAGCGGGAAGTTCCACGGGATCACCTGGCCGGCGACGCCCAGCGGCTTCGGGTCCGGGCCGAGGTTCGCGTGGGCCAGCTTGTCGGCCCAGCCCGCGTAGTAGAAGAAGTGCGCGGCGGCCAGCGGGACGTCGACGTCCCGTGATTCCCGGATCGGCTTGCCGTTGTCCAGCGACTCCAGCACCGCCAGTTCGCGCGCCCGCTCCTGGATGATGCGCGCGATCCGGAAGATGTACTTGGCGCGCTCGCGGCCGGGCAGGCGCGACCACACCTCGTCGTAGGCCCGGCGGGCGGCGGCCACGGCGCGGTCGACGTCCGCCTCGTCGCCCATCGCGACCTCGGCGAGCACCTCCTCGGTCGCCGGGTTCACCGACTTGAAGCTGCCGGCCGAGCCGTCGACGAACTCGCCGCCGACGAACAGGCCGTACGAGGGCTTGAGGTCGACGACCGACCTCGACTCGGGCGCCGGGGCGTATTCGAAGATGCCTGTGTTGGCCATGATCAGTCCACCGTCACGTAGTCGGGGCCGGAGTACACGCCGGTGGCGAGCTTGCGGCGCTGCAGCAGCAGGTCGTTCAGGAGCGACGACGCGCCGAACCGGAACCAGTCCGGGTCCAGCCAGTCCGGCCCGGCCGTCTCGTTCACCGTCACCAGGTACTTGATCGCGTCCTTCGCGGTCCGGATGCCGCCGGCCGGCTTCACGCCGACCTGCCGCCCGGTCTGCGCCCGGAAGTCGCGCACCGCCTCCAGCATCAGCAGCGTCACCGGCAGCGTGGCCGCCGGGCTGACCTTGCCGGTCGACGTCTTGATGAAGTCCGCGCCGGACAGCATCGCCAGCCAGGAGGCCCGCTTGACGTTGTCGTAGGTGGCCAGCTCGCCGGTCTCCAGAATCACCTTCAGGTGCGCGTCGTGGCCGTTGGTCCGGCACGCCGCCTTCACCGCCGCGATCTCCTCGGCGACCGCGGCGTAGCGGCCGGCCAGGAACGCGCCGCGGTCGATGACCATGTCGATCTCGTCCGCGCCGGCCTCGACCGCGGCGACCGTGTCGGCCAGCTTCACCGCCAGCGGCGCGCGGCCGCTGGGGAAGGCGGTGGCCACGGCCGCCACCTTGACGCCGGAACCGGCCAGCGCCTCCTTGGCGGTGCCCACCATGTCGCCGTAGACGCAGATCGCGGCGACGCTGGGGCACTCCGGCTGGTCGGGCTCCGGGCGGATGCCCTTGGCGCACAGCGCCCGGACCTTGCCCGGTGTGTCGGCGCCCTCGAGCGTGGTCAGGTCGACCATCCGCACGGCCAGGTCCAGGGCCTCGGCCTTCGCGGTGGTCTTGATCGATCGGGTTCCCAGCTTGGCGGCCCGGGCGTCGGCGCCGACCTGGTCCACGGGTGGGAGACCGTGGAGGAGGCGGCGCAGGCCCGCGTCGTCGAGGGCGAGTTGTGCGGTCACCAGACACACGGTAGCCGGGGCTTCCTGCCAGGAGAAATGGCAAGGTTGAACAGGGCGGAGCTCCGCTGTTGGGGTGGTGGCGGGAGACGGGTGGGCGATCACTAGTTCGTCACGATTGGCTTCCGATCTCAGTCGCTGGGACGAGGGGTGGCAGAATCGGCACTATGCGACTCAAATCCCCGACCTCGGCGGACGACGCCACCGCGTCGCCCACCGAGAAGCCCACCTCCTACCGCACCGTCGGCTCCCTGGCGACCGGCGCCCTGCTGGTGGTCTTCGGCGCGATCTTCTTGCTCGCGTTCGGGCTGGGCTCCGAGAAGCACCCGGTCGGTGCCATGATCGGCCTGCTCATGATGGTCGCCGGCGTCGTCGGCGGCATCTACCCGGCGGCCTTCAGCTACGGCGAGCACCTCCTGATCCGCAACCCGTTCCGCCGCATCGAGATCGCCTGGCCGCGGGTGGACTCGGTCACGGCCCGGCTGTCGACCGTGGTCGAGACCGTGCCGGAGGACGGCAAGCCCCACAAGTTCACGATCTGGGCCATCCCGGTGTCGATGCACGAGCGCCGCAAGGCGGACCGCGCCGCGAACCGCAAGCTCCGCCAGGCCAAGTCCGAGGCCGCCAAGCGCGCCTCGGGCGCCGGCGACGTCGCGGGCGGCGCGCTGGGCTCCGCGGGCTACGGCCGCCCGCGCGGGTTCCGCGAGGACCCGGTGGACAACCTGGCTTTCGCCGACCAGGCGGTGGCCGAGATGCGGGACCGGAAGCGCATCTGCTCCACCTCGGTCGAGAAGGCGGCGGCGACGAAGGCGACGTGGACCTGGTACACGCTGGCGCCGTTCGGGGTGGCGGTGGCGCTGGTGGTGGCGGCGATCGCCGGGGCGTTCTGAACATCCGGGAAAGAGCTCCGGAAAGCGGAGGGCGGCCGATCGTGGCGATCGGCCGCCCTCCGCTTTCCGCTCCGGGTCCCGGCTACGCGAACTGCCCGAACCACTCCTCCAGCTCAGCCCGCACGGCCGCGATGCGCTTCACCACCGGCCCACGGTCCGCCGCCTCGCGGTCCCCGAGCTCGATGTAGCACTTGAGCTTCGGCTCCGTCCCCGACGGCCGCACCGCGATCCACCCGCCCGCCAGCGCCAGCCGCAGCCCCTGCTCCGGGGGCAGCGCCACCCCGCCGGCGGACAGGTCGCCGACCTCGGTGACCGCCACCCCGCCCAGCGCCGCCGGGGGCGTCCGCCGCAGCGTCCGCATCATGGTCTGGATCTGCTCCGGGTCGTCGCTCCGGATCGACAGCTGGGTCGTGACCAGGTTCCCGGTCACCCGGTCCAGGTCCGCGACGGCGTCCAGCAGCGTCCGGCCCCCGGCCTTCAGCGCGGCCGCGAACTCGGCGGTGACCAGCGCCGCGGAGACCCCGTCCTTGTCGTTGACGTGCCGGGGGTCGACGCAGTACCCGATCGCCTCCTCGTAGCCGAAGGCCAGGTCCGGGACCTTCGAGATCCACTTGAAGCCGGTCAGCGTCCGCGCGTAGCCGACCTTCGCGTCGGCGGCGATCGCGGCCAGGCCCTCGGAGGACACGATCGAGGTCGCGAACGTCCCGCGGCGGCCCGCGGTCGCCAGGTAGTGGCCGAGCAGCATGCCGACGTCGTCGCCGGACAGCCGGCGCCAGCCGCCCGGGGCCGCCGCGTCCGGGACGGCCAGCGCCATCCGGTCGGCGTCCGGGTCGTTGGCGATGATCACGTCCGCGTCGTGCTCCGCCGCCAGGGCGAACGCCAGGTCCAGCGCGCCGGGCTCCTCCGGGTTGGGGAAGGCGACGGTCGGGAAGTCCGGGTCCGGGTCCTGCTGCTCCGGCACGCTGATCGGCTCCGGGAAGCCCGCGTTCGTCAGGACCCGGCGGAACAGCTCGAAGCCGACGCCGTGCATCGCCGTGTAGACGAAGCGCAGGTCCCGGTGCGTGGACTCGGCGACCAGCTCGGCCGACCGCGCCACGTACGCGTCGATCACGTCCTCCGGCACCGCTTCGACGTCCTCCACCGCCCCGCGCGGCACGTCCGCCAGCGCCCCGACCGCGTCGATCTCGGCGGCGATCAGCGCGTCGTTCGGCGTGGTGATCTGCGAACCGTCGCCGAGGTAGACCTTGTAGCCGTTGTCCCGCGCCGGGTTGTGACTCGCGGTCACCATCACGCCGGCCTTCGCGCCCAGACGCAGCACGCTGAACGCCAGCATCGGGGTGGGCAGCTCGCGCGGCATCAGGTACGGCCGGTGCCCGGCGCCGAGCATCACCTCGGCGGTGTCCTCGGCGAACCGCCGGGAGTTGTGCCGGGCGTCGTAGCCGATCGCCACGACCTGGCCGGTGCCGTGCTGTTCGGTGACGAACGCCGCCAGCCCCGCGGCGGCGCGCAGCACCGTCACCCGGTTCATCCGGTTGGGACCGGCGCCGAGCTCGCCGCGCAGGCCCGCGGTGCCGAACTGGAGGCGGCCGTCGAAACGGTCCTCCAGGTAGCCGTGAGCGACGGGGTCGCCGGACTCGGCGGCCTCCAGGAGGTCGGTGAGCTCCGCGCGGGTGGCCGGGTCCGGGTCCTCGGCCAGCCAGGCGCGGGCGGCGGCGAACAGCGCCTCGCCGATGGCGGCGGTCCCGGTCGCCGAGCCGGCGGCCGTGGTGGCGGTCCCGGTCGCCGAGCCGGTGCCGGTCGCCATCCCGGTGCCGGCGCCCTGATCAATGCCCTGTGTCATCGCGTCCCCTTCCGGGCGTCAGATCTTCTCGACGATGCCCCGGAGGAGCGTCCCCAGGGACGCCGCCGACGCCGCGCCGGTCTCCATGACCTCGGTGTGCGACAGCGGCTCGCCGGTCATGCCGGCGGCGAGGTTCGTCACCAGGGAGATACCCATCACCTCGGCCCCCGCCTCGCGGGCGGCGATGGCCTCCAGCGCGGTGGACATGCCGACCAGGTCCGCGCCCCAGGAGCGGAACATCCGGATCTCGGCCGGGGTCTCGAAATGCGGGCCGCGCAGCGCCAGGTAGACGCCCTCGGCCAGACCCGGGTCGACGGTGCGGGCCAGCGCGCGCAGCCGCTCCGAGTACAGGTCGGTGAGGTCCACGAAACGGGCGCCCACGATCGGCGACTCCAGCTGCATGTTCAGGTGGTCGCTGATCAGCACCGGCTGCCCGGCGTGCATGTCGGCCCGCAGGCCGCCGCAGCCGTTGGTGAGCACGACGGTCTTCACGCCGTTGGCCACCGCGGTCCGCACGCCGTGCGCCACCGTGGCCACGCCCCGGCCTTCGTACAGGTGCGTCCGGCCCAGGAACGCCAGGACCTTGTTGCCGCCGACGGTGATCGACCGCACCTTGCCCGCGTGCCCGACCACGGTCGCGGCCGCGAAGCCGGGCAGGGCGTCGACCGGGGACTCCCAGTCGGCGGCGCCGAGCGCGTCCGCGGCCTCGGCCCACCCGGAGCCCATGACCACGGCGACGTCGTGCCGTCCGGCGAGTTCGGTGAGCCGCGCGGCGGCGGTCTCGGCGAGCTGGTAGGGGTCCTCAACGGTGTTCGTCACCCGGTGAGCGTACAGCGCGGGGCGGTTCCGGGCCCCGTGTCAGGCCTCGCCGCAGACCGCGGCCACGGCCGGGACCTGCTCGGTGACCCGGGCGCCGGGGGCGTCGGCCGCCGCCGTGCCGGTCCTGACCGGCTCCGTCGGCACGTCGTCCGCGCGCAGCGTCCGGACCTGCCGCGACATGAACGTCAGCGCCGTCGCGCCGATCATCAGCACCCCGGACCCGATCTGCACGGGCCGCGTCCCCACCGCGTTCGCGGTGGGACCGGCGACCAGCGAGCCCAGCGGCGACGCGCTCAGCGAGCCGAGGGCGTCGTAGGAGTACACCCGGGCCAGCTTGTCCCGCGGGATGTGCCGGTTCAGCGCGACCATCCAGAGGATCATGAAGTACTCGCCGGAGAACCCGGCCAGCACCGTCGAGGCCGCGATCGCCCACACCGGGCCGCCCAGCCCCATCACGATCGGCGGGAGTGCGAAGGTGAAGGTGAGGATCGTGCCGACGAACATCGGCCGCCTCACCTGGTACACCAGCCCGGCGACCCCGCCGAGCAGCACGCCCAGCCCGTCGCAGGAGATGATCGTCGCCCACGCCGCGGCTCCGCCGAGACGGGCCTTGGCCACCTCGGGGCCGATGACCATGAAACCGCCGAACCAGCCGGCGAGCACGACGGCGTAGCACAGGATGACGGCCCACAGCCAGGTCCGTTCGCGCACCTCGACCCAGCCCTCGCGCAGCTCGTGCAGCATGCCGGGGGCCTTCTCCGCGGCGCGCTCCAGGGCGGCGACCGTGATCCGCAGCATCGGCAGGGTGCCGAGCAGCAGCAGGACCGCGTCCAGGGACATCGCCCACCCCGGTCCGAAGGCGGTCACCAGCACGCCGCCCATGGCCGACCCGAGCATCAGCATCGAGGACTGCGCCAGCCGGGACAGGGACGAGGCGGCCTGCATCCGCTCGGCGGGGACCAGGCGCGGCGTCAGCGAGTTGGACGCGGGGTAGAACAGCGCGCCGCCGGTGCCCATCAGGACCGCGGCGAGCAGCAGGTTCCACGTGTGCGCCGCATGGGTGAGCACCAGCAGTCCGGCCAGGCCCTCGCCGGCGGCCGCGGCGAAGTTGGCGGCCATCATGACGCGCTGCGGACGGAAGCGGTCCGCGAGGACGCCGCCGACCAGGGTGAAGACCAGCATCGGGGCCAGCTGCGCGGCCAGCACGAAGGCGACCGCGGCGGCGTCGCCGTCGGGGTGGGCGGCGGACTTCGTCACCGCCAGGACGGCGAAGGAGAGCGCGACGGAGGAGATGCCGGTCGCGGAGGTCGAGAGGAGCCGTTCCAGGAGTATCAGGCGGAACTGGCGGATGCGGAGAACGGTGAGGGACTCGCCGAACGTCTCCTTCAACGTCGGTGACGTCGGTGACGTCGGCGACGGAGCCGTCTCGTGCGTGTGCTCGTGCTCCTGTGAGGGCGCGGCCGCCACGGTGTCCTGGGCGGTGTTGCTCACGGTTATCTACCTGATTTCCATCTAGTCGCGGCCGGACCAGGCTATCCGGTGCCGCCAACACGTTTTCTCCGCCACCCGCCTCCCTCCGCCGCCCGTTGTGGAGCTGCTTCGCGGCACTGTTTTCGATGGGGGACAATGGACATCGTGACTCGGATCGTGATCATCGGCGGTGGACCTGGCGGCTACGAGGCGGCTCTGGTGGCCTCCCGGCTCGGCGCGGACGTCGTGCTCGTCGAGGCTGAAGGGGTGGGCGGGGCGTCGGTCCTGACGGACTGCGTGCCGTCCAAGACGCTGATCGCGACCGCGGACGTGATGTCGTCGTTCGAGTCGGCCGACGAACTGGGGATCCGCATCGGCGGGGTGTCCGTCGGCGGCAGCTGTGTGACCGGTGTGAACCTGGACAAGGTGAACCGCCGGGTGAAGGACCTGGCCTCGGCGCAGTCGGTGGACATCGGGGAGTCGCTGAGCAAGGCCGGCGTGCAGATCATCAGGGGCCGCGGGCGGCTGACGCCGGACCGGCAGGTCGAGGTGGACCTCCCGGACGGGACCGTGACGCTGTACCACGCGGACGTGATCCTGCTGGCGACCGGCGTGCGGCCGCGCGAGGTGCCGGAGGCCATGCCGGACGGTGAGCGGATCCTGAACTGGAAGCAGGTCTACAACCTCAAGGAGCTTCCGCCGGAGCTGATCGTGGTCGGGTCCGGCGTGACCGGCGCCGAGTTCGCCGGGGCGTACCAGGCGCTGGGGTCGGCGGTGACGCTGGTGTCCTCGCGCGACCGCGTGCTGCCGGGCGAGGACGCGGACGCCGCGGAGGTGCTGGAGAGCGTGTTCCGGCGGCGCGGGATGCGCGTGCTGTCGCGCTCGCGGGCGGCGTCGGCGGTGCGCAAGGGCGACCGGGTGGTCGTGACGCTGGAGGACGGGCGGACGGTCGAGGGCTCGCACGTGCTGATGGCGGTCGGTTCCCTGCCGAACACGGAGGGCCTGGGCCTGGAGGAGGCCGGCGTCGAGCTGACCAGGAGCGGGCACATCGAGGTCGACCGGGTGTCGCGGACCTCGGCGCCGGGGGTGTACGCGGCCGGCGACGTCACGGGCGTGCTGCTGCTGGCCTCGGTGGCGGCGATGCAGGGCCGGATCGCGATGTACCACGCGCTGGGGGAGGCGGTGTGGCCCATCAACCTGAAGCGGGTGTCGTCGAACATCTTCACCAGCCCCGAGGTGGCCACGGTCGGCCAGACGAACGTGAAGGCGCAGAACGACTCGCCGGGGTTCAACGAGTACAAGCTGGCGCTGGACTCGAACCCGCGGGCGAAGATGCTGGGCTTCAAGGACGGCTTCGTGAAGCTGTTCTCGCGGAAGGGGTCGGACACCGTGGTCGGCGGGGTCGTCGTGGCTCCGCGGGCCAGCGAGCTGATCCACCCGATCACGATGGCGGTGGACCTGCACTTGACGGTGGACCAGGTGGCCTCGGTGTTCACGGTCTATCCGTCTTTGTCGGGGTCCGTGGCCGAGGCGGCGCGGCGGCTGCACGCGGACGTCAAGGACGAGGACTGAGCGGTTCCCCCGCCGGGGGGCTTGTTTCCCGGGCCGCCGACACGTCAGGATGGCCGTTCCGGACACGGTTACCGGTCGGTATCTTGGGGGCAGCCACGTGAAGTTCTCGCATCGCAGCACACTGGTCCAGGTCGGGGCCGCGCTGGTGCTCGGCGGCGCCGCGGTGGGCGTGGCGGTGTACTGGAGTTCCCCGGACCACCCGGACCCGTGCAAGCCCGCGACGCAGGAGGCTGCGAACCTCACCGGTTCGAACCTCTGCAAGGCGCTGCGGAAGGCGGATCTGCCGACCGTCCTGGGCATCCCGAAGGCGAAGACGGAGTTCGGCGGGGCGATGGCCCAGCCGGGCGCGAACGGTGCCGAGCCGTCGGTCCACGTGCTGTACACCGCGGGCCCGTACGAGGTGATCGTCGCGACGCACAGGCCGGGGTCGGTGAAGGAGACGGAGAAGGTCGCCGGACACTCCGCGACCCTGGTGACCGGCACCGCGGGCGGGCGGCAGCTGTACAACCTGGTGGTGAGCTACGACGCCGCGGGCAGCGGGTTCTACTCGGTCGACGTGTTGAAGACCGACGGCACGACGATGACGCAGGACGACTCGGCGCGCCTGGAGCGGGCGGTGGCGGAGAAGGTGCTGCCGACGCTGCCCGAGTGGAAGTAGCGGCCGGGCGGCCGGCGTGGGGCCGGCCGCCGTTCGGCGTCCCTACAGGTGGCGTGCGGATCAGGCCTTGGTACGGGCCATGGCGTAGCGGCGCAGCGCGAAGCCGCCACCGGCCAGGGTCACGGCGCCCAGGGCGACGAAGAGGACGCCGCCGTTCGCCCCGGTGTGGGCCAGGCTGCCGGTCGACGAGGTCGAAGGACTCGTGGTCGGCGCCGGGCTGGTCGGCGCGGCGCTGGTCGGCGCAGTGCTGGTGGGGGCGGTGCTTGCAGAGCTGTGAGGGGTGCTCGGGCTCGTGGTGGCGCCGGTCGTGCCGCCGGTGGTGCCCCCGGTGGTGCCGCCGGTCGTCCCGCCGGTGGTGCCCCCCGTGGTCCCGCCGGTCGTGCCGCCTGTGGTCCCACCCGTCGTGCCGCCCGTCGTGCCGCCCGTCGTGCCGCCCGTCGTGCCGCCCGTCGTGCCGCCCGGAGTGGGGCAGTCGACCCAGAAGACCTTCTGCTTGTCCTTCCCGTTCTCGCCCTCGAAGTGCCAGAACAGCTTGTAGTGGCCGTTCGGGAGGGTGATCGGGGTGGTCGCGCCGTTGCCGTCCTTCAGGGTGATGTCGCCGGAGGCCGCTTCGGCGCCCTTGTCCTCGCCGGGAGCCCACTTGTCGATGTACCAGTGGACTGACTGGAGGGTGTCGAAGTTGAAGGCGTCCAGATAGAACTTGCAGACGTGGGGCTCGTTGTCCGGTTCGGGCGTCGGGGTGTCGACCTTGTGGATCTTCACGTCGCCGTTGTCGCCGGGGACGGGCTGGGACGGGGCGGCGTGGGCGGTGCCAGCCGTGGCGAGGGCGAGGGCTGCCACTCCCATGGCCACCCGGAAGCCCGTGCGCAGACGAGGGTCGTTCACTGATGGTCCCCAATCGCGGGTGATCGAATGACTGGTTCGCGCGGGACCATCCCTTCCTGCGCTGTCCGCAGGCTACCAAAGAGCGGCTGGCTGGAAAGCCCTGACCAGCTCTTTGGCGAGGGAACTAGTACGAAAACACGTGGAATGACGTAGACGGCCGGCGCTGGGCCGACCGTCTACGTCGTATTGTCAACGCCTTGGCGAGCGTCGGTGGGTGTCGGTGAGCGTTGGTGTGCGGTTACCAGTCCCCGCCGCCGCCCCAGTCGGAGCCGCCGGAGTCGCCGCCGCCGCCCCAGTCGCCCCCGCCGCCCCAGTCGGAGCCGCCGCCGAAATCGCCCCAGCCGCCGGAGTCGCCGCCGCTCCCGCCATCGCCGCCGCCGTCGCCCCAGCCGCCGCCGTCGGGACCGCCGCCGTCGCCGTAGTAGTTGTTCTCGACGTAGGTGTCGTGGCCGCCGAAGCCGCCGAGCATCGAACCCATCAGGGTGCCGACCAGGATGGCCGGGAGGACGTCACCGCCGAAGTAGCCGCCGGCCCAGGGCCCGTACACCGGCCCGGCGTTGTAGTACGGCTGCGGGCCGTAGGCGGTCTCGACCTGGCGCACCTGTGGCTGCAGGCCTTCGCCGACCCGGGTCATGTCCATGGCGCAGGCGGGGACCGAGCGGGAGGCGCCGCCGGGCGGGGCCCAGGTCACGTCGCCGACCGAGGGCCCGTGGCGCGGGTCGAAGAAGCACGGGGGACGACGCTCGGGAAGCGGCGTGCCCCTGCGGCGGGCGTCGAGGGTGGCCAGCGCGAAGCGTCCGTCCTCCAGGGCCTCGGTGACGTTCTTCATGTCGTCGGGTTTCCGCGCCGCCGAGGCGGCCGCCTTCGCCGCCTCGTACTGGTCGAGGGCTTTGCTGTAGTCGCGGCGCATGTCGTCGGTAGCGCCAGGGTCGCTGGGGGAGAAGTCGAGGTCGTCCAGGATCTCGCCGTAGGCGGTGATGTCCTCGTCCACCGCCTTCTTGAGACCGGCCAGCTCGGCGTCGCGCTTGGCCTTGGCCCGCTTCTTCTTGCGGCTGTTCACGGCCAGGTACGCGCCGCCGCCGGCGAGGGCCAGGACCGCGACGCCGATCAGGACGCCTCCCGCGCCGCCGCCGTTGTTCTTGGAGTCGGCCTTCGGCTTGACACGGCCGTCGGCGATGATCGCCGAGTCGGTGGAGGAGATGAACGACGACACGATGGTGTTCAGGTCCCCACCGCCTCCGGCCGCTGCTGTCCTGGCAAGGCCGTCGGCCTGGCCGGGGCGAAGCGTCCCGGAGAAGTCGAGAGCATGGAAGTAATTGCCGATGTTCGCGGCGTACACGCCGTTCTTCCCGACCTTGTTGTGCAGTTGCCCGAGGAGTGTGGGCTGCTTGAGCGTCGGGGTGTCCGGCAAGATGGCCACGAACACCGGGACCCCGGACTTCATGCCCTTGATCTGCGACACCAGCGCGTCGACCTGCGACGCAGACAGCGACGGCGAAGCGTCGGGAGCCACATAGACCGGCTTGTCCTTCAGCGCCGCGGCGACCGAGTCGACGGTCGTCTCGGCATGCGCGGGCCGGACCCCGAACGCGACAGCGGAGAGAAGAAAAGCGACACTCGCAAGCAGAACGGCGAAAGCCCTGCTTCCCCGGCGAGTCGCTACAGCTAGATCCATATCCCGAGGCTAGCCGAAACCACTGGCGAAGGCCCGCGTCACGAGTGCTCGTGACGCGGGCCGAAAAGCCGTTTCGGTGATCAGTCCTTGATCTCGCAGAGCACGGTCCCGGCCGTGACCGTGGCTCCGACCTCGGCCGCGATGGACGTGACGGTCCCGGCCTTGTGCGCGTTGATCGGCTGCTCCATCTTCATCGCCTCCAGCACGACGACGAGGTCCCCGGCCGCGACCTCCTGGCCGTCCTCCACCGCGACCTTGACGATCGTGCCCTGCATCGGAGCGGTCAGCGAGTCGCCCGACGCGGCGGCTCCCGCCTTCCTCCCGCCGCCGCGCTTCGGCGCCGCCTTCGCCGCGCCGCGCGATCCGCCGCCGGCGGCCGACACCCCCAGCTCGGCCGGCAGCGTCACCTCCAGGCGCTTGCCGCCGACCTCGACCGTGACCTTCGTCCGCTCCGCGGCCTCCGCGCCCTCGCCGGCCGTACCGGCGTACGGCGGGATCCGGTTGTCGAACTCGGTCTCGATCCAGCGGGTGTGGACCTTGAACGGCTGCGCCGGGTCCTCCGGGGTGAAGGCCGGGTCG
This sequence comes from Catenulispora subtropica, assembly GCF_039531675.1. Taxonomy (NCBI): domain Bacteria; kingdom Bacillati; phylum Actinomycetota; class Actinomycetes; order Catenulisporales; family Catenulisporaceae; genus Catenulispora; species Catenulispora subtropica. Next base: position 130,727 of record NZ_BAAAQM010000018.1, read on the forward strand.
CTCATCACCGCGACGTGGAACGGCAGCGCGGTCGGCATGCCGTCGATCTCGAACTCGGCCAGGGCGCGGCGGGCGCGCTCCACGGCCTGCCGCCGGTCGCGGCCGCTGACGATCAGCTTGGCCAGCAGCGAGTCGAAGTTCTGGCCGATCTCGGCGCCCTGCTCGATGCCGGAGTCCAGGCGGACGCCGGGGCCGGACGGCGGGCGCCAGGTGGTGACCGCGCCGGGCGCCGGGAGGAAGTTGCGGCCCGGGTCCTCGCCGTTGATGCGGAACTCGAAGGAGTGGCCGCGGATCTCCGGGTCGCCGTAGCCGAGTTCCTCGCCGTCGGCGATCCGGAACATCTCGCGGACCAGGTCGATGCCGGTGACCTCCTCGGTGACCGGGTGCTCGACCTGCAGGCGGGTGTTCACCTCCAGGAAGGAGATGGTGCCGTCCTGGCCGACGAGGAACTCGCAGGTGCCGGCGCCGACGTAGCCGGCCTCCTTGAGGATGGCCTTGGAGGCGCGGTAGAGCTCGGCCATCTGCTCCTCGGACAGGAACGGGGCCGGGGCCTCCTCGACCAGCTTCTGGTGCCGGCGCTGCAGGGAGCAGTCGCGGGTGGAGACCACGACGACGTTCCCGTGCTGGTCGGCCAGGCACTGGGTCTCGACGTGGCGGGGGCGGTCCAGGTAGCGCTCGACGAAGCACTCGCCGCGGCCGAAGGCGGTGACCGCCTCGCGGACCGCCGACTCGTAGAGCTCGGGGATCTCCTCCAGCGTGCGGGCCACCTTCAGGCCGCGGCCGCCGCCGCCGAAGGCCGCCTTGATGGCCACCGGCAGGCCGTTCTCGCGGGCGAAGGCGACGACCTCGTCGGCGCCGGAGACCGGATCCGGGGTGCCGGCGACCAGCGGGGCGCCGGCGCGCTGGGCGATGTGCCGGGCCGCGACCTTGTCGCCGAGCGCGGTGATGGCGTCCGGGGACGGGCCGATCCAGGTCAGGCCCGCGTCCAGGACCGCCTGGGCGAACTGCGCGTTCTCGGCCAGGAAGCCGTAGCCGGGGTGGACCGCGTCGGCGCCGGAGTCCGCGGCGGCCTTCAGGATCTTGTCGATGACCAGGTAGGAGTCGCCGGGCGTGGAACCGCCCAGGGCGTACGCCTCGTCGGCGACCCGGACGTGCAGGGCGTCCCGGTCCGGGTCGGCGTAGACCGCGACCGAACCGATGCCGGCGTCCTTGCACGCGCGGGCGATCCGGACGGCGATCTCGCCACGGTTGGCGATCAGAACCTTGCGCACAGCCGCAATCCCTTCCCAGTGGGTGACGTTTCGCAGTTTAGGGCCGCGCGCGGGAAGCGGCCCCATGATGCGGACGTGGTTCGCGCCACTTGTGTGCGGTCCGGCTGCCGGCCCCCCGCCCTTCCGACGTCACTTTTCTCCCTCTCAAGGTGGATGCGTCCTCGAACCGCGAAGGCTAGGCTTTCCCTCGAACGCGATACAACGCGACACCTATTGGGGGACTCGATGAGCGGCGAAGGCTCCTGGGACGGCCGCAGCGCCGAGGAGGTCCTGTACGAGGCGCGTAAAGCGCTGTACGTGATGGTCGGCTTCATCGCCGTCATCTGGGCGGCGCAGGTGGTGAACAGCGCGCTGGACTACCGGCTGTCCAACCACTTCGGGATCGTCCCGCGCAGCGTCGGCCACCTCGGCGACATCTTCTCCGCCCCCTTCCTGCACTACAGCTGGCAGCACATCGAGAGCAACAGCGGCCCGCTGTTCGTCTTCGGCTTCCTGGCCGCCTACCGGGGCGTCCGCAAGTTCCTGATGGTCACCCTGGTCATCGTCTGCAGCAGTGGCCTGATGGTCTGGTTCGCCCAGGGCAACTCCAACACCGTCGGCGCCTCCGGGCTGGTCTACGGCTACTTCGCCTACGTCGTGGTCAAGGGCCTGTTCGACCGGCACCTGGTGGACGTCCTCATCGGCTGCGTCATGGCCCTGTCCTACGCCTATCTGCTCACGGCCGCGCTGCCCGGCGTGCCGCACGTGTCCTGGCTCGGCCACCTCGGCGGCGCCGTCGGCGGCGTGCTGGCCGGCTGGCTGCTGCGCGAGCGCGGTCTGACCGCGGTCGGCGGCGGCGAGGGCCGGGAGGGCCGCGAGGTCACCGGCGGTGAGCCGGGGCTGGCGGACACCGCGATCCTTTCGTCTACGTCTGGTGACGGTGGCCGGAAATCGAAGAAGGGCGGTAGTCTCCCGGGCAGCCCGCGCTCTGATCTCCTGAAGGAGTTGGACGACCTCGGGCTGTAGGTTCCCGGGAAGCGTGGGTGGGGTGCGGATGCGGCGCGGAGCACGGTCGATCGTCACAGGTGTCGCCGGAGCCTGTGCCCTCGGACTGGCGTGGGGCGTGGCCGCGGCGTCGCCGGCGCTGGCCGCGCGCGGATCGGGCTCGATGGTCCTGTCGCCCAGCCACGGCAACGCGCAGACCGTCTTCACCGCGACCTTCCACCTGAGCGGGAACAACGGCCCGGGCGCCTGCGTGGGCGCCCAGGTGGACTTCGCCTTCGACAACCAGCCGGTCGGTTCGGCGCCGATGGACGGGTCCTGTTCGGCGTCCGCCCAGATGCAGGTGCCGCTGGGCGCCACGCCCGGCGGGCACAAGGTGCGTGGGACGGTCAGCGGCGGGACCGCCGCCTCGGCCAACGCCACGTTCACGGTGGACGGCGGACCGTCGCCGACGTCGACGACGCCGACCAGTACGACCAGCTCCACGAAGAGCGCCCCGCCGTCCTGGGCGAACTCCACCACGCCGTACATCCCGTGGACCGCGCCGGCGTTCCGAAGCCAGGCGATCCCGACCTCGACCGGGCCCTGCGACACCTCCGGTCCGCACGCTCCGGCCGCCGACAAGGGCTTCCTGATGATCCCGGCCTACTCCGCCGGGGACCACCCGAAGAACACCGGTTCCACGCTGATATCCGAGCCCGCGTCCGGAGCGCTGCCGATCACGTCGGTCGGGCCGGCCGGCATGGTCCCCCCGCTACTCGGGGACGGCCGGCACCCGTACCAGTACCTGGAGCTGCTGGAGACGATCGACCCGAACGTCTCGCCGAAGCTGCGGCTGGGCGCGGCCGCCGGCGAGCCCTTCAGCTGCCTGCACGTGGAGTCCTTCGGCGGCCCCGGCAGCGGCTACGGCTACCTGTCCTACGCGCTCAAGGACGCGCTGGTGATCAGCGTGCAGGACGTCAACGCGGACGGCAGCCCGTTCGTGGTCGCGACGCCGACCGCGGCGCCGTCGACCCCGGTGCCGGCGTCGTCCCCCGCCGCGAAGGGCGGCAAGCCCGCGGCGCCGGCCCCCTCGACCCCGGCCGGGCCGAAGGCCAAGTTCGAGAAGGTCGTGCTCGGCTACACCTCGCTGACCTGGGAGTACCAGGAGCCCTCCGGCGCGCAGGCGCCGATCCACCGCGGCGCCGGAACCATCCAGCCGCCGGCCCCGGCCCCTCCGCTGTCCTATTCCAACCTGGTCTTCGCCTTCGGCGGCCTGGTCGCCGCGACGGTGGCGCTGATGTTCGCCTACCACTCGCGGCGGCGCGACCTCGCGCGGCGGGCGCGGCGGCAGAAGGCGTCACACGCCTCCTAGCCGCCTCACCCGCCGGACGGTTCAGCTGATACCGACGGTTCAGCCGAAGCTGACGTCCGCGGTCTGCACCGTCCCCGCGGTGCGGCCCGGCGCCTCGTGGTACTGCCAGTACAGGTTCGTGTGCGCGATGACCAGGTCCGGGGTCGGCGCGCCGTAGGAGGAGTTGTCCTCGGTGGTGTGCGCGTCGCTGACCAGCAGCGCGTCGTAGCCGCGGACCAGGGCGCCGTGCAGCGTGGAGCGCACGCAGACGTCGGTCTGCGCGCCGGTCACCACCAGCCGGCCCACGCCCAGCCCGGCCAGCACCTTCTCCAAATCGGTGTCCTCGAACGAGTCCGGATACGCCTTCTGCACGTTCGGCTCCTCGTCCCGGGGATCCAGCTCCGGCACGATCTTCCACGGCTCCTCGCCCGCGACCAGGTTCTCCGGGTCGTTGTGCTGGATCCAGACCACCGGGACCTCCGCCGCGCGGGCCTTGCCGACGACCGTGCCGATGTTCCCGACGACTTCGTCGCGCTGGTGGCCGTTCGCGACCACGCCGTTCTGCACGTCGATGACCAGCACCGCGGTGCGGGGGCGGTTTTCGAGAGTAGTCATCCCCCCAACGTAGCCGCGCCCTCTGACGATCGCTTCCTCGTTCACAGGGAGTAGCGCAACCTCTTGATCCCGTTGATGAAACTGGACGTCAGCCGGTCCGGCTCGCCGACGCTGCGGATCCGTGGCGCCCGCGCGAACAGCTCGCGGAGCAGCACCGTCATCTCCGTCCGCGCCAGGTGCGCCCCCAGGCAGAAGTGCGGGCCCGGGCCCCCGAAGCTCAGATGCGGGTTGGGGCTGCGGGTGATGTCGAACCGGTCCGGGTCGGCGAACACCGCAGGATCGCGGTTCGCGGCGTTGTAGAACAGCAGGACCTTGTCGCCCTTCTTCAGCGGCTGGCCGTTGAGGTCGTAGTCGCGAGTCAGGGTCCGGCGGAACTGCGTCACCGGTGTGGCGTAGCGCAGGATCTCGTCCAGGGCGCCGACGATGTGCCGGTCGAAGTCGCTCTGCAGCAGCTCCATCTGGTCCGGGTGGTCGGTGAGCAGCTTCAGCCCGTGCGACAGGGCGGTGCGCGTGGTCTCGTTGCCGGCCACCACCAGCAGGATGAAGAAGGACCCGAACTCCTGGTCGGTCAGCGCCTCGCCCTCCAGGTCGGCGTTGACCAGCTTCGAGGTCAGATCGCCGGTGGGCCGCAGCCGGCGCTCGCGTCCCAGGCCCGCGGCCAGGCGGTGCAGGCTCCGTCCGGCCTGGACCAGGCGGGCCATGGCGACCGGGCCGACGAGTCTGGTCCGCAGCCATCCGGCGTCCTCCGGCACCCCCGTGTACTCCGGGTCGCCGCCGGCCAGTATGCGGTTGGTGTGCGCCAGGACCATGGCGTGACGGTCGGCGGGGATGCCCATCATGTCGCAGATGACCTGCATCGGAAGCCGGGCGGCGGCCTCGGCGACGAAGTCCCCGGACCGGTTCGCCAGCAGGGTGTCGACGATCCGGGTCGAGGTGGCCCGGATGTCTTCCATCAGCCCGGAGACCATCTTCGGCGTGAAGGCGCGGGACACGATCCGCCGCAGCCGGGCGTGCCGGGGATCGTCCATGTTGATCATGGAGCCGAAGTAGGTGGCCAGGTAGCGCGGCATGTCCGGGATGCTGTTGGAGGCCGGTTCGCTGCTGAAGACGTCCGGGTGCCGGCTGGCCTCGACCACGTCGGCGTGCCGGGTCAGCGCGTAGTAGCCGGCTCCGGGCTTGATCAGCGGGAACCGGGGCTCGGCGAACAGCGGGGCGCCCGGGCGGGCCCGGAGCTCGGCGAAGGCGGCCATCCGCTGGTCGTAGGGCAGCGTCCAGAAACGCAGGTCGGACAGGTCGATGTCGACACCCATGCCTGCCATGTTGACGTCGAGGGCTGATATGTCAAGCATGTCGGACCCGGCGGACGGGGGTCGCCCTCTACCTGAACACGCCCGTGTGGCCCAGCGAGTACCGCCCCGGCTGCGGATACACCGCCAGGCCGTGTGGGCCCCGGCCGACGCGCACCCGTGCCAGCAGCTTGCCGTCGTCCGTCGAGATCGCGTAGACCTCGGCGTTGTAGCGGCCGGAGAGCCAGAGCACCTTTCCGTCCGCCGACACGCCGCCCATGTCCGGGGAGCCGCCGCCGGGCAGCTCCCATTTGGCGCGCGGCTTGCCGGTGGCGAAGTCGAACAGCGTGATGGTGCCCTCACCACGGTTCGAGACGTACATCGTCTTGGAGTCCCGGGAGACGTAGAGGCCGTGCGCGCCCCGGCCGGTCGGGATCAGGCCCGTCACCTTGAACGCGTTGCCGTCGACCGTCCACAGGCCGTTGGCCACCATGTCGGCGACGTAGAAGACCTTGCCGTCCGGGGAGATCTTCACGTCCTGCGGCATCGCGCCCCGCTGCGGCAGGTCCACCACGCCGAGCAGGCTGCGGTTCTTCGTGTCGACCTTCAGCAGCTGGCCGGAGAACTCGCAGGACACGATGAAGTAGGAGCCGTCGGGCGCGAAGTCCGCGTGGTTCACCCCCGCGCACGGGACCGGCAGCGTCTTCTGCACCGCCATCGAGTGCGGGTCGCGGAAGACCAGCTGCATGTCCTTGCTGGCCATCACCACGGCGGAGGCGCCGTCCGGGGTGAAGTAGAGGTTGTACGGGTCGTGCACCGCGACCGGGGTGCCCGCCTTGCCGGTGAACGGGTCGATCGGCGTCAGGGTGTTGCCGAGGTCGTCGTTCACCCACAGCGTCTTCAGGTCCCAGGACGGGACCACGTGCTGCGGCTGGCGGCCCACGTTGATCGTCTCGATGACGTGGTAGTCCGCCGGGTCGATCACCGTGACGGTGTCACTCTCGGTGTTCGGGACGTAGACCCGGGGCAGGGCGGAGGCGATGACCGGGGAGATCATGCCGGGGCGGTCGAAAGAGTACAGGTCCGCGGGGTCGTAGTCGGGCATGCCCGGCAGGGCGGCCGGCTGGAGGGCACCGGCGGCGCGCGGCGTGCCGGGGGCGGTCTTCGCGGCGCCGTTCGCTCCGCCGGGCAGCACGCCGGCCCCGGCGACCCGCCCGCCGCCGCTCATGCCGGGCATGCCGTCCATCCCGCTCGCGCCGGAGTTCTTCGCGGCCGGCGCCGTGGCGTCGTGCCAGACGCCCCGATCGACGGCCAGCCAGACCCCGGCGCCGAGTACTCCGGTGGCGATCAGCACGCCCGCCAGCCGGCGCGCGCGGCGCCGCGGGGCCGAGCGGCGGCCGCGTGCCGCGTGCGAGGTGGGAAGCGCCGGCGAACCCGGTGCCGTCGGCGGAGTCGGCGGAGTCGGCGGGGTCGGGGGCGTCCCGTCGTCGGGGGTGGGCGTCACGAGAACAGCTCCGATGCGGTGACGGCGGCCAGGCCGCGGGACTTCAAACCGGCGAGGACTGCGGGGAGCGCCCGCACCGTGCCCTGGTGGCCCAGGTGCAGCGACACCACGGCGCCGGGGCGGACCGCGGCCAGCAGCCGGTCGGCGATGGTCTCGCTCGGCGGGTCCTGGTAGTCGAGCGGGTCGACCCCGTACGACAGCACCGTGCGATAGCCGGCGCGGCGGGCCTGCTCGACCAGTCCCGCGTCGGCGTGCTGGGTCTGCGAGGGACGGAACCACACGCCGGGCGAGCCGGTCAGCTTCCTGAGGCGGTCGGCGCAGGCCTCGATCTCGGCGAAGGCGGCGGCCGGGGCCAGACGGGCGATGTCGACGTGGTTCTCGGTGTGGTTGCCGAGTTCGTGGCCGCCGTCGAGGATCCGGCGCGCCATCTCCGGGTGCTCGCCGAGCCAGCGGCCGACGGCGAGGACGGTGAGCCGGGCCTGGTGCGCCTCGGCCTCCTGGAGGAGGGCTTCGGCGAGCGCGGGGTCGCCGTCGCCGTGGAAGGTGAGGGCGACCTGCGGGCGGCCGGAGGTGGCGTGGTCGAGTTCGGGGGGCGGAGGGACGGTCTGGGGCCCGTTCAGGGTGTCCGTCCCCTGCTTCGCCCCGGACCGCGTCGAGGGGGCGGTGGCCGTTGCCGTGGCTGTGGCTGTGGCTGTAGCCGTGGCCGTGGCGCCGGCCGCGCCGGTACCGTGTTCCGCCTCGTCGCCGTCCGCGCATGCCGCGAGGACCGCCGACGTGGCGGCCGTCCCCAGCGCGGCCAACCCCGCCCGCAGCGCGGTGCGTCGGTCCGGTGCGATCACGGGCCACGATCCTAGGTCGGCCATCAACCGTTTTCCGGTGATTGGTCCGCGTGCCGCCATAAGTGCGATCGCCGTTTCACCCGATCGGGAGGCGGCGGACCCTTGTAGCGGGCTGCTACCGGCCGGTAGGTTTTTGACACACCGTCCAATGACGCCATCGGGAGCTGCCGTGGGACGCAAGATACTGATCCTCGCCGGTGCACTGGCCCTGGCCGCCGAGGCCCTGGGCATGCTGCTCGTGGCGGCCGCCTTCTACGGCTTCCTGGCCTTCGGCAACGGCGTCAAGTTCGGCCCGGCCTCCCCCGGCGTCCTCCAGGTCGGCGTGTCGGTCCTGTGCCTGAGCATGGCCCTGGCGCTCGCCGTCGGCGCGCTGATCCTGGTCCTGGCGGCCGTCGGCGTCGTCCTGAACAACTTCATGCAGGGCGTGATGATGGCGCTCGCGGCCCTGCAGCTGTTCGTGACCATCGTGGTCACCGGCCTCACCGGCTGGACCCAGCTGCTCCTGCTCGGCGGCGTGTTCCTGCTGCTGTCCGGCGCGCTGGCGGTGGCGATGGTGACGCCGGCCGCGCCCAGGCCGGAGCCGGGGCCGGTGGAGGCGGCGCCGCCCGGTGGCGGTGCGAACGGGTCGCCGAAGACGGCGTGACCTAGAGTCGGGGCATGTCCCCGACTCTGCCTCCCCTCGTTCTGGCCTCCGCGTCCCCTGCCCGGCTGGCGCTGCTGCGCTCCGCCGGTTTCCACCCCCGTGTCCTGGTCAGCGGCGTCGACGAGGACGCCATCGAAGCAGCGCTCGGTCCCGGAGCCGTGCCGGCGGACGTCGCCCTGGAACTGGCGCGGGCCAAGGCCCAGGCGGTGGCCGCGCTGCCGGAGACCGACGGCGCGCTGGTCGTGGGCTGTGACTCGCTCCTCGAGTTCGAGGGCCGGGCCCTGGGCAAGCCCGACAGCGCGCAGGAGGCGGTGGCGCGCTGGTACGCCATGCGCGGCAAGTCCGGCCGCCTGCTCACCGGACACTGGCTCGTCGACCGCACCACCGGCAACGAGATCGGGTCGGTCGCCACGACCGTGGTGCACTTCGGCGAGCCGAGCGACGAGGAGGTGCTGGCGTACGTGGCCAGCGGGGAGCCGCTGCGGGTGGCCGGGGCCTTCACGATCGACGGGCTCGGCGGGGCCTTCGTGGCGGGTCTGGAGGGCGACCACTCCAACGTGGTCGGCCTGTCGAAGCCGTTGCTGCGCAAGCTGATGGGCGAGCTGGGCGTGAACTACACGGCGTACTGGAACGGCGCCGCGGAATAGCCGGAAAGCCGAGGAGCGGGAGTCCTTCCGGACTCCCGCTCCTCGTATGTCACGGGCCGGGCGCTCCGTGCTCCGTCAGAGCACGGTCACCCGGTCGCGCTCACGCGCCGCCCAGCGACCCCAGCAGCTTCTGGACGTCGATGTTCGTCACGCCGTCGGGCGCGCTCACCTTGGCCGCGTCCTGGCTGAACTTGGCGTCCAGCGGCAGGTGGCCGCCGCCGGTCTGGTCCTTCGGCGCGAACTGCGCCAGGTCCAGCTGCAGCTCGCTGATCTGGTTGTTCTTCAGCCACACGTCGAAGGTGACGGTCTCGCTGTCCGGGACGCTGTTCAGGCTCTCCTTCAGCTTGTCCAGGTCGGCCTTGGACTTGCCGGGGACCGAGGTCAGCGCCGGGCTGAGGGCCTGCAGGATGTCCTGGCCGATGACCTTGACCTTGCCGGAGATCTCGAGCTTGCCGCTGCCCTTGTCGGTGACGGTGGCGTCCTGGGTCAGGGCCTTCAGCAGCGAGGCCTCCATGCCCGCGAGCATCTGGGCGTTCGGCGAGGCGGTGGGGGCCGAGCCGAGGTCGCCGCCGCCCATGCTCTTCGCCATCTGCTCCAGGCCCTTGAGGTCCTGGGCGCTGACGCCGACCCACTTGCCGCCCATCAGCGCCTGCACCGGGGCCTGGAACGCCGGCGGGACCTGGCCCATGGCGGCGGTCAGGTCGCTGGTCGACTTGCCGGACAGCTGGGCGATCTGCGGGACGTTCGCCTTCAGGTACAGGGCGCCGGCCACGCTGCGCACGTCGACGAAGTCGGTGCCGCCCGCGGTGACGTCGATCTCGACGTTCGGGGTCTCGCCCGCCTTGAGGTCCTTCAGCGCCTTGTCGGAGCTGACGGTGAACTTCACGACGATGCCGCCGTTGCCCAGCAGGGCCTTGGCGATCGCCGCGTCCTGCTTGCTGGAGTCCTTGTTCATCGCCGCGATCATGGCGTCGTCCGGCTTCAGCGAGAGCTGGAAGGACTCGGCCTTGCCGCTGGAGATGTTGTGGACCGCGGCCGCGAGGGCCTCGGTCGGGTTCTTGCCGTCGGTCTTGATGGTCCCCCCGCCGCTGCTGCCGCTGCCGGTCGAGCCGGAGGACGAGCACGCGGTCAGCGCGAGTCCGGAGACGGCGCCGACGGCGATCGTCATCGTCAGAGCTCGGACCGGGCGCTTACCGGGTATGGATGTCGTCTGTACGGGCATTGCTGGGAACCCCCCTGAAGCGGAGCCTTTGACTATTCCTCGAACTGTGTCAACTGTACCCGGACGCACTGTCGCGCCGGATGCGACTTTGGGGGGAATCTATGAATCCCCCTACAGATGACGCGATCTTGGCCGGGTAGTCCTTACGGCTTACGAACCCTCAACGGCCTTGCGGCAAAGCCGAAGCACGCCAGCCGCCAGGGCCGGAACGGAGCGCCGGGCGCACCCCCCGCTCGGGCGCGGACCAGCCGCCGAGGCTCACAGCCTGTCGCCGATCGTTATCCGATCGTGACTGTGCGGCGGCAACTGATGCCGCGGCGAGCACGGTGACCACGGCGGCGAGCTCCTCAGGGGTCGGATTCCCCTGGACGACGCGGATCTCGGCCGCTTCCCCGGCGCTCACAGCGGGATGTTCCCATGCTTCTTGGGCGGCAGCGTCTCGCGCTTGGAGCGCAGCGCCCGCAGAGCCTTGACGACGTACGTCCGGGTCTGCGACGGCTGGATCACGGAGTCGACGTAGCCGCGCTCGCTGGCCTGGTAGGGGTTCAGGAGCTCGTCCTCGTACTCCTGGATGAGCCGCGCGCGCTCGGCCGCCGGGTCCTCCGCGGCCGCCAGCTCCTTGCGGTACAGGATGTTCACCGCGCCCTGGGCGCCCATCACCGCGATCTGCGCGGTGGGCCAGGCGACGTTCAGGTCGGCGCCCAGGTGCTTGGAGCCCATGACGTCGTAGGCGCCGCCGAAGGCCTTGCGGGTGATGATGGTCAGCAGCGGCACGGTGGCCTCGGCGTAGGCGTAGATGAGCTTGGCGCCGCGCCGGATGATGCCGTTCCACTCCTGGTCGGTGCCCGGCAGGAAGCCGGGGACGTCGACGAAGGTCAGGACCGGGACGTTGAAGGCGTCGCAGGTGCGCACGAAGCGCGCGGCCTTCTCCGACGCGTCGATGTCCAGACAGCCGGCCAGCTGCATCGGCTGGTTGGCGACGATGCCGACGGTGCGGCCCTCCACCCGCCCGAAGCCGACCACGATGTTCGGCGCGAACAGCGCCTGCACCTCGAGGAAGTCGGCGTCGTCCAGCACGTGCTCGATGACCGTGTGGATGTCATAGGGCTGGTTCGCCGAGTCCGGCACCAGCGTGTCGAGCTCCCGGTCCTCGGCGGTGATCTCTGACTCCGCCTCGGTGTCGTAAACCGGCACCTCGTCGAGGTTGTTGCTCGGCAGGAAGGACAGCAGCGTCTTGACGTAGTCGATCGCGTCCTTCTCGTCCGCACCCATGTAATGGGCGTTCCCGGACTTGGTGTTGTGCGTCCGCGCGCCGCCGAGGTCCTCCATGGAGACGTCCTCGCCGGTGACCGTCTTGATGACATCCGGCCCGGTGATGAACATCTGCGAGGTCTGGTCGACCATCACCACGAAGTCGGTCAGCGCGGGGGAGTAGACGTGCCCGCCGGCCGCCGCGCCCATGATGAGCGAGATCTGGGGGATGACCCCCGAGGCGAGCACGTTCCGCCGGAAGATCTCACCGTAGAGGCCGAGCGAGACGACACCTTCCTGGATGCGCGCCCCACCTCCCTCGTTGATGCCCACGATCGGGCACCCGAGCTTCAGGGCGAGATCGAGCACCTTGACGATCTTCTCCCCGTACACCTCCCCGAGGGCGCCCCCGAAGATGGTGACGTCCTGCGAGAACACGCACACCTGCCGGCCGTCCACGGTCCCGAACCCGGTGACCACACCATCGGTGTAAGGCCGGTTGCGCTCCATCCCGAACCGCGCCGACCGATGCCGCGCCAGCTCGTCCAGCTCCATGAAGGAGCCGTCGTCCAACAGGTACTCGATCCGCTCACGCGCGGTCATCTTCCCCTTGGCGTGCTGCTTCTCCACGGCACGCTCGTTGCCGGCGTGGATCGCTTCGTCCACTCGGCTGCGGAGTTCGGCGAGTTTGCCCGCCGTCGTGTGGATATCGGGGGCTGCGGCGTCAGTCACGTGGTCACTGTAATGCGTAGGAGGGGATTAGCCTCGGGGGATGACCAGTGACTCGCCTTACACCGATCTGGAACGCCCGCCGCTGCGCGAGCTCGCCATCAACAAGGCAGTCGTCCGCCCCGGCGGCCTCTGGCGCCGGATCGACATCGTCCCCGAAACCGGGTCGACCAACGCGGATCTCGTCGAGGCGGCGCGGGGCGGGGCGGCCGAGGGACTGGTGCTGGTCGCCGAGGCGCAGAGCGCCGGGCGGGGACGGCTCGGGCGGGCGTGGACCGCGCCGCCTCGGTCGGGGTTGTTCCTCTCTGTACTGCTCCGGCCGGGTGATGTCGCGCCGGCGCGGTGGGGATGGCTGCCGTTGTTGGCGGGAACCGCTGTGCGGACCGCGGTGGATGCCGTGACCGGGGTGCCGGTGCGGCTGAAGTGGCCCAACGATCTGATCGTGGTGGATGACGAGGTACCGGACGACACCATGGGGGAGGGGCGCGAGACCGGGTCCTACGGTGCCGCCCGCAAGCTCGGCGGGATCCTCGTCGAGCGGGTCGAGACGCCGGACGGGGCGGCGGCGGTGGTGGGCGTCGGGCTCAACGTCTCATTGCGGGTCGACGAGCTGCCCGCCGCGCACGCGACGTCGCTCGTGCTCGAGCACGCCGAGGCCGCGGACCGGGACACCGTCCTGCGCGCCGTGCTGCGGGAGCTGGGCCGCTGGTACACGGACTGGACCGCGGTCTCCGGCGACCCCCTGGCCTCCGGTCTGGCCAGCGCTTATGCCGCCTCCTGCGCGACGCTCGGACGGCGGGTGCGGGTGGAGGTGCCCGGCGGTGCGGCCGTGGAGGGGGAGGCGGTGGGGTTGGATGGGGACGGGCGGCTGGTGGTGCGGACCCCGGACGGGGAACGGGCGTTCGGGGCGGGCGATGTAGTCCATCTCAGATGACAAGACCCTGTCACTGCACACCGTCACCGATGTCTGCCAATATGCGTGGCGACAGAGACCTTCGCTTCCTCACAGGGGGGAGGCGCGGAGCTGAGGGAGTTGTGACGAAATGGGTTATCCCAAGCACTTGCTGGCGCCCGGCGAGCAGATCGATCTCGCCATGCGTCCGCACTGGAAGGCGCTCATCCTTCCGGTGCTGAACCTGATCGTCGCGGTCGCCGCGTTCGGCGCCGCGGTCGGGTTCACCAGCGGTGACACTCGCAAGTACGCGGCGATCGGCGTCGGCGCGCTGGCGGTGATCGACATCGTGATCCTCACGCTCCGGCCGTGGATCATCTGGCTGAACAAGAACTACATCGTCACCAACAAGCGCCTGATCATCCGCGAGGGCTTCATCCAGCGGCACGGCCGCGACATGCCGCTCATCAAGATCAACGACGTGTCGTTCCAGCACAACGGTCTGCTGGACCGGATCCTGGGCTGTGGCACCCTGGTGGTGGAGTCGGCCGGCGAGCACGGCCAGGAGCAGCTGCAGGACATCCCGCACGTGGAGGCCACGCAGCGCGAGCTGACCAACCTGATCAGCAGCGTCGGTGCCAACGGCACGGCCGACGACGACGAGGCCGACGCCGGGGACCGCCGCCGCAAGTAGTGGCCCCCACGACGACGGCGACCAGGGCTGGAGCACGGAACAGGATGGCGCGCAGGGTGCCGGGCAACGGCGGCGAGGCGAAGGAAGCGACGGACGGGACGGTCCCCACGACCGTCCCCGCCACGCCGCCCGCCGACGTGTCCGCACCCGCGCCGGAGAACGGCTCCGTGCCGGGAGACGGCTCCACTCCCCGGAACGGCTCCACCCCCGGGAACGGCTCCACCCCCGGGAACGGCTCCGCACCTGGGAACGGCTCCACCATCAAGCGCAAGCCCGGCGGCGACGACCTGGAGTCCCTCCTCCTCGGCGGCGTCCCCCGCCACACCGCCTATGAGGTCTGCAAGGCCGCGGGCATCCCCTACGACGAAGCCCGCCGCTACTGGCGCGCCATGGGCTTCGCCGACGTCGGCCAGGCCCGCGCCTTCACCGACGCCGACGTCGACGCCCTGCTCCGCCTCGGCGCCATGTCCCGCAGCGGCATGTTCACCGAGGAGTTCGCCACCCAGGTCGCCCGCTCCATGGGCCAGACCACCGCCCGTCTGGCCGAATGGCAGGTCGACGCCCTGTTCGACGCGTTCGACACGGCCGGCGTCGGCCCGGACCAGATGGCCGAGTTCGGCTACCGCATCGGCCGCCGGGTGATGCCCGAGCTGGAGGAGCTGCTGGTCTACGTCTGGCGCCGCCAGCTCGCCGCGGCCGCCGGCCGGGTCCGCCAGCAGCTGCAGGAGCACGCCGAGGGCCTGCAGGCCGTCGGCTTCGCCGACCTCGTCTCCTTCACCCGGCTGTCCCGCCAGCTGTCCGAGGAGGAGCTGGCCGGCCTGGTCTCGGTGTTCGAGGCCAACGCCGCCGACACCGTGGCCTACGGCGGCGGCCGCCTGATCAAGACCCTCGGCGACGAGATCATGTTCGCCGCCGACTCCCCGGCCCGCGCCGCCCGCATCGCCCTGGACCTGCTGGCCGCCATGCGCCGCACCGAGGCGGTCCCCGAGCTGCGCATCGGCGTGGCGTACGGCCACGTGGTGCAGCGCAACGGCGACATCTACGGCACCACCGTGAACCTGGCCGCGCGCCTGACCGCGATGGCCGAGCCGGACCAGATCGTCATCGACCCGGAGCTGGCCGACGCGCTCGCCGACGACGCCGCGTTCGCCGTCGAGCCGGTCGGCGGGCGGATGGTGCGCGGACTCGGCGAGATCGAGATCTCGGTCCTCACCGCGGCGGAGTGACCGTAACCCCAGCTCAAGCCCCGTGACAGCGCTCACATTCCACGCTTTGAGACAACACTGTTAGCGTCATAGACATGACCGATCTGCCGACAACGCTGTCGCTTCGAGAAGTCGGACCCCGCGACGGCCTCCAGAACGAGGACCCGGTCTCCACGGAGGCCAAGATCGAACTGATCGACCGCCTGTCCGGGACCGGCGTGTCGCGGATCGAGGCGGTGTCGTTCGTGCACCCGCGCGCGATCCCGCAGATGGCCGACGCCGCCGAGGTCGCCGCGCAGATGACCCGCGCCTCCGGCGTCCGCTACTCGGCGCTGGTCCCGAACCTGAAGGGCGCCGAACGGGCCCTGGACGCCGGGTTCAACGAGATCGAGGTCGTGGTCTCCGCCTCGGACACGCACAACAAGAAGAACCTGAACCGCAGCACCGCCGAGTCGCTCGACGACATCGCCGCCATCATCGACCTGGCCCACGGCCGCGGCGCCACCGTGCAGGTGATCGTGTCCACCGCCTGGGGCTGCCCCTACGAGGGCGAGGTCCCCACCGAGCGCGTGCTCTGGGTGGCCGGCACCGCCGTCGCGCACGGCGCGGACTCCCTGTCCTACGGCGACACCACCGGTATGGCCACCCCGACGCGCGTCACCCGCCTGATCGGCGAGACCCGCTCGGCGCACGCCGAACTCCCGCTCAACCTGCACTTCCACAACACCCGCGGCACCGGCCTGGCCAACGTCCTGGCCGCGCTGGAACTCGGCGTCACCGACTTCGACGCCTCGGTCGGCGGCCTCGGCGGGTGCCCCTACGCGCCCGGTGCCTCCGGAAACATCGCCACCGAGGAACTGGTGCACATGGTCGAGGACATGGGCATCGACACCGGCGTCGACCTGGAGGCGCTGCTGGAGACGGCGGCGTACGCCGAGCGCGCCGTCGGCCGGACGCTGCCGTCGCAGGTGCTGCGGGCCGGACCGCGGACGCGGCTGGCGCAGGCGTAGCCGACCGGGCGGCTGAGCGAGCCGGGCCGCTCGCCCCGCAGGCCGAGCAACCCGAGCAACCCGAGCAACCCGAGCAACCCGAGGTCAGGCAGGATCTGGCTCAGGCAGCCCTAGCCGATCTCGCCCTCCGGCTCCTCCACCCGTTCCTCCCTCGCCTGTGCCAAGGCGCGCTCCCACGCCTCCTCGCCGCGAGCGCGCCACAGCGCCTCGCGTACGTACTCGGACACGGACACCCCGGCCTCGGCGGCCCGGGCGCGGACGGCGGCCAGGCCGTCGCCGGCCGGGGACGAGGGGTTCGGGGCTCCGGTCACGTCGGGCCACGGTACCGACACCGGCCGTGGAACCGGGGGACCGTCGCCCGGACGGGTGAAGTGGCACGGCCGGGGGAGATCACCTAGCGTGGTCCCGTGGTCGCGACGGGAAAGGCGGAAATGGCTGATCAAGCGTCGATCCGCCTCCGCGCGCTCACCGACCTGGCCCGGGCCTTGGCGCGGGTGCACGGGTTCTCCGAGGTCATCACGGTCGTGGCCGAGGAGTCGCGCAAGGCGCTGGACGCCCGGGTGGTGTCGCTCTCGGAGTATGTGCGCGCCACCGGGCAGCTGCGCGTGCTGATCAACCACGGCGACCTGTTGCCGTTCGAGGAGCGGTATCCGGACGAGGAGTGGTACGCGCCCTCCGACTTCCCCCGCGTCGTCTCCGAGGAGTACCCGCGGCCCTGGACGCTGCGCAGCGACGACGTCGACGCCGACCCGCGCCGTACCGCCTCGCTGCAGCTGCGTCAGCGCCACAGCGCCCTGATAGCCCCGATCTTCTTCGCCGGCCAGGTCTGGGGCGAGCTGTACGCGGCCCGCACCGCCGACCAGGAGCCCTACACCGACGACGACCTCGACTTCGCTGGCACGCTGGCCGCCCTGGTCAGCGCCGGGCTGGCGCAGGCCGACCGGCAGGAGTACCTGGAGCGGCTGGCCTACACCGACGAGCTCACCGGCCTGGCCAACCGCCGCGCCATCGAGGTGGGCCTGGACGAGGCGATGGAGCTGCACCGCCTCACCGGCCTGCCGGTCGGCCTGATCGTCTGCGACGTCAACGGCCTCAAACAGGTCAACGACACCTCCGGCCACGACACCGGCGACGCGGTCCTGGAGCAGCTGGCCGGTCACCTGTCGGCGGCGGCCGGCTCGGTCAACGGCGCGCTGGCCGCCCGCATAGGCGGCGACGAGTTCAGCGTCCTGGTCGTGGGCCAGCCGGCCGGCACCGTGACCCGCCTCGCCGAGGAGCTCGCGGCCCGCGCCGCCAAGATGGACGGCATCGACGGCGCCGCGGTCGGCTACGCCTGCACCGACGGTCCGGCCGGCCCGGTCGCCGACCGCGACCTGCTCTTCCGCCTCGCCGACGCCGCGCAGTACGAGGCGAAGCACGAGGGCCTCCAGGAACCGGTGGTGGCGGGGCCGCGGCATCTGGCGCGGGTGGAGGCGGCGTCCGTCCACGGGCCGTCCGCTTCGTCGCGGGATCGGCGACGGATCCGGCGTAACGGACGCTAGACGGATCCGGCGTGACAGACGCTAAGCGATGACCCGCTCGGCCCCGCTGTAGACGTTCGCGGTCCGGCCGCGGAGGAACCCGACCACCGTGAGCCCGGAATCCGCGGCCAGCGTCACGGCCAGCGACGACGGCGCCGACACCGCGGCCAGCACCGGGATCCCGCCGGCGATCGCCTTCTGCACCAGCTCGAAGGAAGCCCGTCCGCTCACCGCCAGGACATGACCCCGCAACGGCAGCCGGTCGGCGCGCAGCGCCCAGCCCAGCACCTTGTCGACCGCGTTGTGCCGGCCGACGTCCTCGCGCAGGCACACCAGCTCGCCCTCGGCGGTGAACAGCGCGGCGGCGTGCAGGCCCCCGGTCTTCGCGAACACCTTCTGCGCCTCGCGCATCCGGTCCGGCAGCGTGAACAGGGTCTCCGCGGAGACTTTCACGTCGTCGTCGGCGACCGCCCAGCGCGCCGTGGCCTGCACCGCGTCGATCGACGTCTTCCCGCAGACTCCGCAGGCGCTGCTCACATAGGACGACCGGCGCAGCCGCTCCTCGGGGAGTTCCACGCCCGGCGCGAGCGTCACGTCCACGATGTTCAGCGGGTCGCCGTCCGCGAACGCCAGCGACAGCTCGCCGTCGGTGTACGCGGTCGAGGTGCAGCCGTTGTCGGCCGAGCAGAACTTCATGCGGACGACGTCCGCCGGCGATCCCAGCACGCCCTCGGAGACCAGATGGCCGGCCACGAGGTCGAAGTCGTCGCCCGGGGTCCGCATGGTCACGGTGAAGGGACGTCCGCCGATGCGGAGCTCCAGGGGTTCCTCGGCGGCCAGGTGTTCCTCGCCGCCACGCCGGGCCACCGCACCGTCGCCGGTGCCGTCCAGCCGCACCACGCGCCGCCGTGCCGTGACCCTACTCAACCGCCCTCACCACACTTGTCCCCTAGTCTCAGGATCCCAGGCTCCCCCGGTAATAGGCAAGCGATTTTCCACCACTGACATTCCCGCCTAAAAACCAGGTGAGAAGTGCTATAGGCATTCTCTACCATCCAAGCCATGGAGTCGACGCCAGCTGTTCCGGTCCCCAGTAAACCCAAGATCCCCGATGATCCCGGGCGCGGCGCGTTCATCTCGCTGCGCCGCTTGACGCCCTTCATCCGCCCCTACCGCGGGCAGATGGTCCTGATGACGCTGGCCGCGCTCGGGGCCACACTCGTGGGCGTCGCCGTACCGCTCCTCACCAAGAACCTGATCGACGGGCCCATCGCCCACCACGACAAGGCCGCGCTGTGGCCGCTGGGCGGCCTGGTGCTGCTGTTCGGCATCGTCGAGGCGACGTTGTTCTGGCTGCGACGCTGGTTCCTGCAGCGCGCCGCCCTCGGCATCGAGACCGACATCCGGAACGCCTTCTACCGCCACCTGCAGAAACTGCCGGTGGCGTTCCACGACTCCTGGCAGTCCGGTCAGCTGGTCTCGCGGGTCTCCGGCGACATCAGCAGCATCCGCCGGTTCTTCGGCTTCGCGCTGATCTTCCTGGTGGTGAACAGCGCCACCTTCCTGCTCGTCGGCGGCGCGCTGGTGGTCATCCACCCGGTGATGGGGCTCATCATCTACGCCGCGTCGGTCCCGCTGATCGTCTACGGCCGGGTCGTCGACCGCCGCTACCACCGGCAGTCCCGGGCCGCGCAGGACCAGGCCGGCGACGTCGCCACCCTGGTCGAGGAGTCCGCGCTGGGCATCCGCGCGATCAAGGCGTTCGGCCGGCAGGGGCTGGTGTTCGGGCGGTTCGACGACCGGGCCAGGCAGCTGCGGACGCTGGAGCTGCGCAAGATCAGGACCCTGTCGGAGCTGTGGGCGGTGTTCGCGCTCCAGCCGCAGACCGTGCTCTCGCTGTGCGTGCTGATCGGCGCCTACGCGGTCTCCTCCGGCGCCCTCTCGCTGGGCACCCTCGTCGCCTTCATCTCGCTTTACCTGACGCTGCTGTGGCCGATCGAGTCGATGGCGTGGCTGATGGCGCAGAGCCAGGAGGCGAACTCGGCCGCCGAGCGGATCTGGGAGGTGCTCGACACCGTCCCGGCCATCGCGGACCCCGAGGACACCCGGAACGCCGGCGACGACCGGCGCGGCGAGCTCGTCTTCGAGAACGTCGGTTTCCGCTATCCCAACTCGGCCAAGCCCATCGTCAGCGGCTTCGACCTGCGCGTCGCCCCCGGAGAGACCGTCGCGCTGGTCGGGCCCACTGGTTGTGGGAAGACGACGCTCACCGCGCTGGTGCCCCGGCTCTACGACCCGACCGAGGGCCGGGTGCTGGTCGACGGCGTCGACATCCGCGAGCTGCCGCTGACCGAGCTGCGCCGCAAGGTGGCGTGCGCCTTCGAGGACCCGACGCTGTTCTCCGCGTCGGTGCGCGAGAACCTCACGATGGGCGTCCCGGACGCCACCGGCGAGCAGATCGACGAGGCGCTGGCGGTGGCCCAGGCCGAGTTCGTGCACGATCTGCCCTGGGGCCTGGACACCCGGGTGGGGGAGCAGGGGCTGACGCTGTCCGGCGGGCAGCGGCAGCGGGTGGCGCTGGCCCGCGCGGTGCTGGGCCGGCCGTCGATCCTGGTGCTGGACGACCCGCTGTCGGCGCTGGACATCCACACCGAGGGAAAGGTCGAGCAGGCGCTGCACAGCGTGCTGCGCGGGACCACCGGCCTGGTGGTCGCGCACCGGCCGTCCACGGTGCTGCTCGCCGACCGCGTGGTGCTGCTGTCGCCGGCCGGTCCGGACGGCGCGACGATCGCGGCCGTCGGGACGCATCAGGAGCTGTTGCGGACCTGCCCGGCGTACCGGGACATCCTGTCGCAGACCTCTGATCTCGTGGACGCGGCCGACGAAGCGGAAGCGGAAGCGGCCGAGGGCGAGCTGGTGGAGGTGACCCGATGACGACGACCACCACCGCCGCCGACTGGCGGGGTCAGGCCGCCGAGAAGAAGGACGAACTCCCCGGCAAGGCCGGGATCCGGCTGCGGGCGCGCAGTCGCAAGCTGCTCGGCGAACTGGTCCGCCCGCATCGCCGAGAACTGGTCTTCTGCACCGGCATGGTCCTGGTGCAGACCGCGTTCAACATGGCCGGGCCCTACCTGGTCGCCGTCGGCATCGACCGCGGCATCCCGGCGCTGCGGCGCGGGGACTGGGGCCCGATCACCGCGGTGTTCGTCGGCATGGTCGTCTCGGCGGTGATGGCCGCCGGGCTGCGCGCGGTCTTCCTGAACAAGGTCGGGCGGATCGGCCAGACGATGCTGCTGAACCTGCGGCGCATGGTGTTCTCCAAGTTCCAGGCGCTGCCGCTGGCGTTCCACGAGAACTACACCTCGGGCCGCGTCATCAGCCGGCTCACCTCGGACCCGGACGCGCTGAACGACCTGATCGACAACGGTCTGGACGGGCTGCTGGACGCGCTGCTCACAGTGTCCGCGATCGGGATCATGATGTCGGTCCTGGACCTGCACCTGACCCTGGTCGTGGCGCTGGCGTTCCCGCTGATGCTGTTGCTGATGCGCTGGTTCTCCCGCCACTCCGCGGTCGCCTACCGCCGGACCCGCGAGACCATCGCGGCGCTGATCGTGCACTTCGTCGAGACCTGCAACGGGATCCGCGCGGTGAAGGCGTTCCGCCGCGAGCCGCGCAACGAGGAGATCTTCGGGCAGCTGAACGACGACTACCGCGCGGCCAACGCCCGGGCCATGAACCTGCTGGCGGTCTTCATCCCGGGGATGAAGACCATCGCGGCGGTCACCACGGCCTCGGTCGTGGTCTACGGCGGCCTGCGGGTGATGGACGGGGACATGCAGGTCGGCGTGCTCGTCGGCTTCGTGCTGTACCTGCGGCGGTTCTTCCACCCGCTGGAGGACATCGCGATGTTCTACAACTCGTTCCAGAGCGGGACCGCGGCGCTGGAGAAGCTGTCCGGGATCCTGGAGGAGGCCAACGAGCTGCCGGAACCGTCCGAGCCGAAGCCGCTGCCGTCGCCGGTGCTCGGCGCGGTGACGTTCGAGGGCGTGCGGTTCGCCTACCCGAAGCGGGAGTCGGACGCCGCCTCGGCGAGCGGCGTCGAGGCTGAGGACGTCGGCACCGGCGGCAAGGTGATCCTGCCCTTGCTCGACCTGGACGTCCCAGCGGGCCAGACCGTGGCCCTGGTCGGGGCGACCGGCGCGGGCAAGTCCACGCTCGCCCGCCTGCTGTGCCGGTTCTACGACCCGCAGGACGGCGCGGTGCGCGTGGACGGCGTCGACGTCCGCGACCTGTCCGACGCCGACCTCCGGCGCGCGGTGGTGATGGTGACCCAGGAGAACTTCCTGTTCACCGGCTCGGTCGCGGACAACATCGCCTTCGGCAAGCCGGACGCCACCCGCGACGAGGTGGTGGCCGCCGCCCGGGCGATCGGCGCCCACGACTTCATCACCGCCCTGCCCGACGGCTACGACACCGACGTGAAGAAGCGCGGCGGCCGCCTGTCCGCGGGCCAGCGCCAGCTGGTCGCCTTCGCGCGCGCCTTCATCGCCGATCCGGCGGTCCTGGTCCTGGACGAGGCCACCTCGTCCCTGGACGTCCCCAGCGAGCGCATGGTCCAGCGGGCCCTGCGCACGATCCTGGCCGACCGCACGGCCCTGATCATCGCGCACCGGCTGTCCACGGTCGAGATCGCCGACCGGGTTCTGGTGATGGAGCACGGCCGCGTGGTCGAGGACGGTGAGCCGTCGGCGCTGCTGGCCGCGGGCGACGGCCGGTTCGCGGGGCTGCACCAGGCGTGGCGGGAGTCGCTGGTGTGAGAAGACGGCGGCGGGCGGGGACTTAGGGTACTGAGATGAAGACCCCGCCGCTGCCTCCGGCCGAGCACTACGCCCGCTTGCCGAAGCACATCGCCGGGGCCGGCGTCGTCTTCCATGACGACGCCGGCCGCTTCCTCCTGGTACGGCCGCTCTACCGTACGGACACCTGGGAGATCCCCGGCGGGGCCATGGATCCCGGTGAGCACCCCTGGGAGACCGCGCGGCGCGAGATCGCCGAGGAGCTCGGGATCGACCGCCGGCCAGGCCGTCTGCTGGTGGTCGACTGGGTGCCGCCGCTGCCCGACGGTCGGCCGGCGCTGGCGAACTTCCTCTTCGACGGCGGCTCCGTGACCGAGGACTGGCTCGCGGCCCACGTCGTGGTGCAGTCCGAGGAGATCGCCGAGTGGCGACTGGCGGACGCCGACGTGCGGAGGTCTTTACTCATGCCACTTCTGGCCCGCCGCCTCGAAGCCTGTCGTCGTGCCCTGGTGTCCGGTACGGCGCTGTACCTCCATGACGGCGTGCCGCCCGCCGGGCTCTAGCGCCTCCACTCATGCCGCTGCATGAGCACTCTGCACGTGCAGACTCCCCATGCGTCGTCGCTGGTTGGTATCGCTTTAGTAACGCCCCGGTCGCGAAACGGGTGCGGAGGGTAGTGCCAAAACTCGGCAAAGTCCGGGTCATCTTCGACTCGTTCTTCTTGAGTCTGCGGGCCGCGCTCCGGCAGGGTTCATTCCCGACAGGCCTCGCGCGGGCGTTCGAATGCGAACACCCCACATCCCGCGCCTAGGGGGCGAAGCACGGCGGAAGGCCTCTTTTGTCCGGCATATCCGGCTCCGGCAGACACGTCGCCAGCCACGCCAAGCCCGGCAAGATGACGAATGCCAAGGGCAAGGTCAAGACTGCTGCCGCGGTCACCAGTGTGCTGGCGGTCAGCGGCGGGGTCGCCACAGCCTTCCACCTGCACCAGGACGGGCTGCGGAACAGCACCGAGGCGGCGGCGCAGGACTCGAACCAGGCTGACGCGGCCGCGGCCGCCGGGGCGGCGCTGGCAGCCCGCTCCGGTCACACCTCCGCGGCGGACCGGGACCTGCAGCGGGCGGATCTGAACGCGGCAGGCGGGGCCACCCCCGGCGTGACGACGCCCGGCAGCCCCACCTCGACGGCGCAGCCGGGAACTCCGACCCCCACGTCGGACTCCTCCAGCTCCCAGGCACCGTCGAGCTCGGCGCCGACCTCCACGAGCACCACGGCGCCGAGCACCACCAGCAAGCCCACGGTCACGCCGACCAAGACCACGACGACGCCCTCCGCGCCGGCGACCTCGTCGTCCTCGTCGTCCTCCTCCTCGGTCGGCATGGGCATCAACGCCACCCCGGCGCAGGCCCAGGCGATCGCCAAGCAGCTGGTCCCGTCCGGCCAGTACGCCTGCTTCGCGAACATCATCAGCCGCGAGTCCAGCTGGAACGTCCACGCGACGAACCCGTCCTCCGGCGCCTACGGCCTCGGCCAGGCGCTGCCCGGCGACAAGATGGCGCCGTACGGATCCGACTGGCGCAACAGCGCGACCATCCAGATCAAGTGGGCCCTGGCCTACATGACCGGCCGCTACGGTTCCCCGTGCGCCGCGTGGACGTTCTGGCAGAACCACAGCTGGTACTGACGAGACTCTCCGGGCACCGCGTCGGACGCTGTTCCGGCGCTGTCGCCTTCCCGGCCCGGCTGGCGCCTTCCCCCCCACCGCGAGCTCTCGCCCGCAGCCAGCCGGGTCTGTGGGTGGGTTCGCGGGGCGGGTTGCTGCGGTTTGGTTGTGGGTTGAAGATCAAGAGCCTTGTTACGACCTTCGGGCATGGTGTTGATGGTGCGGGGTTGGTCGGGCGGGCTGTGGTCGTCGGCTGACGGTTGTGGTGTTCACGATCCCGGCTCGGCTGGGGCTTCTTCGGCTACCGGTCGGTGAGATGGGTAGCCCCGCCTCGGGGGTGGCTGGTCTCGGGGGTTGCTTGTCTCGGGGGTTGCTGGTCTCGTGAGGTGGTGATGGATCCACCGGGACGGTCAAGGTCAAAAGCGCCTCCGGCGGCGCTTCCAGCGGGGGCCTCGCTCGGGGAAGGGGGCCATCCCAGGACATCGGCGGCGTGCCTTGCTGCTGTGGTCCGGTTCGGTCTTCCCGCCGCATC
>NZ_BAAAQM010000019.1:0-145694 GCF_039531675.1 Catenulispora subtropica
CGGGGCGGGAGCCGGAGCCGGAGCCGGAGCCGGAGCCGGAGCCGGGGCCGGAGCCGCCGACTGCGCCGGAGCGGCGGCCGGGGCCGTCGGCGCGCCCGCGCCCGCGTCCGCGGTGTCGCCGATGACCGCCAGCTCCGCGCCGACCTCCACCGTCTCGTCCTCGCCGACCTTGATCGACACCAGGAAGCCCGCCGCCGGCGACGGGATCTCGGTGTCGACCTTGTCGGTGGAGACTTCGAGCAGCGGCTCGTCGACCTCGACCCGGTCGCCTTCCTTCTTCAGCCAGCGGGTGATGGTGGCCTCCGTGACCGACTCACCCATCGCGGGCAGAACTACTGAGACCGACATGAGCGCTCTCTATCTCCTTCGCAGAACATTCCGTGCAGAATTCTCAGGGGTTTCCGCAGGCGGTGTCCTGCGGTGTCCATACAGCGGGCTTATCAGTCGTGGACGTGGAGCGGCTTGCCGGCCAGGGCCATCATGGCCTCGCCCAGGGCCTCGGTCTGCGACGGGTGCGCGTGCACGAGCTGGGCGACCTCCTGCGGGAGCGCCTCCCAGTTGAAGATCAGCTGCGCCTCGCCGACGAGTTCACCCATCCGGTCGCCGACCATGTGGACGCCCACCACCGGGCCGTCGACCTGCTGGACCACCTTCACCTGGCCCGAGGTCTTCAGGATCTTGCTCTTGCCGTTGCCGGCCAGGTCGTAGTTGAAGGTCTTCACGCCGGCGTCGCCGTACCTGGCCTTGGCCTGGGCCTCGCTCAGACCCATCGAGGCGACCTCGGGGTGCGAGTAGGTCACCCGCGGCACGCCGTCGTAGTCGATCGGCGCCGGGTTCAGGCCGGCGATGTGCTCGGCGACCAGGATGCCCTCGGCGAAGCCGACGTGCGCCAGCTGCAGGGTCGGGATCAGGTCGCCGACCGCGTAGACGCCGGGGACCGAGGTGCGGCAGTACTGGTCGACCTTGACGTAGCCGCGGTCCATGGCGATGCCGGCCTCTTCGTAGCCCAGGCCGGCCGAGACCGGGCCGCGGCCGACGGCGACCAGCATCAGGTCCGCCTCGACGGTCTTGCCGTTGGCGATGGACGCGCGCACGCCGTTCTCGGTGTACTCCACACCGGAGAAGAAGTTGCCGAGCTCGTACTTGATGCCGCGGCGGCGGAAGGCGCGCTCCAGCAGCTTGGAGGAGTTCTCGTCCTCGGCCGGCACCAGGTGCGGCAGGCCCTCGATGATGGTGACGTCGGTGCCGAAGGACTTCCAGACCGAGGCGAACTCGCAGCCGATGACGCCGCCGCCGAGGATGATCGCCGAGGCCGGGACGTAGTCCAGCTTGAGCGCGTGGTCGCTGGAGATGATCCGGTCGCCGTCGATCTCCAGGCCGGGCAGCGACTTGGGCACCGAGCCGGTCGCCAGGACCACGTTGGCGCCGGTGATGTTCTCCCCGTTCACCTGGACCGTGTTCGAGGAGACCAGGCGGCCCTCGCCGGCGATGAACTCGATCTTGCGGGCCTTCACAATGCCCTGCAGGCCCTTGTAGAGCTGGCCGACGACGCCGTCCTTGTAGGCGTTGACGGCGGCCATGTCGATGCCGTTGAACGTGGCCGCGACGCCGAACTGCGCGGCCTCGCGGGTGTTGTCGGCGACCTCGCCGGCGTGCAGCAGGGCCTTGGTGGGGATGCAGCCGCGGTGCAGACAGGTCCCGCCCACCTCGGCCTTCTCGACCAGCGCCACGCGCATGCCGAGGTCCGCCGCCCGGAAGGCGCAGGCGTAGCCGCCCGAGCCGCCGCCGAGGATGACCAAGTCGAACTGGTTGTCGCCTGCCACGTGCGTTCCTCTTCTCGCTGCCTGTCGCGCTGTATCCAATTGAGGCGCAAAAGCCCGGTCCAGACCTGCCCACACTGACACACTGCTGTAGAAGGGTCAGTGAACGGACAGGCGCGTAGTCGCGGGTAGCGCATCCGCGACCGGAACGCCAGTCTAGTCCGGCGCCGGACCCTGTTCGTGCCGAGCCCTCCGGCCTGGCACGAGGGAGCAACGATCTTCCAGGAGGCGATATGCCCTTGTTCCGCCGCCGCCGGTCCGCCACACCGGTTCCGGCGCCGGGACTGTCTCCGACGCCCAGCAGGAGATCCACTGAGGAACTCGCCGCGGCTGAGGCGCACTTGAGCGAGTTCGCGCGCACGCGGCTTGGCGTCGAGGCCTTTATAGAGCCCCGCACCGCTGTGACCGACACCACAGTGGTCTTCGTGGCCGCGTCCGGAGAGTGGACTCGGCGTCGCGTCCGAAGCCCTCAACAGGCGCACGCGCTGGCTCGCGCGCTCGGGGTGCCTGCTTACGACGCGGGAGTGGTCGGCTACCCGACGCGGATGCGCGAGTGGACGCGCAAGCGGGTCGAGGAGGACAAGCGGCGGTTGGACGGGGTCTGAGGGGGGCGGCGGGGTGGCGGCGGTGACATCCGCCTCCTGAGCCCTCGTGTAACGACTCAGTCCACGGCGCCGATGAAGGTCCCCACCACATACGTGATCCCCATCGCCAGCGCCCCGCCGACGACGTTCCGCAGGATCGCCCGCCCCGGTGCCGCCCGGCCCAGGCGTGCGCTCACATACCCGGTCACCACCAGGGCGATCAGCACGCTGACGACCGTCACCGGCACCCGCCAGCCCTGCGGCGGCAGCACGATCGCCAGCAGCGGCAGCAGCGCGCCGACGCTGAACGCGATGAAGCTGGCGATCGCCGCGCTCCACGGGTTCGTGAGCTCGTTCGGGTTGATGCCCAGTTCGGTGCGCGCGTGGGCCGCCAGGGCGTCGTGGGCCGTCATCTCCTCGGCGACCTGCCGGGCGGTCTCTTCCGACATCCCGCGGCCCTTGTAGAGGCCGACCAGCTCCTCGAACTCCGCGTCCGGGGACTCGGCCAGTTCCCTGCGCTCCAGCGCCAGCGCCGCCTGCTCGGTGTCGCGCTGCGTGGACACCGACACGTACTCGCCGGACGCCATCGACAGCGATCCGGCCAGCAGCCCGGCGATGCCCGAGGCGAGCAGCGTCGACTTGGTGTCGGTGGCCCCGGCCACGCCGACCACCAGGCCGGCGGTCGACACGATCCCGTCGTTCGCGCCCAGCACGCCCGCGCGCAGCCAGTTCAGGCGCGCGCCCAGCCCCTCGTGCGGGTCGTGTACCGGGTGCGGCCGTTCGTCGGACGGCTCGGAGTCGGCGGTCATGCCGGAACGCTACCCGGCGACGCCGAAGCGGTCACCTCCCCGCGAGGGAGATGACCGCTTCGGATCAGTGCCGCTGGGCGCCTACTTCGCGGCGCCCATGTCCTCGGCCAGCTTCACCAGCGTCCGCACCGCGGCGCCGGTGCCGCCCTTCGGCGTGTCGCCGTACGCGCCCTTCTCGTTGTACGACGCACCCGCGATGTCCAGGTGCGCCCACGGGATGCCGGCGCCGACGAACTCGCGCAGGAACAGGCCGGCGACCAGCATGCCGCCCATCCGCGAGCCCATGTTCGACAGGTCGGCGGCCGGGGTGTCGATGGTCTCGCGCAGGTACTCCGGCAGCGGCATCGGCCACATCTCCTCGCCGGCCGCCTTCGCGGTCTCGACGACCCGGGTGCGCAGCGCGTCGTCGTTGCCCATGACCGCGGACAGCCGGTCCAGCGCCAGCACCTGCGCGCCGGTCAGGGTCGCCACGTCCAGCAGCACGTCCGGCTCGTCCTCGCTGGCCCGCGCCAGCGCGTCGGCCATCACCACGCGGCCCTCGGCGTCGGTGTTCATGATCTCGACGGTCTTGCCGCCGTAAATGGTCACCACGTCGGAGACCTTCACCGCGCCGCCGCCGGGCATGTTCTCGGCCAGCGACATGTAGGCGGTGACGTTCACCGGCACCTCCTGCCGGGCCACGGCCAGGGTGGCGGCGAACACCGCGGCCGCGCCGCTCATGTCCGACTTCATGGTGTCCATCGCGTTCGACGGCTTCAGCGAGATGCCGCCGGTGTCGAAGGTGATGCCCTTGCCGACCAGCGCCAGGTGCTGCTTCGCTTTCGGGTGCCGGTAGGCCAGGCGCACCAGGCGCGGCGGCTTGGCCGAGCCCTGCCCGATGCCCATGATGCCGCCGTATCCGCCCTTGGCCAGCGCCTTCTCGTCCAGCACCTCGACGGTGAGCGCGGGCAGCGCCGCGTCCTTCACCTCGGTCTGCACCCGGTCGGCGAAGGTCTTCGGGTACAGGTGCGACGGCGGGGTGTTGATCAGGTCGCGCGCCAGGTTCACGGCGCCGGCCACGGAGCCGGCCCGCTCCACGGCCTTCTTCACGGCGGCCTGCTTGGCGGCCGGCCCGGCGGCCAGCACGGCCTCGGCCAGCGCACCCTTGGCGTCCTTCTTCGGCGCCTTGAGGCCCTGGTACGCGTACGCGCCCAGGAGCACGCCCTCGGCGACCGCGCCGGCCTGCTCGGCGTCGGCGGCCGGCAGCGCGAACACGGCCTTGGCCTTGCCGGACAGCGAGCGGGCGGCGACGGCGGCGGACTTGCGCAGCGCGTCCAGGTCCACGCCGCCGTCCTTGCCGGGGGCCTTGCCGAGACCGACCGCGATGATCAGCGACGCCTTCACGTCGCCCTGCGCCGGCAGCTTGGTCAGCTCGCCCTCCGACCCGGCGGCGCCGAGCAGGTCGAGCGCCTTACGCAGGGAGCCGCCGTACGCGGCGTCCACGGCCTCGGCGCCGGGGGCCAGGGCGACGCCCTTGACCCCCTTCGCGGTCTCGGTCGCGTACACGCCGACTACGACGGCGTCCGCCTTGCCGGTCGCGGCGGCGGTCAGGGAGATCGAGGTCATCGTTGATCCAGTTCTCGCTAGCAGCTTGGGAGCGCAGGGAAAGGGGGTCGCCCTCGCCTTGCGCAGTCGGACGGCCGTTACCCGAACATCGTTACCTTAGGCGACTGTATTCCCCGCGGGCAGCCCCGTGACCACCGGCCGCCGCCCGCGACGGGCGGCCCGAGCCGGACCGGCGTCGCGCTGGAGCGGTTCTTGACCGACTCTTGGTGTGTTCTTGGCGAGGCACGACCCCCCACCTCGCGACGGTGTTCACCGAACCTCCGGTATCGTCTCGGCATGTGACCACGGACTTGTTGACCTCGCCCCTGCACGCCCGCCACGTCGCGCTGGGCGCGAAGATGGCCGACTTCGGCGGCTGGGACATGCCGATCGAATACAGCAAGACCGGCGGCGTGCTGAAGGAGCACGCCGCGGTCCGCGAGTCGGTCGGCGTCTTCGACGTCAGCCACCTGGGCAAGGCCTCGGTCACCGGTCCCGGGGCGGCGGCCTTCGTCAACTCGGTGCTGGCCAACGACCTCACCCGGATCGAGCCCGGCCAGGCCCAGTACACACTGTGCTGCGACGAGGCCACCGGCGGCGTGGTCGACGACCTCATCGCCTACCTCAACGGCCCGGACGACGTCTTCCTGATCCCGAACGCCGCCAACACCGCCGAGGTCGTGCGGCGGCTGCAGGCCGCGGCGCCCGAGGGCGTGACCGTCGAGAACCGGCACGCCGAGTTCGGCGTCCTGGCCGTCCAGGGCCCGCGCTCCGCCGAGGTCCTCGCCAAGCTGGGTCTCCCCACCGAGCACGACTACATGTCCTTCGCCGTGGCCACGTTCGAGGACTCCCCGGTCATCGTCTGCCGCACCGGCTACACCGGCGAGCACGGCTACGAGCTGGTGCCGCGGTGGGACAAGACCGAGGCGCTGTGGGACGCGCTGCTCGCCGCCGGCGAGGAGTTCGCCATCCGGCCCTGCGGCCTCGGCGCGCGCGACACCCTGCGCACCGAGATGGGCTACCCGCTGCACGGGCAGGACCTGTCGCTGGACATCACCCCGAACATGGCCCGCGCCGGCTGGGCCGTGGGCTGGAAGAAGCCCGCGTTCTGGGGCCGCGAGGCGCTGCTGGCCGAGCGCGAGGCCGGGGCGCGGCGGCTGCTGCGCGGCATCAAGGCGGTGGACCGGGCCATCCCCCGCGCGCACATGGTGGTGAACGACGCCGACGGGAAGCAGATCGGCGAGGTCACCTCCGGCACCTTCTCGCCGTCGCTGCGCGAGGGCATCGGCCTGGCGCTGCTCGACCGCGACTACACCGAGGGCGACACGGTGTATCTGGACGTGCGCGGCAAGGCGGCGGCCTTCACGGTCGTGAAGCCTCCGTTCGTGGACGTGCGCACGCGTAGCTGATTCCGCCGCCGCCATGGGAGCATGGCGGCATGATCGATGGCAGCGAGCGGCCGACCGGACGGCAGTACCCGATCCAGGCGGGACGGTACGCGGCGGTGGTGACCGAGGTCGGCGCCGGTCTCAGGTCCCTGCGACTGAAGGACCGCGAGCTGGTGATGGAGTTCCCCGAGCACGAGGTCCCGCCCGGCGCCAGCGGCCAGCTGCTGATCCCGTGGCCGAACCGCATCCGCGACGGCAGGTACACGTTCGAAGGCGTCGAGCGCCGGCTGGAGATCACCGAGCCGGCGCGCGACAACGCCATCCACGGTCTCACCCGCCGCCTGCCCTGGACCGTCGCCGCGCACACGGACTCCTCGGTGCGCCTGACCCTGAGCCTCGACCCCCAGCCGGGCTACCCGTTCCAGCTGGACCTCACGGCGCAGTACGACCTCGACGAGAACGACGGCCTGACGATCACCGTCACCGCCCGCAACGCGGGGGAGTCGAACGCGCCCTACGGCATCGGCTCACACGCCTACCTGAAGGTGGACGGCGGCCTCGACGGCCCGCAGGGCCTGCTCCGCGTCCCGGCCGGCGAGTGGGTGACGGTGGACGAGCGCCTGCTCCCGCTGTGCGACGTACCGGTGGCCGGAACCCCCTACGACTTCCGCGACGTGCGATCGCTGCGCGGGGTGACGCTCGACATCGCGTTCACCGAGATCTGGCGCGACGCCGACGGCCGTGCTCGGGTGACGCTGGGCCGCGGCGCGGAGGGCGCGACGCTGTGGTTCGGCGAAGGCTTGGAGTGGGTTCAGCTGTTCTCGGGCGATCCGCTGGAGCCGCCGTACCACCGGGCCGCGCTGGCGGTGGAGCCGATGAGCTGCCCCGCGAACGCTTTCGTGGAGGGCAAGGGTCTGATTGTGCTGGCGCCAGGGGAGACCGTGGCGCATACGTGGGGGATCGTGGCCGGCGGGGCTTAGGAGCTTTTGAAGGAGAACGCTCCTGGCCGACGTGAGCCGAGAGCCGGACGCCCGCTCACCGCGCCAGCACCAGAAGCGCGGCAGTGGCTCCGGTCTCGGCGAGCGCGCCCAGCACATCGCCGGTGATGCCGCCGAAGCGGCGGTTCGTGTGCCACAGCAGGGCCATGGCGGCGGCGACGCCGGCCGCAAGAGCGGCCGGCCACAGCAGCCAACGTGTCCCATCAGTGACGCAGAGTCCTGCAACGCCGGCCGCAGCCAGACCCGCAGCGGTCGCGGCGGCGACTGCCGATCGCGAGACGCTGCCGGCCACCCACGCACCGAGACCCTCGGGCCGCGCCGACGGAACGCCTGGACGGCACGCCCACGTCACCGCCAGGCGTCCGCTCACGCACGCGACCGCCAACGCGCACACGCCGTACCAGGCACCGTGGCGCCCCCAGGCGTTCGCGAGCAGCGACACCTGGCCGAGCAGTGTCAGAACAAGGGCGATGACCCCGAAGGGGCCGATGTCCGACGCCTTCATGATGCGCAGAGCGTCGGCGGCGGGCTTCCCGGAGCCGAGGCCGTCGGCGGTGTCGGCGAGCCCGTCGAGGTGCAGACCCCGCGTCACCGCCGCCACTGTCGCCACGCCCCCGGTCGCCGCGACCGCCGGGCCGCCGGTCCACCAGCCCAGCGCCGCCGCGACCGCGCCCGCGAGGGCCCCCAGCACCGCGCCGACCGCCGGTGCGCACGCCATCGCCCGGCCGGCGACCGTGCGGTCCACGCGGCTCGGCGGGCCGACCGGGAGGGCCGTCAGCGTTGAGAAGGCCAGGCGGAGCCCGGCCGGGGTCGCGGAGCGATGCCTCACACCCGCGACCGGAGCACCGGCTCCGGGATCCCCGCCTCTTCGAAGGTCTGGAGTTCGGCGGCGAGTGCGGCGGCGGCTTTCAGCACCGGCAGCGCCAGCAACCCGAGCGCGCCTTCCGCCTGGCGGACCGCGTAACCGTCGACCAGCGGGTCCAGCGACAGGCGGTCGAGCGCCGACTTGTGCGCCGGCTCCGGGGACAGCGCGCCGGCCAGCAGCCACTGCGGGGAGCGGTAGGCGATGCGCTGGACCAGCATCGCGGCGGCGGTGGTGGTGACGCCGTCCAGCAGCACCGGGACGCGGCGGACAACGGCCTGGAGCAGGAAGCCGGTCAGGGCCGCGTAGTCGCGCCCGCCGATCTTGGCCAGCAGCTCCAGCTGGTCGCCGAGGACCGGGCGGCCGCGGCGCATGGCGTCGCGGACGGCGGCGCACTTGCGCATCCAGGCGGCGTCGTCGACCCCGGAGCCGCGGCCGGTGACGGCGGCGGCGTCCTTGCCGGTCAGCACCCCGGACAGGGCGGAGGCCACGGTGCTGCCGCCGACCCCGACCATCGCCGGGATCAGCACGTCCGCGCCGGAGTCGGCCTCGGCGTCGGCGATCGCCATACCGGCCCGGAACGCCTCCTCGATCTCGGCGCGGGACGCCGCGTCCTCGCGGTCGATGCGGCCCGAGGGCTGCCCGACGGAGACGCCGACGACGCGGACCGTGGCGCCGTACAGCGCCGCCAGGACGCCGACCGCACCGCCGCCGTCCTCGATCTGCCGCAGGCGGGCGAGGGTCACGGCGGTCGCGTCCGCGGGGGCGGTGGCGGAGACGCCGAGGGACGCCACGCCGTGGTCGCCGGCGAAGACGACCACGCGGGCCCGCGAGATCGGGCGGAGGTCCGCGGTGCCGCGGGCGCCGGCCAGCCAGACGGCGAGCTCCTCGAGGCGGCCCAGGCCCGCCGCGGGGATCGCGAGGCCGGCGAGGCGGGTGCGGAGGAGCTCGCGGGCCGCTTCGTCGGGGCGGTCGGCCCGGTCCGCGAGCTTGTCGAGGTCGAGGGGGGCGAGCTCGGCTTCGGCTTCGGCCGCCGCGGAGGAGGCGGTCTTGGCGGCCACGGTCTCGAGCTCAGCGCTTTCGGGCTGCTCGACCGGCTCGGAGGAGGGGTTCTCGGACGCGTCCATGGTGCGAACAGCCTAGCGGCGGGCCGCCCTACGTGGGGAAGCCACCTCCATGCCCCGGCCGCGTCCGGCGGAGTCCAGGTTCCAGTAGACGATCAGGTAGATGATCGCGAACACCGGCAGGAGCCAGGCGACCGCTGCTGCATGGGCTTCAGTCCAGGGGCCGCGCGCCTCGCGAGCGAGCACCTGGTTGAAGTTGGCGGTTTTGCGGTCGTACGCGGCGGCCCCGACCACGCTGAGGAGGAGGGCCAGCGCGCCGAACGTGTAACTGGCGGCGCGGAACCGGGCCGCCGTCCCGGCTGCGAGAGCCCAGGAAGCCACCGTGGCGATGAGCATGCCGGGCAGGACGGTCGGCGCCTGTTTGTTCAGGGTCCTGAGAGGGTTGTGGTAGCTGTGGACGGTCTGGCGCGTGCACGCCGCTACGACGACCGCCACGATCAGGCCCGCCGCGGCCAGGATCCAGGGCATGGCTCTGCGCCACGGGTCGCCTGGCATTCGACGGGATCGGACGGAGGGGACGTGCTGGGTGGGAGCGGCGGCGACTGTCGAGGCCGAGCTGGGGATGGGCCCCGAGCCGGACGCCGTCCCGGGTGCGGCCGGCGGCGCGTCGAGCACGGCCAGGGCTTGGTCGATCCCGAGCCGCCGCCCCGGATCCTTCACGAGGAGACCGGCGATCAGTGGCGCCAACGGCCCGGCGTGACGGGGCGGCGGCGGCTCGTCCAGCAGTACCGCTTTCAACGTCGCGGTCGCCGTCTCGCGCCGGAACGGCGAGATCCCCTCGACCGCTTGATAAAGCGTCGCGCCGAGGGAGAACAGGTCGCTGGCGGGGAGACCGTCGCGCCCCTCGGCCCGTTCGGGGGCGAGGTACTCCATGGAGCCCATGACGCTGCCGGTCGCCGTGAGCGAGGTGTCGGCCTGCGCCACCGCGAGCCCGAAGTCGGTGAGGATCACTTCGCGCTTCGGCGTGAGCATCACGTTGCCCGGCTTCACGTCGCGGTGCACGATGCCCGCCGCGTGGGCCGCCTGGAGCGCCTTCAGCAGGGCGCGCGCGACCAGCGCCGCGTCGGACGGCGTCAGCGGACCGCGCTCGGCGAGGCGGGCTTCGAGGGAACGGCCGGGAATCAGCTGCATGACGGTCCACGGCACGCCGTCCTGGATGACGACGTCGTGGACCGCCACGACGTTCGGATGGCCGCGCAGCCGTGCGGCGTGGCGGGCTTCGCGTTCCGCGCGCTCGAGGCGCTCGGCGTGCTCGCGGCGGGTCAGGACCTGGGGGAGACGCACCTCCTTGACGGCGACGTCGATCCGCAGCGTCTCGTCGTGGGCCCGCCAGACGTGGCCGAAGCCGCCGGCTCCGAGGCGCTCCACGAGGCGGTAGCGGTCGCCGACCAGTCGGCCGATGCGGTCGTCAGCGTCGATCACGAGGTCCCCCCACGTGGTCCTGGGATGAGGCGAGCCGAGCATAGTGCAGGTGAGATCAGAGGGCTGTGAGGGCCTTCGGCGGCGGGGGCCGGGGCCGGGGTCGTGAGCGGGTTCAGCGCACCGTCATCGCGATCCCGGCCACCATCAGCACGACGGTGTCCGAGGCCGCCGCGACGCGCTGATTGAGGCGGCCCTGCTCGTCGCGGAACCGTCGCACCCCGGCCGCCTCCGGCACGATCCCGAGGCCCACCTCGTTGCTCACCGCCAGCACCGGCACGCGAGCACCCCGCCAGGCGTCCTCGAGTTCGTCGAAGCGCGCGGCCAACTCGTTCCGGCCGCGTTCCCGCCACAGCGCGTCGTCCCACGCTCCGACGTCGTCCATCATCGCGGTCAGCCAGAGTGTGAGGCAGTCGACGAGCACGGGCCGGGTGGCCGCGCGCAGCACCGCCGCGACGTCCGTGGTCTCGACCGTCTCCCAGGTCGAAGGCCGTCGTTCCCGGTGCCGCCGCACCCGGTCGGCCCAGTCCTCGTCCCCGTCGCGGCGACCGCCGGTGGCGACGTAGAGCGCGTCGTCAGCCAGGAGGGTGAGCCTGCGCTCCCCCTCGGAGGACTTCCCCGAACGCGCGCCGCCGAGGAGCAACGTCCGCGTTACGCTGGGCTGCGACGTCTGGGAAATGGGAAGGGTCAACACTGTGACTTTCGTGTGGCGTTACGAGGACACCGCTGGCGGCGAGAAGGATACCGGTGCCAAGCCGGAGGAGTTCAGCACCCAGGCCGACGCCGAGACCTGGATCGGTGAGAACTGGAAGGACCTGCTGGAGGCCGGGGTCGACCAGGTCACGCTCCTGGAGGACGGCGGTGTCGTCTACGGGCCGATGTCGCTGCACCCCGTGGAGCACTGAGCGCCCGAAACACTCAGCTCATGAGGCGCGCGGCGGGACCCGCGTGTACTCGGCGACCTTGTCGCGGCCGGCGTAGTCGACGTCCATGACGACGAATTCGCCGGCCAGCACATCCGGCAGCCAAAGACGGGTGTCGTCCCACATCAGGTCATAGGGGATGCCCGCTTCCGGGATCCAGTCGACGGCGATCTCGTCGGTCTCCCGCGGTTCACCGGCGAAGGTGGTCGCCGTGAAGAAGTGCAGCCGCAGGTCGTCCCACTCGGGGACGTCCGGGAACCGGAACACCACATCGGCGGCCGGTGTCAGGTCCGCGACCGCGACCGTCATACTGGTCTCTTCTTCGAGCTCCCGCGCGACTGCTTCTGCCGGCGTCTCCCCGGGCTCGACCTTTCCGCCGGGGCAGTTCACCAGCCCCGCGCCCAACCCGGTCTTCTTCACGCCCATGAGGACTTCGGGACGTCCTCCGGTACCTGCGCGTCGTAGGAGCACTGAGGTGGCGATCAACATATCGCGAGCCTAATAGGTGTGACCGACACGTCACTCATTGAGGTGATCAAGTCGAGCGCTCCGCGCGCCGATGCGATATTCAGGGGAACTCCCTTATGTGAGTGGATCGCAGGGTCTGGTGAAGCTACCGCGAAACTGGAACCGGCTGGTGCGCAGAGTGATGCGGCGCTGTGGCAGGCGCTGTGAATGGGAGCGCGCCGAGTTCAGGGTGCGGTGTTCGCGGGAGGCCACGATGGTGGTCCACGCGGGGAAGAAGGATGATCACTCCGTCGGGAACCTGCTCGGGCTGTGTACGTGGCATGCGGCGCAGAAGGCCCAGTTGGAGTGGGAGGCCAACCGGTTCGTGGCGATCAGGGTACGGCCGATGCGGCATGAGAGCGGGGAGCAGCAGAGCTAGGGGGCGATCCAGAAGCAGGCCAAGCCGATCGCGACCGCGCAGACGTGCCCCAGGGCGGTGAAGTCGCGCCGGTTCTTGGCCAAGCCGTAGAGGTAGAACCCGATCAGGACCACGAGATACGGGATCCGCCACGGCAACGGAATGTGCCACGCCAGCACTGCGGCCACTCCGGCCTGCGCATAGCTGACGCCGTAATCGGGTGTTTCACGCTCGGAGGCAGCCAGCCGCCCGCTTCGGATCCCCTGCGCGACATAGCCCTGGCTGATCAGCGTGGCGCCGACGTGCGCCATCGCCACCACCGCCAGCCAGCGCCACGTTCCGAGCCAATGCTCGGTGGGAGCGTGGAACAGGCTGTAGGTGACGAGATAGAACGACCAGCTCGTGCCGGCGGTGAAGAACGCGCTCGTCAGCAGCACTTTGAGGGGCGCGCGTCGCAGCCCGGCGAGGTTGGTGGAGTTCGCCACCAAGATCTTGGCGGACCGGTCGGCGGGCATCCGCGCCAGCCGGCGAGAGGTGGCGAGAAGGGCGAGGAACCAGAGATAGGTGCCGGGCGCATCGCGGACGAAGTGCCAGATGTCGGCGGGGAGGCGGCTCAGCACACTGTCACGGTAGGTGAAAATCGGACATCGGGCACGCCCCTACGCGTCCGGATCGGAGCCCTGCCGCGGCGCTCGGGGATCCGCACGGGTTAAAGCCCGGGGCGGTCCGATGCCGATGAACAGGGGCATGCGGACGATGATGCGCAGTGCGGCCACCGTGGGTGTGCTGGCCGCCGCGGCGGTGACGGTCGGGACCCTTTCCACGCTCGCGGCGAGGGCCGGCGCTCCGCCGGCCGGCACCTCCGAGGCCGGCTCCGGCGCCGGTGCCGGGGTGCGGGTGCAGATCAGCGACGACACCCGTTCGGCCCATTCCGGGGACGTCATCGACTACACGGTGCGGGTGGAGAACGACTCGGCGGTGGCGTATCCGCACCTCGAGGTGTTCCACCTGGTCCCGGCCGGCTTCCAGCTCGTCGACTCCACCCCGGCGGCCACTCAGGACGGCACGGACGTGCGCTGGACCGCGAACGTCCCGGCCGGGCACACGGTGGTGTTCACCGACCAGGTGATGGCCGGCACGGTCGAGGAGTCCGAGCACCTGGTGCCGCGCGCCCGGGACGCGAAGGCCGCGCTGGCCCCGGCTCCGGCCTCGGCCGCCGCCGCGGTGCGCCAGTTCACGTCCACCGCCTGCGCCCGCGGCTCGTCGGCCGGACCGGCGCTGGCCTGCGCCACGGTGCGCCAGCAGCTCACCGACGGCCCGGACGCGGCCTCCGGCACCGGTCCGGCCGCCAAGCGCTGGCAGCCGGGGCTGCTGGGGATCGGGCTCGTGGTGGCGCTGTTCGCGGCGTTCAGCGGGTTCTTCCGGAAGCGCAAGGACCGGGTCGAAGAGGACTGACGCCGCGGCCGCGCGCCCCGCGCCCGCTCATCCCGCACCCGCCTCCTGGTCGACCGGCAGCACTTCCAGCCGGGTCGTCCGGCGCAGCGACGCCCCGGCCAGCACGCCGAGGGCGATGGCGGCGACGGTGACCAGCACGTTGAACAGCGTCTGCCAGCCCGCGGGGCTGTGGCCGACCAGCAGCTGCTGCACGCCGGAGAGCCCGTGGGCGCCCGGGACCAGCATCCAGAAGGCGGGCAGGAAGACCACCTGGTCGGGGATGTCGGCGCGCTTGCCGATCCAGGACGCGGTCAGCGGCAGGCCCATGCCGGCGACGAAGGCGCCCAGCGCCTGGCCGCCGACCAGGGTGCCGAGCGTCTGCACCAGGCGGGTGAGCAGCAGGGCGGCGGTCAGCCAGGCGAGGGAACGGCGCGGGGCGTCGCTGTTCAGGGTGAAGCCGACCGCGAGGAGGGCCACCGCCGCCCAGCCGACCCACGCCCCGAGGGTGTCCGGCGCCGGCCTGCCGACCGCGCGGGCGTGCACGGTGTCGGTGGCGACCAGGATGCCGAGGCCCAGCATCAGCAGCACGTTCGCGGCGCCGGCCAGCCGGGCCAGCCCGGACAGCGTCGAGTCGGTGGCCAGCTCGATCGCGCCGAGGGTGAGGGCCGCGCCGGGCAGGAAGCCGATCAGCGGCGGGATGAACAGGGAGCCGGGGTCCTCGTGCAGGACCGGCCCGGAGAAGCGCAGCGCGATCGCGGTGACCAGGATCGCGGCCGCCACCGGCAGCAGCGTGAGCATCCGCGGCAGGTGGCGCCGGACCAGGTACTGGAGCACGCCGACCGTGGTGCCCGCCGCGACGTAGCCGAGGGCGGAGGGGAGCGTCGGGTGCTGCAGCATGCCGAGGGCCAAGGTGAGGGTGGCGTAGCCGACGATCACCGCGGCCGGCTGGAACCGGCGCGGCATGCTCTGTTCCCGCCGCAGCGCCTCGCGGACCTCGTCGAACGGCACCGCCTCGCCGCGCATCCGCGCGACCAGGTTCTGCAGCGCCTCGACCTGGCTCAGCTGCATCCCGGCGTCGCCGACCGGGGCGAAGTCCATCTCGCTGCCGGGATCGCCGGCCGCGGTCTCGACCCGGACGAAGATCCCACTGGGCAGCGCGAAGCAGCGGCCGTGCACGCCGTACCGGGCCGCGATGTCGGCGACCTGCTTCTCGGTGTCGACGGTGCTCTCGCCGGAGCGCAGGATCTCGGCGCCGACCTTGCTCAGCAGCGCGGCCAGCTGCCGCAGCCACTCGGCGGTGGGCTGGTCGGCGGCGCGCACCCCCACGCGCCGGGAATCCCGGAGGGCCTCGCCGACGCTCTTCAGGCCCTGCCATCCGGCGGCGACGCTCTCGCCGAAGGAGTCCAGGGAGTCGGAGAAGGCGCCGCTGATCTTCGTGTGGGCGGGCTCGTGGCCGCGGCCCCCGGCCTCTTCTTCCTTGCGTCTCCTGAAGAAGGGCACGGAGCTCCTCCCGCTCGCAGCTGACGCCGCCTCTAACGAGACGGCGTCGCGCCGATCACGCGCGGCTCACCCGTTCGGGCCCTACATGTGCAGCAGCCACCGGCCCCCGGCCACCGCGCATCCCAGCGCCACCAGGGCGAACAGCACGAGCCAGCCGCCGGCCGGGAACCCGGTCAACCGGTGCAGCTGGTCGGCGTCCGAGTCGCGCGCGCCGGTCCGGGCCCGCGTCCGGCTGAGCTCCACCACCGGCTTCACCCCGGCCAGCAGCAGGAACCACACCATCAGATAGGCGAAGCCGGCCTGCACGTCGGTGTTCTCGGTCCAGGACGCGGCGAACACGGCGCCGCCGGTGAGGACCACCGTGAGCATGCCGTAGAAGTTGCGGATGGACACCAGCAGCAGCGCCAGGAGCACGACGCTGGCCCACAGCAGCAGCGTTATGTGCTTGGCGGCCAGCAGCCACGCCCCGCCCAGGCCCACCAGGCTCGGCGTGATGTAACCGGCCAGCACGGTCAGCACCATGCCCGGGCCGCGCGGCTTGCCGTAGGAGACGGTGACGCCGGAGGTGTCGTGGTGCAGCCGCACTCCGGAGAGCCGGCGACCGCAGAGCAGGGCCACGGCGGCGTGCCCGCCCTCGTGGGCGATGGTGACCGTGTTGCGGGCGATCCGCCACACCGGCCGCCACAGCACGGTGACCAGGGCGGCCGCGCCCACCGCGAGCACGAGGTTCCGCGGCGGGTCGGGCTGGGTGCCGGTCACCCGGTGCCACACGTCGTCGAGACTGGAGATGTCCACGGCCACGCAGCCTCCCACGATTCCCCCGTTCGGCGGTACCCGCGCTGGCAGGTCTGTGACCAGCCGGTGACGCTGGACCCATGGTGAAGCGCGCCGCGCGAGGGGTGTGGACCTACGTCCACAGCGCGCCGGGCACCTTTATCTGGCTGCTGATCCTGCTGATCACCACCGCGGTCCTCCGCCACGTCGACGCCCACGCCGCGCACTGGATCCTGGAGCGCCGCAGCACGAACATCCACTACCTGACGCAGAACCCGCTCCGGGTGCTGGTGCAGTCGGCCCTGTGGATCGACGGGAGCAGTTGGCTGTCCTACGTCGTGCTGTACACGATCTTCCACGCGCAGGCCGAGCGCTGGCTCGGAACGGTGCGCTGGCTGGGTGTGGCGGTCCTCTGCCACGTCGTGGCGACGTACGTGAGCGAGGGGGTGCTGGCCCTGGCGATCCGGAAGGGCCTCGCCCCCGAGTCGAAGCGGTTCACGCTGGACTACGGCGTCAGCTACGCGCTCGCGGGGGTGGTGGCGGCACTGACGTACTGGTGGCCACGAGGGTGGATGAGGTGGGTGTACGGCGGGGCGGTGTTGCTGTTCTACGGGGCCGCGATGGTGCTGGGGAAGACGTTCACGGACGTCGGGCACTTCTCGGCGGCCCTGGTCGGCCTGGGGTGCTGGCCGATCGTGCGGGTGCGGGCGTCGCCGATGGCCTGGGGGTTCCGGTGGCGGGCGCTGGTGGGGGAGCCGTCGGCGGTGGGCGGCGGGTACTCCGGGTCAGTGGGTCGCGCTGTCGGTCGGTGAGGTGTGGGACCCGCCGGGTGACGTCGTGGTGTGGGTGGTCCCGGTGGACCCGGTGCCGCTCGGCGTCGAGGACGTCGCCCCGCTGGTGGTGGTGTCGGTCGGCGCCGTACTGGAGCTCGTGGCGCTGTGCGAGGCCGACGTGTCCTGACCGGACTCGTGCGTCGTCGGCGTGGTGCTCGAGCTCGGCGGTCTGCTCTTCGAGGTGGTGCGCGCGGTCGAGTGCCGCGAGGTCGGCACCCCGCCGGAGGACGTCTGCGCGGTGCTGGAGTCGTCGGTCCCGGTCGGCGTCCCCGGCGCCCCGGTCGCCGACGGCGTCTCCGGCCCGGCACCCCCGCTCGACGACTGCGCGGCCGGCGCCGGCCCGGAGTTCCCCGACCCGCCCAGCACCACCGCCGCCGCCCCGGCCACCAGCAGCACGGCGGCGGTGACGGCACCGACCAGCGTCTTGCGCCGCGGGCCGCCCGGGTCGGCGAGCTCTTCCGGCTCGGGGCTGTCGAACCCGTCGTCGTACCCGGCGGGCTCGACGACGGTGATCTCCTTGTCGGGATCGAGGAAAGCCGTCTGCCGCGCGGGCCGTGGTCCCCGGTCCACCGGCTCGGCCACGCCCGGCCGGAACCAGTCGTCCGGCGCACTCGTCGCCACCGGCTCGGCCGCCGCCTCCGGTTCCGCCGCCGGCGTGGGCCGCGGAAGACTCGGCAGGCTGTTGGCGTAGGCCGACA
The DNA here is from genome assembly GCF_039531675.1 of Catenulispora subtropica. Lineage (NCBI taxonomy): Bacteria > Bacillati > Actinomycetota > Actinomycetes > Catenulisporales > Catenulisporaceae > Catenulispora > Catenulispora subtropica. The sequence goes on from NZ_BAAAQM010000019.1 coordinate 17,616, forward strand.
AGGACCGCGGCACCTGCGGACTCGGCTTGTCCGGAATGACCCAGTCATGGTCGATGTCCGCCTGCACGCTCGGCGACACCCGCGGCTCCTGCGGGGCTCGGACCGTGGCGAGCTCGGTGGTCGGCTCGGAGACGGAGTCGAGCAGGAGGGTGGTGGCAGGGGCAGGGGCAGGGGCCGTGGTCGGGGCGGGGGAAGGCTCGCCGGTGTCTTCGATGACCGACTCGCCATCCGACTCGTCGCCCGACTCGCTGTCGGGCTCGCTGTCGGGCTCGCTGTCGGGCTCGCTGTCGGGCTCGGCGTCCAGCGCGCTGGCCGTCTCGGCCTCGGGCTCGTCGGCTTCGAGAACCGGTTCCTCGGCGATCGGGTCGGGTTCGAGGTGCGGAGCGAGCTCATCGAAAGCGCTCAGCAGGTCATCAGCAGCGTCGGCGACCGCCTCGGTCTCGGTCTCGGTCTCCAGATCTGCCTCGGCGCCCGCCTCGGTCTCGGTTTCCAGGCTCGCCTCGGCGCCCGCCTCGGTCGCGTCCGCGAGCGCCTCCTCGGCAAGCGGCTCGTCGACGTCGGCTTCGAGCCCTTCCTCGGCTGCGACTACCTCAGCGTCCGCATCCGCCTCGACCGCTTCAGTTCCCTCCGTTCCCTCCGTTCCCTCCGTTCCCTCCGACCGCGGCTCGTCCTCAGCCGTCGAACCCTCCTCCGCCAACCCCAGCAGCCGCTCATCGATCGGCTCCCCGACCGGCGGCGGCTCGGGCATCGCGTCCGGGCCGGCGAGCTCCGTCCCGTCCGACATCGCGGCGGCGGTGGCCCACCTGCCGAGGAAGACCCGGCCGCGTGCCTGCCAGTCCGGGCCGTAGGCGGCCGTGGCGGTGGCGTCGACCTCGGACAGGAAGGTGTGCGGGGAGTCCGGGCGGTCGGCGGGTTCGCCGGCCAGGCCGCTCTGGATCAGGGGACGGAGTTCCTCGGGGGCGAACTCCGCGATGACCTGGGTGTACTCGTGGAGGGCGTGGAGGTCTTCGGGGGTGGCGGCGCGGAAGGGGGGTTCGGCGGTGAGGCATTCGAAGAAGACGGCGGTGGCGGCGAAGACGTCGGCGGCGGGGGAGGCCGGGCCGCCGGTCATGCGTTCGGGGGCCAGGTAGGTGGGTTCGTCCGGGGTGAACGCGGGGTCGGGGGCGCCGAACCCGGTCACGGTCAGGCCGCCGGTGGCGTCCACCAAGATGTTCTCCGGGCGCACGTCACCGTGGACGCCCGCCAGGGTCAGCAGCATCCCGGCCAGCACGGAGGCCGCCGCCTCAGGTGCCATCGGCCCCGACTCCCGCAGCACCGCACTCAGGGATACGCCCTCGACCAGCCCGTTCCTCACGCACGCCTGTTTACCCGATTGCGGGCCGGAACCACAACGCCACGCGGAAGCAGCACGTCACAGGCCTCGGTCCCGCGACCGCCCTACCTCCGGACGCTGAGCTCCAGATAGTTGCGGCGGCCGAGGTTCGGTTCGTCGACCAATCTCAAGTGCGCCACGCGGAACCGGTACAGGCTCGCGGCCGCGCTGCCGTCCAGGAACGCCGCCCGCACCGCCGGATCGGTCCCGAAGGTGGGGAACCTGCCCTGATACGCCTCGAACGCCGCCTCCGCGTCCGCGCCGCGCGCGACTCCGCACTCGCCGGTCACCTGCATGCCGCGCAGCCCTTCCCCGAACTCCGGCGGTGGCAGCCAGACCGCCGCGGAGGCCGCGGCGCGCAGCTCGCTGTTGCGGCCGTGCAGCGTGCTCGGCTCGCTGACGAAGAAGAGGTCGAACTCCCGCCCGAGGGCGAAGAACGCCATGTTGGCGTGCGGATTGCCGTCGGCGTCGGCGGTGGCCAGCGACAGGACCTGGGTCCCGGCGGCGATCGCCTCGACGCTGTGGCCGATTGCTGCGGTGGGGGTGTCTGTGCCGTCGAACTCCACGGTGAGCGCCACTGCTGGAGCCTGCCCGGCCCGGCGGCGGGGCAAACCGCCGCGGAACCTCACAACGTGATCGCTGTGAGCACGAACCCTGATTCCACACGCCAGCGCCCGGACATCCGCGTCACCGGCGCCCCGCTCTGGTGGATCCGCACCGTGTACCCGCCCGCCAGCGCGCCGCCCTCGACCTCCACCCCGGCCTCCACGTCCAGCGACGCGTCGCCGAAGCCCAGCCACCGCTCCGCCACCGGGAACCAGGCCTTGTAGACGGACTCCTTGGCGCTGAACACCAGCCGGTCCCACCACACCTCCGGCCGCGACGCCGCCAGGTGGGCCAGCATCGGCACCTCGTCCGGCCGCGCGATGGTGTCGAACACGCCTTCCGGCAGCGGCGCGTGCGGCTCGGCGTCGACGCCGACCCCCGGGACGACCCCGGACCGCGCCACCGCCGCGGCCCGGTACCCGTCGCAGTGCGTCATGCTCCCCACGACCCCTTCCGGCCACAGCGGCTCCCGGTTGCCGCCGCTGCCGATCGCCGCCGGCGGCACCCCGAGCCGGGCCAGCGCCAGCCGCGCGCAGTGCCGCGTCGTGGTGTACTCGCGGCGCCGCTTGGCCACCGCCCGCGCGATCGCCGCCTCCTCCCCGGGGAACAACACGGCGTCCTCGGGGTCGTCGAAGGCTTCCGCGACCGCGACTTCGGCGGGCAGCAGCGAGGACAGCACCGTGCGCTTCTCCGTTCGTGGGCCGGGATCCGTGCGGGCCGGGGTCGGCCTATGACCAGGGGATCAGGTCCGCGGATTCAAGGTCAAGCCGAAGTAGCCGAAGATGTCCGTGGCCTCGGTCCAGAACACCCCGGGCGTACCGTCACCAGGTGTTCCGTCGGACAGCAGCCCCCGCGCCTGCCGCACCCCGCCGGACTCCACCGCGAACATCGTCGCCCCGCTGTCGCCGCCGGCCGCGCCCCAGCCGTTGTTCACCGCGTCACCCCACACGCCGCGCGCGGTGTAGGACAACCCCGGGCAACCGGTGGTCGGCCCGCAGTACTTGTCCTGGTTGGTGACCTTGATGTTGCACGGGGTCGGGTGCCCCATGAAGAAGGAGCGCTGCCCGTCGTGGCACACGTAGTCGCCGTTGTACGAGTACGCGACGCTGGTCAGCGGCATCCACCCGGATGTGTCGGACTCGTCGGCGTTGTTGTCGGCGCCGTCGATCGTCTCCGCGTCCCACTGCTGCACCCGGGCGGTGACCGTCCCGACGTAGTTGCCCAGGAGGCCGTTGGAGTAGCTGCCCGGTGTCCCGGCGCGCGTGTAGACCTTGGTTCCGACGCCGAAGCAATGCGCGGCGGTGACCATGATCGGGTGGCCGTCCGACTTGCGCACCGCCGGGAGCCCGGCCGTGCAGCCGTGCCCGGAGCCGCTGCCCGTGATGGCGTCGCCGCCGATGAACGGCGCGCTGTCGTGCCACTTCACGTCGGACCAGGACTTCGCCTGAAGCGCATGGCCGGGACGGTAGACCAGCGGGACGCCGAGGGTGCGGGCCAGCGGCGCGCCGGTCGCCGGAGGAGCGGTCTGGAACGCCCTCGCGGCCGAAGCCTCGTCGTCCACATCCAGCTCCAGCCCGGAGGCGTCCGGCGCGGGCCCGACCATGTCCACGTGGACCGGGAGCTTCCCGGCGTCCGCCAACGCCACCACGCGCTGTGCGGCCTCGTCGAGCGCGGCGTGCGTGGCGGCGGCCGGCCGGAAGCGGATCAGGGAGCCGTCGATCCGCGGATCGACCGCCCGCGCCGCCGCCAGGACCCGCTTCGCCTGGGCCGGATCGGTGAGATACACGGTCACCAGGTCGTGGTTCGCGTCGATCACCAGGTTGCCGTAGACGTCCGCGACGGTGCTCCGGCCCGCGGCGCCGACCGCTTCGGCCACCGCGCGCAACGGCGCCAGCCGCAGGGCCTGCGCCTCCGGGGACAGGGCCGCGATCTGCGTGTCGGTCAGGACGGGGGCGGCGGTGGCCGCCGCCGCCCTGGCTTGGGCGCCGTCCGGCATCGCGGCGACGGCGGCGAGCAGCCCTGCGGCGAGCACGCCGCACCGCGCGACGAGGGACTTCCTCCTCATGAGAGAACTCCTGGCGTGATCGAGACGGTGGTCACGCCGGAGCATAGCCGCGTTGTCAGGCTTCTGACAGGGCCGTCGGGATCAACGTTCCGCGAACGCCGCGCGCCGGGCGCGGATCCGCCCGGCGCGCGGGAGCGTCCGCTCCGCGCGGTGCTACGGCCGGTTCGCCGGCGACACCGTCCGCGCCGGGTCGCGCTCGATGTGCGCCGCGAGGATCTCGTCGATCTGCTTGAGCACGTCCGCCGGAAGCTTCACGCCCGCCGCCTTGACGTTCTCGGCGACCTGCTCCGGCCGCGAGGCGCCGATGATCGCCGCGGACACGTTCGGGTTCTGCAGCACCCACGCCACGGCCAGCTGCGCCATCGACAGGTCCACCGACTCCGCCACCGGCTTCAGCCGCTGCACCGCCTCCAGCAGGTCCCGGTCGCCGACGTAGTCGCGGATGAAGTTGGCGCCCGAGTTCTCGTCGGTGGCGCGGGAGCCGGCCGGCAGCGGGGCGCCGGGCAGGTACTTGCCGGTCAGGATGCCCTGCGCGATCGGGGACCAGACGATCTGACCCAGGCCCAGCTCCTCGGAGGTGGGGATCACCTCGGCCTCGATCACCCGCCACAGCATCGAGTACTGCGGCTGGCTCGAGACCAGCGGGATCCGCAGCTCGTCGGCCAGCGCCTTGGCGGCCCGGATCTCCGAGGCCTTCCACTCCGACACGCCGATGTAGAGCGCCTTGCCCGAGCGCACGACGTCGGCGAACGCCGTCATCGTCTCCTCCAGCGGCGTCGCGTAGTCGTAGCGGTGCGCCTGGTAGAGGTCCACGTAGTCGGTCTGCAGCCGCTTCAGCGAACCGTTGATCGACTCCATGATGTGCTTGCGCGACAGGCCGCGGTCGTTGCGGCCGGGACCGGTCGGCCAGAACACCTTGGTGAAGATCTCCAGGCCCTCGCGCCGCTCCCCGGCCAGCGCCCGGCCCATCACGGCCTCGGCCCGGGTCCCGGCGTACACGTCGGCGGTGTCGAACGTGGTGATCCCGGCGTCCAGCGCGGCGCGCACGCACGCCAGCGCGGCGTCCTCCTCCACCTGAGACCCGTGGGTGATCCAGTTGCCGTAGGCGATCTCGCTGATGACCAGGCCGGAGCGGCCGAGATGACGGAATTCCATGCTGTCACCCTACGACCCGCCGAGCGGTGCTTACAGCCGGATGAGCCCCGCTTGCACCGCCGCCGCCACGGCCGCCGTCCGGCTGTCCACCCCGAGCTTGCCGAAGACGTGCACCAGGTGCGTCTTCACGGTCGCCTCGCTGATGAACAGCCGCCGCGAGATCTGCCGGTTGGCCAGGCCCTCGGCCACCAGCTCCAGGATCTCCACCTCGCGCTGCGACAGCGCCGGGCGGTCGGCCCGCACGCGGCCCAGCAGCCGGGCCGCGACCGGCGGAGCGAGGACCGTCTCGCCGCGCGCCGCGGCCCGCACGGCGGCGGCCAGGTCCTCCGGCGGCGCGTCCTTGAGCAGGTACCCGGCGGCCCCGGCCTCCACCGCGGCGAGGATGTCGGCGTCGGTGCTGTAGGTGGTGAGGATCAGGACGGCCGGCGGATCCGGGCGGGCGGCGATGCGGCGGGTGGCCTCCACACCGTGCATGCCGGAGCCCATCTGCAGGTCCATGAGGACGATGTCCGGGCGCTCGCGGTCGAGCACTTCGAGCGCCTCGGCGCCGTCCGCGGCCTCACCGACCAGCTCGATCTCCGGCAGGTCGGCGAGCACGGCCCGCAGGCCGCGGCGGACGACGGGGTGGTCGTCGACGAGCAGGACGCGGATCACGGGGCCGCCTCGCGCAGTCGGCCGTCGGCGGCCGAGCTCTGTGCGCCCGTGGCCGCGCCGATGACAGCGCCCTGGCCGGCAGCCGGAACCGGCCCGGTGACCGGCGCCGCGCCGGTGTCCGTGCCTTGGCCGGCAGCCGGAACCGGCCCGGTGACCGCCGCCGCGCCGGTGTCCGTGCCCTGGCCGGCAGCCGGAGCCGGCTCGCTGACCGGCGCCGCGTCGTGGGCCCGGCCCGCAGCCCGCCGCGTCGGCAGTGCCACCGCCACCGCGGTCCCCTCCCCGCGCGCCGACTCGATGGTCAACGTCCCCCCGAGCTCGCCGATGCGCTCCCGCATGCCGTGCAAGCCGAAGCGCGGGCGCCCGCCGGGGTCGCCGTCGAAGCCGACGCCGTCGTCGAACACGTCGAGCGTGACCTCGTCGTCGTGGTACCCGAGCGTCACCGCGGCGTGGTCGGCGCGCGCGTGCCGCTCGACGTTCGCCAGCGCCTCCTGCGTCGTGCGCAGCAGCGCCACCTCGGCCTCCATCGGCAGCGGGTAGGGGTCGCCGTCCATCCGGAACACCGCACGCGGGTAGCCGGCCGCGACCCGGCGCAGCGCCTCGCCGAGCGTCGCGTCCTCCAGCGCCGGCGGGGTCAGGGCGGCCACGAACCGGCGGGCCTCGGCCAGGTTGGCGCTCGCCGTGTCGCGGATCTCGCGGACCCGCGCCGCCGCGTCCTCCGGCAGCCCGCTCTCGGCGCCGCGCGCCAGCAGCACGATGCTCGACAGGCCCTGCGCCAGCGTGTCGTGGATCTCGCGGGCCAGCCGCTGGCGCTCGGCCAGCCGTCCGGCCTCGCGCTGGGAGGCGGCGAGTTCGGCCTGGGCGCGGACCAGGTCGTCGATGAGCTGCTGGCGGCGGCGGCCCTCGCGGTACATGCCGACGTACCCGTAGGCCGTCAGCACCGCGACCGCCGCCCCGGCGCACGGCCCGATCACCTTCGCGGCGGTCAGCCCGCCGCTGGTCGTGGCCTGCGTCGCCACCACGATCGCGGTGATCGCCGCCACCGCCGCCAGCGACCAGGCCCGCGGCAGCAGGTGCAGGACCATGAAATACAGCGGGAACGCCACGTAGGCGGCCGTCGGCGCGACCACGACCAGCGCCACCCACAGCGCGGCCACCGCCGCCAGCCACCACAGGGCGCGTGCCCGGGCCCGCGCCTGCGGCTGGTCCGCCGGGCGGCGGACCCCGAGCGCGTAGACCGCGCCCAGCACGGCGCCGAGCACCCAGGCCGCCGGTTGCCCGCTGCCGATCAGCCCGACCAGCAGCAAGCCGTAGAACAGCGCGTGCAGTCCGAGCAGCATCACCCGCACCGTCGGCACGCGCGTGCGGTGTCCGGTCCCGGGTATGCCTTCTGAACTGCTCATATGCCGACAGTTTACGGTCCGTCACGACCGGTCCCGGCCGCCGCGGCATCCATCCTTCGATGGATCCGCGACCAACCTTCTCCGCGATGGCAGGCGGGCGCGCGCCCACGAGGCTGGAAGGCGTCCCCATCTCCGACGGAAGGCACCACCGTGTTCGTCGCCCTGCGCGACATCCGCTTCGCCAAAGGCCGGTTCACCCTGATGGGTGGCGTAGTGGCCTTGCTCACCGGCCTGGTCATGTTCCTCTACGGCCTCACCGGCGGCCTGGCGTCCGACTCCTCGTCGGCGCTTTCCGGGCTGCCCGCCCGGGCCGTCGTGTTCGGCGGCTCGTCGGTGTCGTTCACCGACAGCGCCGTCGACGCCGGACAGCGCGCCGCCTGGCAGGCCGCGGCCGACGCGCGGCCGCTGGGGGTGTCGATGACGCGGCTGGGAGCCGGGGGAGCGGCGAGCGCGGTGAGCGTGGTCGGCGTGGACCCCGGCCTGATGCCGGCGCCCCGGTCGGGCCGCGTGCCGGGTCCGGGCGAGATCGCCGTCGGTGCGAAGCTCGCCGCCAAGCACCACCTGCACCCCGGCGACCGGATCACCTTGGGCCCGGCGCAGCTGACGGTGTCCGGGATCACCCCCGACCGCTCATGGGGCCACGCCCCGACGGTCTGGACCGACGAGCCGACCTGGGAACGCCTCGGCGGCGGCGCCCAGCCGTCGGCGCTGGCGCTGGTCGGCCCGGCCGACACCGGGGCCCTCGACGCGGCCTGGCACACGAAGACCGTCGGCCTCGGCGCCGCCAAGGCCGGCATCGACGGCTACTCGGCCGAACAGGGCAGCCTGACGCTGATCCAGGGCTTCCTGTTCGCGATCAGCGCGCTGGTCGCGGGCGCCTTCTTCACGGTCTGGACGGTCCAGCGCAAGGCCGACATCGCGGTCCTGAAAGCCATCGGCGCCAGCAGCGCCTACCTGGTCCGCGACGCCCTCGGGCAAGCCCTGGTGCTGCTGCTGGCCGGCGGCGCGCTCGGCGCCCTCGCCGGCACCCTCGGCGGCGCGGCGCTCCGGGCCGCCGGCACCCCGTTCACCCTCGACGTCGCGACCGTCGCCGTCCCGCTCGCCGCGATGGTCGGCCTCGGCCTGGCCGGCGCGGCGCTGGCCGTCCGCCGGATCGTCGTCGTGGACCCGCTGACCGCCCTGGGAGCGAACCGATGACTCTCACGCTCACCGACGTGACCCTCACCTACCCCGACGGCGACACCCGCCTCACGGCCCTGGACCACGTCACCCTCGACGTCGCCCCCGGCGAGTTCGCGGCCGTCGTCGGCCCGTCCGGCTCGGGCAAGTCCACGCTGCTCGCCGTCGCCGCGACCCTGCTCACGCCGGACTCCGGCACCGTGGCGATCGCCGGCCGCGACACCTCCGGACTCTCCCGCGGCGAGCGGGCGCACCTGCGGAGGGACCGGGTCGGCATCGTGTTCCAGCAAGCCAACCTGATCCCCGCCCTCACCGCCGCCGAGCAGCTCGAAGCGGTCGGCCACCTGCGGGGCGACCGGCCCCGCGCCGGCCGCGAGCGGGCCCGCGCGCTCCTGGACGCCGTCGGCCTCGACGCGGCCAAGCAGCGCCGCCGTCCGCACCAGCTGTCCGGCGGCGAGCGCCAGCGCGTGAACATCGCCCGGGCGCTGTTCGCCGAACCCGCGGTGCTGCTGGTCGACGAGCCCACCTCGGCCCTGGACCACGACCGCGGCGCCCGCGTGGTCGCGCTGCTGGCCGAGGTCACCGCGCGGCACGGCACGGCCACCGTCATGGTCACCCACGACACCGCCCTGCTGGGCCGGGCCGACCGGGTGCTGACGATGGCCGACGGCCGCCTGACAGCGGCCTAGAGCACGCCTGGAAGAAGGGGGACGCGCGGAACGGGGACGCTTAGAACGGCTCGCCGCGCTTGAGCCGCGGCTTGGGCAGCCGCCACTTGCGGAACTGCATCGAGCGCATGAGCGAATACCAGCCGATGCGGCCGAGGTCCTCGTTCGGGAAGCGCTTGCGCGCCTCCTTCTTCACCCCGCGGACCAGGAAGATGGAGTCGACCACGATCGCCACCAGCATCACCAGCCACAGCACCACCGACAGCAGCGCGATGGACGGCACCGAGGCCACCACGAACAGCAGGATCGCGAAGACGATGAAGAATTCCGCGATCCGGAAGCGCGAGTCGACGTAGTCGCGGGCGAGCTGCTTGACCGGCCCGCCGTGCTGGCGCTCGGTGGCCGCCTCGAAGTCGCGCTGCCGCGCCTCGCGCTTGGCCAGCTTGGGGTTCGCGTTGACCCCGCTCAGCCGCTGCTTGCGGGCGAGTTCGGCTTCCTTGCGGGTGGGCGTGGGACGGCCCTTGGCGGCCTGCGCGGCGTCCTGCGCGGCGACTTCGTCGCGCGCCTTGGCGGCCTCGTCGGGCTCGACGGTGGATTTCTGCTTCCGGAACACGGGAAGACTCTAAGGCCAGGACGGCGTGACGACGAAGCCATGACCTTCGGTAGATGCCGGGAGAGGGTCCCGAGCCGTATGGTAAGTCCTGACCAGGACACCATCGTTGGACGACATTCAGGGCGATTCGCAGTGCGGGTCGCGTCGGACACATGAGGACGTGAAGGGGGCGCGGCAGAGCCCATGAGTGGCGTCATGAAGCGCATGAAATTGATCTTCCAGGCCAAGGCCAACAAGGCGCTGGACAAGTACGAGGACCCGCGCGAGACGCTCGACCTGTCGTACCAGAAGCAGCTGGAGCTGCTGCAGAAGGTGCGGCGCGGCGTCGCCGACGTGGCCACCTCGCGCAAGCGTCTGGAACTGCAGATGAAGGGTCTGCAGGACCAGGCCGACAAGCACGAGACCCAGGCCCGCCGGGCCCTGGAGGTCGGCCGTGAGGACCTGGCCCGCGAGGCCCTGTCCCGGCGCGGCGGCATCCAGCAGCAGATCACCGACCTGCAGACCCAGTACACGGCGCTGCAGGCGGAGGAGGAGAAGCTCACCCGGGCCTCCCAGTCGCTGCAGGCCAAGGTCGACGCCTTCCGCACCAAGAAGGAGACCATCAAGGCCACCTACACCGCGGCCGAGGCCACCACCCGGATCGGCGAGGCCTTCTCCGGCATCTCCGAGGAGATGTCCGACGTCGGCATGGCGATCCAGCGGGCCGAGGACAAGACGCTGCAGCTGCAGGCCCGCGGCTCGGCCATCGACGAGCTGCTGGCCTCCGGCGCGCTCAACGACCCGACCGGCATGGCCAAGGACGACATCACCGCCGAGCTGGAGCGCCTGTCGTCCGGCTCGGACGTCGACAACCAGCTCGAGGCCATGAAGCGGGAGCTGGCCGGCGGCCCGTCCGCCACCGCCAACCGGCAGCTGGAGGCCGGCAACTCGGTGGGCAACGCGAGCAACGCCGGCGTGTCCGATGCCGAGGAGGTTCGCAAGGAGGGTGAGGCGCGATGATCGTCCGCATCCTCACCGAGGGCCAGCTGCGCGTGCCCGACACCGCGATCGACGAGCTGAACACGCTCGACGAGAAGGTCCTGGAGACCTGCCAGGCCAAGGACGAGGCGGCCTTCCGCACCGCCCTGGACACCCTGGTGACCCGGGTCCGGGAGATCGGCGAGCCGCTGCCGCTGGACGAGATCGTCGAGAGCGACTTCGTGCTCCCGATGGCCGACGCCACGCTGGAGGAGGTCGAGGCGATGATGTCCGACGAGGGCCTCATCCCCGGCTGATCCCGGCCACCCCGGCCGTCCCGCTCTCCCCGCTGGTCCCGACCGCCGCCGCACCGGACGCCCGTCCCACGGGCCCCGGTGTGGCGGCGGTCTCTTTCACCGGGTCGGTCCCGGGCACGGGAACCTCCGGGCCCCTTCCGGCGTTGCTGGAGGTAGCAAGACCCGAACTGAGATGATCGAGGGGACAGGGAGAGACCGCCAGTGGCAAGGACCCGTTTCGCGCCGGACCGGCAGCTGACGTCACGGATGGTGTTCGTGATGTTCCTGCTCGGTGCGGTCTACGTCGCCGCGATCGGCGTGGCGGTGGCCCTCGCCCCGAAGGGCCTGCTGCCGATCCTGATCATCGTGATCGCCGGCTTCTTCTTCGTGCAGTGGTTCCTCTCGGACAAGATCGCGCTGTTCTCGATGAACGCCAAGGTCGTACAGCCCACCGACTCCGCCGAGGCGCACCGGCTGCACGCGGTGCTGGACCGGCTGTGCGCGCTGGCCGACATGCCCAAGCCGCGGGTCGGCATGGTGGACACCGACGTCCCCAACGCCTTCGCCGCCGGCCGCAGCTCCAAGAACACCGTGGTGGTCGCCACCACCGGCCTGATGCGCCGGCTGCCGGACGACCGCGAACTGGAGGCCGTGCTGGCGCACGAGCTGTCGCACGTGGCGCACAAGGACGTCGCGGTGATGACCATCGCCTCGTTCCTCGGGGTGCTGGCCGGCCTGATCACCCGCATCTCCTTCGAGATCGGGCTGTGGGGCGGGTTCTCCGACCGGCGCTCGAACGACGACGAGGAGAGCCCGGCGGCGGTGCTGTTCCTGGTGATGATCGTCTCGATGATCACCTACGCGCTGTCCTTCCTGCTGATCCGCAGCCTGTCCCGGTACCGGGAGCTGGCCGCCGACCGTTCGGGGGCGATGCTCACCGGCAACCCGTCGGCGATGAGCAACGCGCTGTACCGGATCACCGACGCGATGGGCGAGATCCCGACGCAGGACCTGCGCAAGCAGGAGGCGTTCAACGCGTTCTTCTTCACCCCGGCGATCAAGGGGGCGAGTGTCGCGAACCTGTTCTCCACCCACCCGACGCTGAAGGTGCGGCAGGAGAAGCTGGCGCAGCTGGCCATCGACATGGGCCGCTGAGAGCCGGGTCCCGGACCGTTCCGCATCCCCGCACACGTTTCCACCACGACGCCTGCCGGACCCCCCGAGCTTCCACGATGCGAGCCGAATTCGTCCGACAGGCGTCGCGCGCGTCGGGGCCGGGAACAATCCCGGTTAGTCACGGGGATCTGCACAAGACGATCACGAATAGCGAACGGACCGCGGGACCTCCCGCGCCGTCCCCCCGAGACAAGGCAAGCTGGTAGCCATGGGATTCCTGGACACGCTGCTCGGTCGGACCAAGCCGGTGAAGCCGGACCTCGACCAGCTCTTCGGACTGCCGTCGGCGGCCCTGACCTTGCAGGCGGCGACCAACTTCCGTCCCACGGGCCTGGGCTCGGTCTGCTTCCGGCGGGCCGAGGGGCGGGCCTTCGACGACGTCGAGTCGGACATCACCACCCTGCTGGCGGCCGGCAACGGCCCCAAGGTCGAGGCCCGCGACGACTCCTACGGCTACACCTGGCTGGTGTCGCACCACGAGCCGGACGACACCGCCGGTCTGGTGACCGACCTGCACGCGGTGAACAGCTCGCTGCAGGACACCGGCTTCGGCCCGCAGCTGCTCTGCTCCCTGGTGTCCTTCACCGACGACAAGGACCGCCGTCTGGCCCTGGTCTACCTCTACAAGCGCGGCTCCTTCTACCCGTTCGCCCCACTGGCCGGCGAGCAGCGGGACAGCGCCCTGGAGCTGAAGATCAAGGCCTTGCTGGCCGACGACCTGCGCGTGGAGCAGGACCTGAGCCGCTGGTTCCCGGTCTGGGGCGCCCCCGGTCTCTAGCCCCGGTCTCCAGCCCCGGTCTCAGGAAGTTGTGACACGGTTGTTGCGATGGACATCGGACCGTGACCGAAACGCTCATCGGTTGGTAGTAACGTTTGCGCGTGCGCGGCCCACACGGCGCGCGCGAAGCGGACGGGTCCTGCCACGCGGAGCGGACGGGAAGACTTGCGTTTCGATCAACTTCAGCCCGGGTCGGACGACGACGGGCCGATAGCCCAGGGCACGGCGGGACCGGTCACCGGCCCGGAGGGCGGCGCCGAGACCGGCGGGGCGGGCACCGGCGGCGCGCTGGTGCGCGTCGAGCCGGCGGCGGCGCAGGCTCCGCGGATCGACGGGATCGAGTTGCCGCGGGCGGGTGCGGACGAGGCCGGGCCGCAGGAAGCTGCGATGGAGCTCGGGTGGTCGGCGGCCGGGGTCGGGCCTGAGGATGCTGGTTCGGCCACCGGCGGACGCGGTGACCACGGCGGCCACGGCGATCAGGACCGTTCGGGCACTGCGATGCTCGCCGAGTACCACGACCGCGGTGGTTCGCCTGCTCTGGTCGACCAAGGTTCGGCCTCCGGTTCGGTCTCCGGTTCAGCCTCCGTGGTGGTCCTGGGCGATCACGACGCTTCGGCCGCTGCGGCTTCGACCGAGCACAACGGCGCGGTCGCCACCCTGGCTCCGGCCGACCACGGCGATCACGGCAACCATGATGCTTCGGCCGCTGCGAATCCTGCCGAGCACAACGGCGCGGTCGCCACCGTGGTGGCCCCGTCCGACCACGACGCTTCCGCAGCCGCGAATGCCGCCGATCAGACCGGATCCGTCGCGGTCGCGGCCAAGCCGGCCGTCCCCGTCGGGCCGGCGGTCCTCGCCGTCAGCGAGATCATCCGCACCGCAGCCGACCAGGCCGCGGCCACGTGGCGGGTCGCCAGCGTCCCGGCCCAGCGCCGCGAGAGCCCGGTGGTCCCGTTCCAGTCCGCGACGGCCCCCACGCCGACCGCGCCGACGGCTCCGCCGCAGCCGCCGGCATCACCTCCGCCGCCCGCCGAACCGGCCTTCGTCCCAGAGCCCGAATCTCCGGAACCTGAGTCCGCGTCCTCCGAGGCCGCGTCCCCCGAATCCGCGTCCCCCGGTCCCCAGCCCGCGTCCCCCGAGCCGGCGCTTCACGACGACAGCCACCACTGGCCCAGCGCCCGCCGCCAGATATCCCTCCTGGTCCGCGTGGTCTGCGTCCTGGTCACGGCGGTCCTGCTCGGTCACCGCTTCCTGCCGGACGTGATGGGCTTCGGCTCGCTCATCGACACCTTCCTGCCGTGGACCTTCGTGCCGCTGGTGCTCGCGGTGCCGGCGGCGTTGCTGAGCCTCGACCGGTGGGCCATCGGCCTCACCGTGCTGGCGTGCGGGGTCTGGGGCGGCGACTTCGGGCCGCAGCTGGTGCGCTCCGGCGGTTCCGGTCCGGCCGATCTCAGGGTCCTCAGCCAGAACGTCTCCTCGCCGCCCGACCTGTCCGCCGTCGCGGACCTGGCGCTGCGGCAGCAGGCCGACATCGTCGTGCTGCAGGGCCTGACGTCCCGGGACGCGCAGCAGGCCGACCAGTCGGTCCCGGAGCGCTTCCCCTACCACCTGGCGATGTACGAGTTCGCCGTCTGGTCGCGGTTCCCGCTGGTCAACGGCAGCCTGCCGATGGACCTCGGGGCCGGCGCGGCCGATCCGGGCCAGGTCGGGCAGTTCTCCGGCTCGACCTCCGGGCAGTTCGGCGGCCTGCTGCGCTTCACCGTGCAGCTGGACCCGGTGCGGGCGGCCACGGTCTTCGCCGTCCACCTGCCCCAGCCGTCCCTGTCGCACGACGGTTTCGGGGTGGCCCGCGGCGACGCGCTGGAGCAGCTCGTGGCGGCGGTGAAGGACGAGAAGGAGCCGAACCTGGTCGTCGTCGGCGATCTGGACCTGGCGCAGACCGACCGCGGGATGGGTTCGCTGGTGAACTCCACGACGGGTCTGGTGTCGGTGCAGGCAGAGGCCGGGGAGGGGTTCGGCTTCACGTGGCCGTCCAAGTTCCCCATGGTGCGCCTGGACGACGTGCTGACCCGCGGTCTGACGCCGGTGCGCAGCGTGGTGCTCCCGGCCATCGGGCCGGAGCAGGCGCATCGGCCGATCGTGGCGGACCTGCGTTTCGCGGCGGGTGACCCGGGCGCCGCCAGCGCCCCTAGCACGCCGAGCGCGGTGAACACGGGGAAGCGGTAGAGCGCGAGCCGTACCGTCCGTAGCGGCTGTTCCTCAACGTGTTATGAGGATCCGCGCTGCTTCCGCGGGGTTGCCGCTCGGTGGGCCGCGACGGCCGCGGGGTCGAGCCGGCCCGGCGGCCACGGGCCCGGAGGGCCTCAGCGGCGCTGTGCCGGTCGTGGTGATCGTGCCGGCGGAGCCGGCCTCACCGTTCGTGCCGGCCGTCCCGAAGGACGGCCGGCGTGCGCCGTGGCGAGAGGGAGCGCCTCGATCAGGCGGTGGCGGCGAGCAGCGCCTGGCGCTGCCGGTCGCCGAGGCCGCCGATGCGGCGGTTCTCGTCGATCTCCGCGTCCGCCATCAGCTTGGCCGCCTTGGCCGGGCCGTAGCCCGGCAGCGCCTTGATGAGGGCGGTCACCTTCGTCTTCTTGACCATCTCCTCGCCCTTGGCCGCCCGGTCGAGCACCGCCTTCAGGGACAGCTTCCCGGCCTTGACGTCGGCCAGCATCTCCGAACGGGCACGGCGCACCTCCCCGGCCTTGGCCAGAGCGGCCGCGCGCTGCTCGGGGGTCAGTGTCGGAAGAGCCATGAAACTTCTCCTTGCCTAGTACGGTCACGGCCCGCGACGGCGCCGGAGCCGTGGCCCATCATGGCGGATCCGGGCGACAGATCACAGCTCAGGGGTAGGGGATCCACCCCATGTCTTCCAAGGTGAGGCCGTTCGAGGCCAGCAAACCGGCGCCCGAAACGGTCCAAAGCGTATCATTGGCGACCAACGACCGGGTGATCTGCTCCACACCGGGGATTGACCCGAACGTGGCGCCCCCGGTCCGTCCGGCGTGTTTCACGAAACCCTCCTCGGTGATCCGGCCGTCCCCGACACGCAGCACGAGCGCGCCGTTCGCAGATCCCGCGAAAGCCTCCGAGCCCTGTGAAACGGGCACAACGAGCATTCCGGTCGGCTTCCAGTAGAGGAACGCGTGCGGATCGCCCTCGGCTGAGGAGTACGCGTCGGGAAGCTCATAGCGGGCCGCCAGACGGGGCGCTGAGGGGTCTGAGACGTCGAAGAGGGACACCTGGGTCCCCAGGCGTCTTCCCGAGGCCGTGGAGGCCTGTCCGAGGCCGATGAGCGTCTTGTCGTCCACCGGGTGCAGATACGACGAATACCCGGTGAGCTCCACCTGTCCGGCGGCCTTCGGATGCGCCGGATCGCGCAGGTCGACGACGAACAGCGGATCCATCTGCCGGAAGGTCACGACATACCCGACGGGCCCGGCGAACCGGACGGAGTAGATCTTCTCGCCTTGGCCCAATCCGGTGACGGCCCCGATCCGCGCGAGCGTGTCGCCGTGCGGCGCGAGGACGTAGACGGCGCTGCTGGACGTGGCGTCGGCATGATCCTGATAGGCGCCGTCGGTGGTGGCTATGCGGAGGTTGCCCTGATATTCCGAGAGTGAGTACTGATTCAGCAGCCATCCCGGCACGCTCCCGGACGCGACCGGCCGCGGCGCACCGGTCCCGGAGACGTCGAACTTGTAGATCTCGGTCCGGGAGATCGGCAGCCGGTAGGGGTCCGCGGGGGTGGTGGCCGTCGCCGAGCCCAGGACCGGAAGCCCCGGCCGGATCAGCGGGACGGACTGCCACGCGTGCAGGTCGTTGGCGATGTAGAGACTGGACCCGGTCGCGTAGACGGTCTCGCCGTCGGCGACCACCGACACCGGGTTGCCGGTGCCGAGGCTGTAGCGGCCGGCGGGGGCGCCGAGGTCGAAGGTCTCCAGCGAGACCAGCGACGTGCCGCTGTAGACGTCGGGATGGCTGACGGCGGCGCAGTCGACGGTGCCGTCGGAGACGCTCTGCGCGCCGCCGGCGCCGGCGAGGTGGGACTGGAGCTCGTAGTGCGGGAGCCAGTCGGTGCCGGAGCCGGTCTGCGGCACGATCGGGTTGGTGCGGGTGACGGCGCGCACCGTGGTGCCCATCATGCGGGCGTCGACGAAGTCGCCGTCCTGACGCAAGGTGCTGACGACCTTCGGGTGCGCCGGGTCGCTGATGTCGATGAGGGTGAAGCGGGTCTGCGGCCCGCTGCCCAGAGCAGGGCTGCTTGGCGCGTAGGAGTCGCCCTCGCCGTAGTAGCGCTCGATACCGCCGTAGGCCACCCGGCTGATCGCCAGGACGCGGTCACCGGACAGCAGAAGCTGGTCCGAGCCGTCGGTGCCGGGGTAGTAGGCGCGGGGGCTCGACGGGGGACTGTCGTCGTTCGCGCCCGGGGAGGAGTTCGGATACAGGCTCGCGGGAAGCACGACGCTGCCCATGATGCGCTTGTCGGATGTGCCGACCACATAGACCGTGCCCTGGGCGACGGAGACGATCAGCTTCCCGTCGGTCTTGACGGTGTCGGGCTCGTCGACACCGGCCTCGGCGGTGTTGGTGGTGGAGTGGTCGGGGCTCTGCGTCGGGTCCGCGCCTCCGGGGGCGGTGGCGCCCGTGGCTGGGGCCGCGGCCTTCGGAGCGCTGTCCTCCGCTCCCGCGTTGGGCGCCGCGGACTGGTCACGTTCCTGTCCCGGAGCCAGCGGCGCGGTGATGGTGCCCGGAGGCGCGACGCCGCCCGTCGCCTTGCTGTGCGCCGTGGCGGCGTGCTGGGCGAGGCGGAGCGTGGCGAGGGCCTCGTCGCAGGACGCGTAGCGCTGGAGCGGGACGGCGGCGGACTCGATGTCGCCCTGGAGCTGAGTCGTGCCGCCTGTGCCGCCTGTGCTGCCCGTACCGCCTGTCGTGCCGGTGCTGTGCGTCGTCGGCGGAGTCCCGGGATGACCGGTGCTCGGTGAGCAGCCGGTGAGCGTGAGGCCTATTGCGAGAGCGGCTCCTGTGAGGCCGCGGCAGGTGCGTGCCCTGGTTCCCATGACGCTTCGACGCCGGCCGGTGCCACCCGGTTCCCGTCACTTCAACAGGGCGACGACCGTCCAGAGGCCCACCATCGAGGCGAGGGTGGAGAACACGACAGCGTTGCGGGCGAAGGCGGTGTCGAGGGCGTACTCGCGGGCGTAGATGTAGACGTTCTGCGCGGTCGGGAGGGCGGCGCAGAGGGTGACGGCGAGGACGTCGTGGCCGTGGAGGTGGAGGACGTAGCGGGCCAGGAGGTAGGCGAGGGCGGGCTGCAGGGCGGTCTTCAGGGCTATGGATATCGCGATCAGGAGCGGTTCGCGCGGGGCCCGGGCCCGCGCGGCGTCGGCGGCGTCCTTGGGCCCGGCGTGCAGCGACATGCCGAGTGTCACGAGCGCTATGGGGACCGCGGCCCCGCCGAGCAGGCTCAGGGCGTGGGCGACATCCACGGGGACGTGCCAATGTGTCCCGGCCGCCAGCGCGCCCAGGGCGGAGGCGATGATGATCGGATTGCGCACCGGCAGCAGCGCCACGCCGCGCACCCGCCGGCGCCACCCGAGACCGGGCCCGGACTCGTTGCCGAGGTCCATCAGCGCGAGCGCCACCGGCGTGACGAGGACGGTGTTGAACAGGATCACGGTCGACAGGAACCCGGCGTCACCGAGCACCTGCACCGCCACGGGGATCCCGAGATTGGCGGAGTTGACGTAACCGGAGGACATCCCGGTGACGGCGCCGTCCGCGACACCACGCCCGAACAGCCGCGTGCTGATCGCGAGCCCGAGCCCGCAGGCGATGAGCGAACTGAGCCCGAAGGCGACGATCGAGGTGTTCGCCAGCGCGTGGAGGTCGCTCTTGGCCAGCATGCCGAACAGCGCGGCCGGCATGGCGATGCGGAAGACGAAGCGCCCGAGGATCGCCTCGATCTCGGCGGGATTCGAGCCGACGAGCGAGAAACGTGCTGTCAGGTAGCCGAGAACGGTGAGCAGCCAGATCGGTATGAAGGCGCTGAGCACGCCGCCACGGTACAGAGGAGCGGGGGCGGTGGTGGCGGGGGTGTGAGGTAAGCCGCTTCGGTTCTCGTTGGCTCAGTTGGCTCAGTTGGCTTCGTTGGCTTCGTCGGCTCGGGCGAGTTCGGCGAGGGCGGCCAACGCCTGGGTGAAGCACTCGGCCGGCGGCGTCACCAGCCCGGCGCCGACCTGTCCGGTCCCGGCGACGCGGCCCGCCATCCCGGTGTTGATCTGCGGAAGGACGCCGGTGCGCACGACGCGGGTGACGTCGATGCCGGTCGGCGTGCCGCGGAAGTCGAGGGCCGGGACGGTGAACGCGGGGTTCTCGGCGAGGGCGATCTCGTACATCAGGCCGGTGGTGGCGACGGCGCCGGCGGCGGTGCCGCCCACCAGCCGGGCGATCGCGGGCGCCGCCGCCATCGCGAAGCCGCCGACCCCGGCCGTCTCGGTGATGGCCGAGTCGCCGATGTCCGGGTTCGCGTCCTCGGGACCGTACCCGGCGAGGAACAGGCCCTCGGGCGTGTGCGCCGGCGCGGTGAACCAGCGGTCGCCGGTGCCCGCGGTCTGGATCCCGAAGTCGGTCCCGTTGCGCGCCATCACCGTCACCACCGTGCTGCCCGGCACCCCCGCCGCCGCCCCGGCCGCCAGCTTGCAGGCGGGCATGACGAGGTTGAGGAAGAAGTGGTCGTTGCCGGACACGAACCGCACCGCGTCCGCCAGCGCCTTCGGGTCCTCACCGTCCCCGTCGCCGCCGCCCTCGATGAGCGCGGGCAGCAGCTCCCGCAGCAGCATCAGCGTTCCGGCCCGGTTCCGGTTGTGCCCCTCATCGCCCATGTGCAGCATCTGCGCGATGATCGCCTTGACGTCCACCGGCCCGGCCCGTCGCACCGCCCGTTGCAGCATCGGCCCGAGCACGTCGGCCATCCACCGCAGCCGCGTGATCACCTCCGGGCCGAACGCCCCGTACCGCAGCACCTTGCCGAGACCCTCGTTGAGGCTGCACCACGCCGTCCGCCCGCTGCCCGGATCCCGCACCTCGAAGAGCCACATGCTCGGCGAGACGACGCCGGCCATCGGGCCCACGCCGCCACGACTGTGACAGGGGGCGAGGTCGGGGCCCGTACCCCCGCTGTGGTCGTGTTTCCCCAGCCACGATTCCGCGCGCTCGGGCGAGTCGGCGAGCCCTTCGAACAGCGCGGCGCCGATCAGCGCACCCCGCATCGGCCCGGACGCGCGCTCCCACGCGATCGGCGGCCCGGCGTGCAGGAACTGCCCCGGCTCCAACCCCAACATCTCACGCGCCGGCCGCACGTCCACCAGCTCGGCACCCGCCGCGAGCATGCGCCGCACGGCGACCGCGTTCGCCTCGTCCCGCCGCGCGTCCAGCGCGACGTCGGCCAGGTCCGCCTCGGTCCCGGCCGGCGGCGGCCGCCAGTCGACGCGGGTCACCGGCACGCCCTGCGCGCCGAGATCGTCGGCGAACGCCGCGACCCCGGCGGTCACGACGTGGGACACCGGACTCAGGAGCTCAGACAGCGACATCGTCGCCCCCCAGGACGTAGCGCCCGGCAGCCACCGCCGCCTCGGCATTGGACAGATACACCCAGGCGCCGGCCTCGGCGAACGCCCGCGCCTGCCGCTCCAGGCCTTGCGGGTCCCCCTCGGTTCCGCACAGCGACACGACGACCGGCAGCCCCCGTTCGCCCGCGCCCGTCACCGCGGGCACCAACTCCGCGGCCGGGTCGCTGTGCGCACCGCGTCCGAGCACGACGTCGAGCAGCAGCACGCCGACGTGCGGATCCGCCACCGCCTCTTCGAGGGCGCGCAGACGCAGTGTGTTGTCGATCATGGGGTGGGGGCGGCCGCGGGTGTAGGCGTCGTCGCCGAAGTCGGTGAGGTCGATGTGCGGTTCTTTCCTTTCCCCCTCCCCCCGCCCACCCGATCGTTCGTCATGCACCCGCGCAGGCGCAGGCGTCGGAACCTGGCCGAGCGGCGACACCTGCGCGAGTGGCGACAGCTGCCCAGGCGCCGGCACCTGCGCGAGCGGCGACAGCTGCCCAGGCGCCGGCACCTGCGCAGGCGCCGGCACTTGCGCGAGTGGCGGCACCGGCGCGAGCGTCGGCACCTGCGCACGCAACTCAGCACTCATCCGCGTCAGCACGGCTTCCGCCTCGGCACAGAGCGTGCCGCCGCTGAACAGGCCGCGGATCGTCCAGCCTCGGTGCCGGCTCTGGCCGGGGTTTCGGCTCAGGTCCTGCTCCTGCTCCTGTTTCTGCTCCTGTTTCTGGTTCTGGTTCTGGTTCTGGTTCTGGTTCTGGTTCTGGTCCTGCGCCCCACTGTCGGTGCCGGCGCGCGCGCCGCCGGTCGGGGCCCAGTGGGGCCAGGGGCGTGGTGGTTGGTGGTCGAGGGTGGTGAGGATCCTTTCCGCGGTTTCGGTGAGGGTGGGGTGGTCGGGGCCGATGAAGGCGAACAGGACTGGTTTCGGGAGGCGGCGGGCGTGGTCTTCGATGGCTTCGGCTACTGAGGGGTGCGGTGGTTTGGAGACCACGGCGATGAGCTTCGTCTCGGGGTCCGCCGCCAGTGCGTCGAGGGCTGCGTGGGTGGAGCGGCCTGCTACTGCTGCGGTCAGGTCGCGGCCGCCCACGCCGAGGCAGTGGCGGATGCCGGTTCCCGCGGTGTCGAGGAGGGACATCAGGTGCTGGGCGCCGGTTCCGGAGGCGGCGACCAGGCTGACGGGGCCGGGGCGGGTGGTGTTGGAGAAGCCCAGGCCGGTTCCGTGGAGGACGACGGTGCCGCAGTCAGGGCCCATGACCAGCAGGTTGCGTCGTCGTGCTTCGTCTTTGAGGCGGATCTCGTGAGTGGTGGGGATGTTATCGCTGAAGATGACCACTGATGCGCCGTGTTGTAACGATTCCATGGCTTCGGGGACGGCGGCAAGGCCCGGGGTGGAAATCAGGGTGAGAAGTGCACCCGTTCGGCTTAGTGCGGTGCCGGTGGTGCGGGGGTGGTGCTGGTCGGGGGTGTGTCCGGGGGCTGTGATGGGGCCCGCGGGCGAGAGGGCGGTGGTCAGTGCGGCGAGGGCCGCGGTTTCCGTGGCCGGGTCGGGGCAGGTGAACGCGACGATCAGGTCGGAGGGGCCCGCCTCGGGGGTCGGGTGGCCGAGTGTTTCCAGGAGCGCGATGTTCAGCTCTGTTCCCATCGCCACCAGTGCGCGGGTGACGCCTGGGACCGCGGCCACCGCGCGGCCGGCCACCATCAGGGTGACAGAGTCGTGGTACTCGCCCGGCCTGACCTCGATGTGCTGCACCGCTGACACCGGCATCGGTCCTTCCCGTCTTTCTCCGAGGGCCTGTCGCGACGCTAGACCGCGGGGCTAGGGTCCCGGCATGGGCAATCTTGCCAATGACCACGCCGAAGCTTCGCAAAGGTCGCCATACGACGCCAGGGAACGCGCCGGGGACCCCGCCGAGGAATCCGCCAAGCGTGCCGCCAAGGAACCCGCCGAGGGCCGCCAGGCCACCGGCGCGATCGGCCTCACCGTCGACCAGACCCTGACCCTTCCGGCCCTGACCGGCGCCCGCATCGTCGCCGGGAGCGCCGGGCGGCATCGCGTGGTCGAGCGCGTCAACGTGATGGAGGTGCCGGACATCCTCCCCTGGGTCAAGCCCAAGGAGCTGCTCCTCACCACCGGCTACCCCCTGCGGCACTCGCCGACCCCGCTGGCCGGGCTGATCGCCGACCTGGACCGCGCCGGTCTGTCCGCCATCGCGATCAAGCCGCACCGCTACCTCGGCGACCTCCCGCCGGAGCTCCTGCGGGCCGCCGACGAGCTCGGGTTCCCGGTCATCGAGCTGCCCGAGCGCGTGGCCTTCGACGACATCCTCACCGAGGTCCTCTCCGACGTCCTCGACCGCCAGGCCGCCGTGCTGGCCCGCGCCGACCGCGTCCACCGCGCCCTGGCGCAGATCGCCCTGGAGGGCGGCGGCCTGGCCGAGCTGACCGCCGAGCTCGCCCGCATCCTCGGCGGCCCGGTCCTGGTCACCACGCCGGACGGCCGCGTCCTGGCCGAGCACGGTGCCGACGCCGTCCACGACGCCCCCTGCTTCGACACCGAGGCCGGTGCGCAGACCCCCGGGCACCCGGCTGATCGCATCGTCCAGAGCCCCGTCCAGCGCACCGCCCCCCACCGCCGCCTCCGCACCGAGTCCGAACCCGCCGGCCTCACCACCCACCACGGCCACCAGCACGCCCTGATCCCCATCGTCGCCGGACGCGTCGACCACGGCCGCCTCGTCGCCTTCGCCGGCCCGCGCCCCTTCGACGCGGCCGACGTCGCCGCCCTCGAACGCGCCGCCACGGTCGCCGCGCTGGCCGTGGTCAAGGAGCTGGCGGTGGCCGCCGTCGAGGACAAGTACCGCGCCGACTTCCTCAGGGACCTGCTGACCGGCCGGCTGGAGGATCCGCAGTCCGCCGTCGCGCACGCCGTCACCCTGGGCTGGGATCTCGAGCCCGTCCCGAACCCCGCCGACAAGCAGCACCGGCGCAAACTCGTCGTCCTCGTCGCCGAGCTCGACCCGGGCCAGTCCGTCCTCCCCGCCTCCCAGCACGCGCTCCGCCCGGCCCGCGAGCGCTTCGCCGCCGCCTGGCAGAACGTCGTCGCCGCCCGGGACCGCAGCGCCCCGGTGGCCGGCTTCAACCAGGAGGTGGTCGTCGTCCTGAAGTCCGGTGACGACCCCGATCCCCTGGTCAGAAGCCTGATCGCGGAGGTCTCCGGCACCGGCGGGGGCGGCCGCCGCACCTTCTCCACCGGTGTCTCGCGCCCCGTGAGCGCGGTCGACGACCTCCCCGCCGCCTACGAGGAGGCCCGCCGCGCCGTCCGCATGGGCCGCCGCCTCAACGGCCCCGGCTCCGTCGTCCACTTCGACGCCCTCGGTGTCTACCGCCTGCTCTCGCTGATCCCGGACCCGGCCGAGCTCCGCGACTTCGCCCGCCAGACCCTCCGGGGCCTGGCCAACGACGGCGACGCCGAAGCCGAGGACCTGCGCACCACCCTGGAGGTCCTCCTCGACACCAACCTGAACGTCGCCGAGGCCGCCCGCCGCCTCCACTTCCACTACAACACGCTGCGCTACCGCATCGGCAAGATCGAGCGTCTGGTCGGGCCCTTCATGGAGCGCCCCGATCTCCGCCTGGACCTGTCGGTCGCGCTCCGGATCCTTCATATGCGCGGGCTTTAATATCTGAGTACTTGTGACGCCCGTCACACCGTCGCTACAGTCCGGC
Source organism: Catenulispora subtropica (assembly GCF_039531675.1). Lineage (NCBI taxonomy): Bacteria > Bacillati > Actinomycetota > Actinomycetes > Catenulisporales > Catenulisporaceae > Catenulispora > Catenulispora subtropica. The sequence continues at coordinate 41,904 of NZ_BAAAQM010000019.1, forward strand.
CCATGATATTGGGCTGGCGGGTCGTATACGAAGGCAAGACTCCACCACCGGGCTCGGTCGTCCGCCCCGACGAGCGCCTGTCCTGGCCCCGCACCGTGGGCCTGGGCGCGCAGCACGTGGTCGCCATGTTCGGCGCCACTTTCGTGTTCCCCCTCGTCATGGGCCTGAACCCGCAGCTGGCCATCATGATGAGCGGCATCGCGACGATCTGCTTCCTGCTGATCGTCAAGAACAAGGTCCCGAGCTACCTGGGCACCTCGGCGAGCTTCGTCGGCGGCGTGGCCGCGATCCGCGCCCAGGGCGGCGACGACCAGCAGGTCACTGGCGCCATCCTGATCGCCGGCCTGGTGCTGCTGGCCGTCGGAGTCCTGATCCACTTCCTCGGCGCGCAGGTCATCCACGCCGTCCTGCCGCCGGTCGTGACCGGCGCCGTGGTCCTGCTCATCGGCTTCAACCTCGCGCCGGTCGTCGCGGACGTCTACTGGCCGCAGGACCAGTGGATCGCCCTGATCACCATGTTCACGGCCATCGGCATCATGGTCGGCGTCCGCGGCTTCGTCGGCCGGATCGCGATCTTCGTCGCGCTGGTGTCCGGCTACGCGCTGTCCTGGGCCGCCGACCGGATCTTCGGACAGATCACCTCCTACGATCCCGCCGCCGGTCACGACACCACGCACTGGCGCGTCGACTTCGACGCCGTGAAGTCGGCCAAGTGGCTCGGCTTCCCGGACAAGACCTCCGGCAGCGGCGCGCACCAGGTCGCCGGCTGGCACTTCCCGGAGTTCAAGTGGGCCTTCATCCTGCTGGTCCTGCCGGCCGTGATCGCCCTGGTCGCGGAGAACACCGGCCACGTCAAGGCGGTCGCCGAGATGACCGGCGACGACCTCGACCCGTCCATGGGCCGGGCGATCGCCGCCGACGGCTTCGGCACCGCCCTGGCCAGCACCTTCGGCGGCTCCCCGACGACCACCTACGCCGAGAACATCGGCGTGATGGCCGCCACCCGCGTCTACTCCACCGCGGCCTACTACGTCGCCGCGCTCGTCGCCATCCTGTTCGGCTTCTCACCCAAGTTCGGCGCGCTGGTCGCGGCCACCCCCGGCGGTGTCCTCGGCGGCATCACCGTCGTGCTCTACGGGATGATCGGCCTGCTCGGCGTGAAGATCTGGACCGAGAACCGGGTCGACTTCGGCAACCCGCTGAACCTGGTGCCGATCGCGGCCGGCGTCATCATCGGCATCGGCAACGTGAGCCTGAAGTTCACCGACGACTTCTCCCTGTCCGGGATCGCGCTGGGCACCATCGTCACCATCGTGGCCTACCACGGCGCCCGCCTGATCGCGCCCGAGTACCTGAAACGCCCGGCCCCGGCGGGCGAGTCGCCCGCCGCCGACGGGGTAGAGCCCTGAGACTGGGCTCATCAGAGACGGTGCTTGGGCAAAGTCAGCCAGTGATCGCGGCGGCGTTCGGCAGATGTCGACGTCGCCGCGACCCTTTGGGTGAGAAGAGGATTCGGACATGAAGCCCCCGCCGGTGGTGTATCACGGCCCGGACACGCTGGACGAGGCCGTCCGGCTGTTGGCGGAGCACGGCGCCGAGGCCAAGGTGCTGGCCGGCGGCCAGAGCCTGGTGCCGATGCTGAACATGCGGCTCACCGCCCCGGCGCGGCTGGTGGACGTCAACCGCCTGGACGAGCTCGCCTACGTGCACAGCGACCGCCACGGCGTCCGCGTCGGCGCCCTGGCCCGGCACGCCGACGTCGAGCGCGCCACCCACGCCTTCGAGACGATCCCGCTGCTGCGCCAGGCGGTACGCACCGTGGCGCACCCCACCATCCGCAACCGCGGCACCACCGTCGGCAGCCTGGTGCACGCCGACCCCTGCGGCGAGATGCCGGCGGTCCTGGCGCTGCTCGACGGCGAGGTGGTGCTGCGCTCCGAGCGCGACGGCGAGCGGACCGTGGCCGCGCCGGACTTCTTCGTCGGCCCGATGGAGTCGGCCTGCCGGGAGGACGAGATCGCGGTCGAGGCCTACTTCCCCCGGCCCCGCGGCCGCACCGGGAGCGACTGGCGCGAGATGTCGCGGCGCAACGGCGACTACGCGCTCTGCGGCGTCGGCACCCTGGTGCGCGTCGACGACGCCGGCGCGGTGGCCGCCGCGAAGGCCGCGTACATCGCCATGGGACCGGTGCCCCAGGTGGTCGACCTGACCGAAGCAGCGGCCGGCGCCGACTGGACGGCCGCCGCGGACTTCGCCGCGGACCGGCTGGAACCCGAAGACGACATCCACGCGAGCGCCGAGTACCGCCGGCACCTGGCCCGCATCCTGACCGCGCGCTCCCTGAAGGCCGCGTACGAGGCGGTGGCGCCATGAGCGAACAACGACACCAGGTCACGGTCACGGTCAACGGCGTCACCCGCCGCGGCGACGTCCCCGCCCGCCGGCTGCTGGCCGACTTCCTGCGCATGGACCTCGGCCTGACCGGCACCCACCTCGGCTGCGAACACGGCGTCTGCGGCGCCTGCACCGTGCTGCTCGACGGCGCGCCGGTCCGGTCGTGCCTGATCTTCGCGGTCTCGGCCGACGGCCACGAGATCACGACCGTCGAAGGCTGCGTCGAGGACGACGACCAGCTCGGCCCGGTCCAACAGGCCTTCCTCGAATGCCACGGCCTGCAGTGCGGCTTCTGCACCCCCGGCTTCATCACGACGATCACCGCCTACCTGGAGGAGAACCCGAAACCGACCGAGGAGGAGGCCCGCGAAGCCATCGGCGGCAACCTGTGCCGGTGCACCGGCTACCAGAACATCGTCAAGGCGGTGCTGCGGGCTGCGGAGATCAAGCGTGAAAGGGAGGCACCCCATGAGTGAGAAACATGTGGGCCAGCCGCTGTTGCGCAAAGAGGACCCGCGACTCCTGCGCGGCCAAGGCCGCTACCTCGACGACCTCGGACGCGGCGCGCTCGCCGCCGCCTTCGTCCGCAGCCCGGTCGCCCACGCGCGCATCACCGACATCGACGTCAGCGGAGCGCTCGACGTCGAAGGCCTCGTCGCCATTTATACCTACGAGGACCTCCCGGACCGCATCGCCGAACCGCTGCCGCTGCTGATCCCGCACCCCGACCTCACCCACCCCCGCACGCCGCACTGCCTGGCCGACGGCGAGGTCAACCACGTCGGCGAAGCCGTCGTCATGGTCGTCGCCACCGACCGCTACCTCGCCGAGGACGCCGCCGAGCGGATCGTGGTCTCCTACGACGAACTGCCGCCGGTGGTCGGCATCGACCAGGCACGCGCCGCCGAGCGCCTGGTCCACGCGGACATCCCCGGCAACGTCGCCGCCGTCAGCGTGCAGGAGAACGGCAAGGGCGACGTGCGCGAGGCGATCGCCGCGGCCCCGCACCGACTCACCCTCGACCTGGCGATCGAGCGCAGCGCCTCGATGCCGATGGAGGGCAAGGGCGTCCTGGCGCACTGGGACGCCGACGACCGGACCCTGCGCGTCCACTCCTCCACACAGACCTCGACCAGCGTCCGCCTGGCGGTGGCCGCGAAGCTCGGCCTGCCGCCGGACCGGGTCGAGGTCATAACGCCCGACGTCGGCGGCGGCTTCGGCGTGAAGATCGTGCACCCCTGGCCGGAGGAGATCCTGGTGCCCTGGGCGGCGATGAGGCTCGGCCGGGACGTGAAGTGGGTCGAGGATCGGCGCGAGCACTTCGTCTCCGCCGCGCACGAGCGGGGGCAGCAGCAGCGGATCGAGGTCGGGTTCGACGACTCCGGACGGCTGCGGGGCCTGAGCGTCGAGATCTGGCACGACAACGGCGCGTACGTGCCGTACGGGATCATCGTGCCGATCGTGACGTCGACGCAGCTGCTGGGGCCGTACAAGGTCGGCGCCTACCGGGTCGAGTTCACGTCGCTGTACACGAACACGGTGATCGTGACGCCGTACCGCGGCGCCGGGCGGCCGCAGGGCGTGTTCGCGATGGAGCGGACGATGGACGCGATCGCCGAGTACCTGGGCCTGGACCGGCTGGCGGTGCGCGAGGCCAACCTGATCCAGCCCGACGAGATGCCCTACGACCAGGGGCTGGTGTTCCAGGACGGCCGCCCCCTGATCTACGACACCGGCGACTATCCGACGATGCTGCGGATGATCCGCGAGCTGGTCGGCTGGGACGGCTTCGAGGCCGAGCGCGCGGCCGCCGCCGTCGAGGGCCGGCGGATCGGGATCGGCGTCGCCGCGTACGTCGAGGGCACCGGCATGGGACCGTACGAGGGTGCCCACGTGAAGGTGGAGACAACCGGCGAGATCGTGGTCTCCACCGGCCTGACCACGCAGGGCCAGGGCCACTACACGACCCTCGCGCAGATCGCCGCCGACGTGCTCGGGGTCGCGGTCGCCGACGTCACGGTCGTCACCGGCGACACCCGGCGGTTCAAGTACGCGGTCGGGACGTTCGCCTCCCGTGCCATCGTCACCAGCGGCAACGCGGTCGCGGTGGCCGCCGGGAAGGTCGCGGAGAAGGCCAAGCGGATCGCGGCGGCGGCCCTCGGCGAGGGGACCGCCGCGGAGGATCTGGAACTGGTCGAGGGGATGGTCCGGCGCCGCGACGACCCCACGACCGCGATCGATCTGCGCACCGTGGCGGTGCTGTCCAACCCGCTGCGCTACGCGTTCGACGAGGCGGCGAAGGCCGCGACCCAGTTCGCGTCCGCCGCCGGCACCGGCGACGAGCCCGGCCTGGAGGCGACCGGCTTCTACATGCCGGAGCGGTCGACGTTCGCGGCCGGGGCGCACGGAGTCGTCGTCGAGACCGACCCGGACACCGCCGACATCCGGATCCTGAGGTACTGCGTCGTGCACGACTGCGGCGTGGTGGTGAACCCGCGCATCGTGGAGGGGCAGGTGCACGGCGGTGTCGCCCAGGGCGTCGGCGGAGCGCTGTACGAGCGCATCGTCTACGACGACGCCGGGCAGTTGGTGAACGCCTCCTATATGGACTTCCTGATCCCGTTCTCCACAGAGGTGCCGCAGATCGAGACGGCGCACATGGTCACGGCATCGGGGCTGAATCCCCTGGGACTGAAGGGCGCCGGCGAGGCGGGCGTCATCCCCACCTCGGCGGCGGTCGCCTCGGCGATCGAGGACGCCGAGCGGGACCGAGGAGTGGCGATCCGGCGGATGCCGATCTCGCCAAGCGAGTTGTACGAGTTGCGGAAAGGTCGGGTACACGCGTGAAGGTCTCCGGCAACGCGGTTCTGCGCGCCGAGGTGGGACGGGTCTTCGAGGCCCTGACGGATCCGGCGACGCTCGCCGCCGCGATCCCCGGCTGCGAGCGGCTGGAACTGGTCGCACCGGACGTGTACGACATGGTCGTCACGGTCGGCGTCGGCTCGATCAAGGGCACCTACAAGGGACGCGTCGAGCTGGCCGACCGCGTGGCCCCGCGGTCGTTCACGCTGCGGGCGTCGGGCGCGGGGGCCCCGGGGACGGTGTCGGCCGAGTGCCGCATGCTGCTAGTCGACGAGGTCGACGGACGCACCCGGGTCGAGTACGACGCCGACGCGGTGGTCGGCGGCGTGGTCGGCGGCGTCGGGCAGCGGATGCTCGGCGGGGTGGCGCGGAAACTGGCCGGACAGTTCTTCACGGGGATGGACGGCGTCCTGGCCCGCGAGGGCGCGCCGGCGCCGGTGGCCATGGTGGCGGCCGGCTCCGCCGAGGCGGTCACGGCCACGGCGGAAGGCACGCGCTACGCCGTCGCTCCGATCCCCGGAACCCCTGTCTCCACCGGGACCGCAGGAGCCGCCGCGATCATGGCGGCCGCTCTGGCCGGCGCGGCCGCGGCGCTGAGCGGCGTGGTGATCGGCTGGGCGATGGGCCGCTCGCGCGTTCGGCGGGGGCGCTGAATGCGCACGCTGACCGCCGCGGCCCTCCAACTCGCGCCCCACCCCGGCCCCCTGACCGTCAACAGCGTCGCCGAGAACCTCAACCGCGCGGTCGAGCTCATCGAGCGCTGCGTCAGCGCGACCGGTGCCGACCTGCTGGTCCTGCCGGAGGCGGTGACCACCGGTTTCACACCGGGCATCGCCGCCGACGACCTCTGGGACCTGATGAGCCCCATCCCCGGCCCCACCACCGAACCGGTGCAGGAGGCGGCCCGCCGCCTCGGCGTCCACGTCGTCCACTGCACCTATGAGCGCGGCGGGGAACGCGGCGTCGTCCACAACTCGGCCATGCTCATCGGCCCCGACGGCGCCGTCCTCGGCGTCTATCGCAAGACCCACCTCTTCCCCGGCGAGATGCAGTGGGTGACCCCGGGCGAGGCCGTGACCGTCGTCGAGACCGAGCTCGGCCGCATCGGCCTCTCCGTCTGCTTCGACGGCGACTTCCCCGAGCTCTTCCGCATCCAGGCCGTCCTCGGCGCCGAGATCGTCTGCCGGCCCTCGGCGCTGCTCCGCTCCGCCGACATCTGGGAGCTGACCACGCGTGCCCGGGCCTACGACAACCACGTCTACGTCATCGGCGCCAACGCCACCGGCACCGACCCCGCCGGGGTGCACTACTTCGGCAACTCGCTCATCGTCACGCCGACCGCCGAGGTCGTGGCCCGGGCCGCGTCGCACGAGGGCTGGGCCGCCGCCCGCCTGGATCCCGCCGACGCCATGCGGACCCTGACCCCCGGCTCGGACCGCCCGCAGACGTTCGACCACCTCGCGATCCGCAACCTGCGCCTGCTCACCGCGTACCAGAAGGAACTGCTCAGCGAGGCCGAGACCCCGTTCCCGCTCGGGGGCGGCGCATGATCCGGATCGGCATCGACACCGGCGGCACCTTCACCGACGTCGTGGCCGTCGACGAGACCTCCGGCCGGTTCGCGGCGACCAAGGTCCCCTCGACCCCCGCCGACCCGTCGGAGGGCTTCCTCGCCGCCGTCCGCAAAGCCCTGACGCTGCTCGACGCCGTCCCGGACGACCTCGCGGTCGTCAGCCACGGCACCACCGTCGCCACCAACCAGCTGCTGCAGGGTAAGGTCTCGGACCTCGGCTTCGTCACCACCGCGGGCTTCGAACACCTCCTGGAGATCGCCCGCCAGTCCGTCCCGGACGGCTACGGCAACAGCTACTTCTGGGTCAAGCCGCCCCGCATCGTCCCCGCCGACCTGGTCCACGGCGTCGGGGGGCGCCTCGACGCGGACGGCGCCGAGGTCCGCCCCTTCGACGAGGCCGACGCCAAGAAGGCGGCCCGCCGCCTGAAGGCCGCGGGCGTGCGCTCGATCGGAGTCTCGTTCCTGCACTCCTACACCAACCCCGACCACGAACGGGCGATGCGCGCCGTCCTCGAAGCGGAGTTCCCCGAGGCCGCCGTGTCGCTGTCCTCCGACGTGCTTCCCGAATACCGCGAGTACGAGCGGTCGATGACCACGCTCGTCGACGCGGCCGTGAAGCCCACCGTCGCGAGCTACGTGGGCCGCATCCGCGAGCGCCTCGACGATCTCGCCGACCATCGCCGCCGCATCCCCTTCTACGTCATGAAGTCCAACGGCGGCGTGCTCTCCGCCGAGGAAGTCGTCCGTCAGCCGGTCACGACCGTTCTCTCCGGCCCGGCCGCCGGCGCCCTCGGCGCCGCCCTGATCTGCTCCCACGCCGGTTTCGACCGCATCCTGACGCTCGACGGCGGCGGCACCTCCACCGACGTGGCCGTCGTCCTGCACGGCGAACCGGCGGTCACCACCGAGGGCGGCGTCGGCGGCTACCCCTCGAAGATCCCCATGATCGACGTCGTGACCGTCGGCGCCGGCGGCGGCTCGGTGGCGTGGCTGGCGCCCGAGGGCACGCTCAAGGTCGGTCCGCGCTCGGCCGGCGCCGACCCCGGGCCGGTCTGCTACGGCCGCGGGGGCACCGAGCCCACCGTCACCGACGCCCACCTGGTCCTGGGCCGCATCCCCGACGGGCTGCTCGGCGGCGAGGTGCCCCTGGACCGCGACGCGGCGCGGGCCGGGCTGGCGGCCCTCGGGGACAAGCTCGGCCTGACCGAGGAGGCGACGGCCGCCGGGATCCTGGAGATCTCGGCGTGGAACCAGGCCAACGCCCTGCGGCAAGTCACCGTGAAGCGCGGCCTCGACGTGCGCGACTTCCTGCTGACCGCCTTCGGCGGCTCCGGCGCATTGTTAGCTTGTCGGCTTGTCGACATTCTCGGCCTGCGCGGGGTGCTGGTGCCGCCGAACCCCGGGAACGTGTCGGCGTTCGGGCTCCTGACCGTCGACGTCCGCAACGACTACGTCCAGACCCACGTGCGGCGCCACGACCGGATCGACGCCGACCAGGTGCGGAGCTTGTACGCGGAGCTCGAGACGGCGGCCGCGGAAGCCCTCGCGACCGAAGGCTTCGCGGCGTCGGAGCGGGTCTTCAAGCGCAGCGCCGACCTCCGGTACTTCGGCCAGGCCTACGAGGTGCGGGTCCCCGTGCCCGACGGTGACCCGGGCGAGCTCGACGGCGTCGTGGAAGCCTTCCACACGGCCCACGAGAACATGTACGGCTACTCGTTCCGCGGCGACGAGCGCCAGACCGTGGAGTGGGTGAACCTGCGGGTGACCGGCATCGGGCCGATCCGGCGACCGGACATCGCCGAGGTGCCCACCCGGACCGGCGGAAAACCGGAACCGCTGGACGTCCGAGCCGTCTGGTTCGACGACCAGCCGGTGCAGACCCCGGTCCACGACCGCGCCACCCTGAGGGACGGCGACCACCTCACCGGCCCGGCCGTCATCCAGGAGTACGGCTCGACCGTCCCGGTCCACCCGGGCTTCGTCTGCACCATGGACCGGTGGGGCAACCTGCTGCTCACCCAGGAGGCCCCGTGCTGAACCCCGTCCTCCTGGAGATCGTCGAGGGCACCCTCACCTCCGTCGAGCGGGAGGTCGAGACCGCCATCGCCCGCACCTCGCGCTCCCCGATGATCCGCGACGCCCACGACTTCCGCGTCGGCATCCACGACGCCAAGCTGCGCAAGCTCACCGGCCGCAGCTACTCGGCCCTCGTGCACCCGGTCGTCCGCGACTACCCGATCTCCGGGATGCGCCCCGGCGACGTCTTCTTCCACAACGACGTCTACCTCTCCGAGGGCGGCATCGGCCACCTGCCCGACCTGTGCGTCACCGTCCCGGTCTTCCACGACGGCGCGGTCGTCGCCTTCGTGCAGGCCTTCGGCCACCACGACGACATCGGGGGCGCCTGTCCCGGCTCGATGCCCTCCGGCGCGCGCAGCGTGTTCGAGGAGGGCCTGATGGTGCCGCCGATCCGGCTCTGGGACGCCGGGGTGCCGAACGAGGCCGCGCTGAAGATCATGACACGCAACTCGCGGATGCCGGACTCGCTGGCCGCCGACCTGGACGCCGAGTGCTCGGCGTGCCTGATGGGCGCGCGACGGCTCGGCGAGCTGTTCGACCGCTACGGCCGCGAGGCGGTCGAGGAGTGCTTCGACGGCATCATCGACCTGACCACCGAGACGTTCCGGCGCGAGGTGCTGGCGAAGATCCCGGACGGCACCTACACCTGGGAGGACTACGCCGAGCACGACGGCGTCGACGAGCCCAAGCTGCACCGGCAGCGGATCACCCTCACCAAGGTGCCGGACGACGGCGGCCGCCTGATCGTCGACTTCGCCGGAACCGGTCCGCAGGCCAAGGGGCCGATCAACCACTGCGGCGACTTCGCCGACGGCAACTTCCTCAAGAAGTGGCTGGCCCCGGTGCTGCGGAACCTGGCCGACAGTCCGGAACGGATGGCGGAGCTCGACGTCAACGAGGGCGTGGTGCCGCTGATCGAGATGCGCTTCCCGCCGCCGGGCACGCTGCTGACCCCGGTCTTCCCGGCGCCGACGAACGCGCGCACGTTCGTGATCCTGCGGCTGCTGGGCGTGCTGGCCGGTGCGCTGGCGAAGGCCGTCGACGGCCGGATGCCCGCCGACCAGGAGACGATCCGCTACACCGGCGTCCACGGCGTGGACGCCTCCGGCCTGCCCTATCTGATGCGCGAGGTGCTCGGCGGCGGATCCGGCGGCCGCTACTACGCTGACGGCGAGGACACGATCCACGTGGTGCCGGACTCGCGGAACATCCCGGTGGAGTTCGCCGAGGCCCGGTGGCCGTTCCGGGTGGAGAAGCTGGGGCTGGCCGTGGACTCCGGCGGACCGGGGCGGTTCCGCGGCGGGCTCGGCTACGAGAAGCACATCAGGATGCTGCGGGACGCCGAGTTCATGAGCATCGCCGACCGGTCGATCCTGGCCTGCTGGGGCGTGAACGGCGGCCGGGCCGGCCGGCCCTTCGAGGTCGTGGTCGACCCGGGCGGCCCGCGCGAGCGGATCGTCGACGCGCTCGCCGACGCCGAGCCGGTGCGGGCCGGGGAGGTCATCCGGATCCGGACCACCGGGGGCGGCGGCTGGGGCGACCCGCTGGAGCGGCCGGTCGAGGACGTCGCCCGGGACCTGCGCTGGGGCAAGGTCTCGCGGTTCGGGGCGAAGCGGGACTACGGCGTCGTGCTGAACGCCGACGGCGAGGTGAACCTCGCGATCACGAAGACGCTGCGGCAGGAGATGCGCTCGGTGCGCGGGCCGGAACCGTTCTTCGACCGCGGACCGGGCTACGCGCGGCTGGCGGGCGGGGCGACGTCGGCCGACTGCGACTGGCGGTGACGGCCGTATGCGCACCCTGATCGCCTTGGGCGGCAACGCCATGACGGCCCCCGACGGCCGGGCCCGGCCCGAGGACCAGATCGCCGCCGTCGGCCAGGCCATGGAGGCGGTGGCGGACCTGGTGGCCGGCGGCGTCGAGGTGGTGCTGACGCACGGCAACGGCCCCCAGGTCGGCAACCTGCTGGTGAAGAACGAACTGGCCGCGCACGTCGTCCCGCCGGTGCCGCTGGACTGGTGCGGGGCGCAGACGCAGGGAACGCTCGGGTTCGTGATCGTCAGCGCGCTCGAAGCCGCCCTGGCGGCGCGCGGTGTCGCCAAGCCGGTGGCGGCGGTGGTCACCCGGACCCTGGTCGACCCCGGCGACCCCGGGTTCGCGCGCCCGACCAAACCGGTCGGCCGCTTCCTGCCCGCGGATCAGGCCGCTGCGATGGTCGCCCACGGCCAGGTCTGGGAGGACCGCGGCGAGCGCGGCTGGCGCCGGGTCGTCGCCTCGCCGGAACCGCTGGAGGTGCTGGACACGCCCGCCGTCACGGCGCTGGCCGACGCCGGGTTCGTCGTCGTCGCCTGCGGCGGCGGCGGGATCCCGATGGTCCGCGAGACGCCGTCGTCGGCGGTCCGGGGGGTGGAGGCCGTCGTCGACAAGGACCTCTCGGCCGTGCTCCTGGCCCGCGCGGTCGGCGCCGAGCAGCTCGTCATCGCCACCGACGTGGACCACATGTTCCTGCACTTCGGCCGCGCCGACGCCAGGGCCCTGCGGCGCCTCGGGGTCGCCGAGCTGCGCGGCCACCTGGCGGCCGGTGAGTTCGGCGGCGGGAGCATGGCGCCCAAGGCCGAGGCGGCGTGCCGGTTCGTCGAGCGCGGCGGGCGGCGGGCGGTGATCACCGCGCTGGGACGCATCCGGGAAGCCGTTCTCGGCGAAGCCGGAACCGTGGTGGAAAGATACAGTGAGAAGGAGAACGACCGTGCCTGAGGCCATCGAGGTCCGGAAGGTGCCGCTGCACCACGTCAGCGACGCGTCGGGGCTGGCCGACCTGATCACCGCCGGCGTGCTGGACGCCGACCGGGTGGTCGCCGTCGTCGGCAAGACCGAGGGGAACGGCGGCGTCAACGACTACACGCGCATCATCGCCGACCGGGCCTTCCGCGAGGTGCTGGTCCGGCTCGGCACGCGCGGCGAGTCCGAGGTGGCGCAGGTCCCCATCGTCTGGTCCGGCGGCACCGACGGCGTGCTGTCGCCGCACGCGACCATCTTCGCCACCACCGCCGACGCGGAGCCCTGCGACGAGCCGCGGCTCACCGTCGGCTTCGCGATGAGCGAGCCGCTGCTGCCCGAGGAGATCGGCCGCTCGGCCATGGTCACGAAGGTGGCCGACGCCGTGCACGAGGCGATGAAGCGGGCCGGCATCGACGACCCGGCGGACGTGCACTACGTGCAGACCAAGACGCCGCTGCTGACGATCCAGACCATCCGCGAGGCCAAGGCCCGCGGCCGGTCGGTGTGGACCGAGCACACGCACGAGTCGATGGACCTGTCCAACGGCTGCACCGCGCTGGGCGTCGCGGTGGCGCTCGGCGAGATCGCGATGCCGTCCGACGAGGCGGTGCTGCATGACAGGTCCCTGTATTCCTCGGTGGCGTCCTGCTCCTCGGGGGTGGAACTGGATCGCGCGCAGGTCGTCGTGGTCGGCAACGCGCGCGGCGTCGGCGGCCGCTACCGCATCGGCCACGCGGTGATGACCGACGCGCTGGACGCCGACGGGATCTGGGACGCGATCCGCGCGGCCGGCCTGGACCTGCCGGAGCGGCCGCGGTCCTCGGACCTGGACGGCCGCCTGGTCAACGTGTTCCTCAAGTGCGAGGCCAGTACCGACGGGATGGTGCGCGGCCGCCGCAACGCGATGCTGGACGACTCCGACGTGCACTGGCACCGCCAGATCAAGGCCTGCGTCGGCGGCGTCGCGGCCTCGGTGACCGGCGACCCGGCGGTGTTCGTCTCGGTCTCGGCGGCCCACCAGGGCCCGGACGGCGGCGGCCCGGTGGCGGCCATCGTGGATGTGGGCCCGGGTGCGTGATCTGCTCCCCGTCCTGCTCGCCTGGCGCGCCGCCGGGGACCCGTTCGTGCTCGCCACCGTCGTCGCCGCCGGCGGCGGCCCGCGCGAGCTCGGCGCGGCCATGGCGGTGCGCATGGTCGACGGCGTTCCGGGCGAGGTGGTCGGGAGCGTGTCGGGAGGCTGTGTCGAGGCGGGGGTGTTCGAAGCCGCGACCGAGGTGCTGGCCAGTGGCCGGCCCCGCCTGGAGACCTACGGCCTGAGCGACGCCGAAGCCGTCGGCCTGACCTGCGGCGGCACCCTGACGGTGTTCATCGAGCCGTCGACGACCGGGACCTCGCACCTGGAGCGGGTCGGCGAGGCCGTGGCCCGCGACGCGGGCGCGGCGGTGGTGACCGTGGTCGAGGGGCCGCCGGAACTGGTCGGGCTGCACCGCGGCGACGGGCTGCGGGCCAACGGCTTCGCGGCGCTGGCGGACGCGGTGGCGCGGGACGCGGACGCGTTGGTCGAGGTGGGGGAGCCGGCGCTGCGGCGGTATCGGCTGGACGGATGTCCGGTGCCGGGGAAGGGGCCGGGACGCGGGGCGGGGTGGGAGGCCGGGCCGACCGGGCCGACTGGATCTGCCGGGCCGATCGAACCCGCCGGCTCGACCGGCTCGACCGAACCCGCCGGACGACCGACCGAACTTGCCGGACCGACCGGGCCGACCGAACCCGCCGAACCCGCCGGCTCGATCGGCTCGACCGGCTCGACCGAGCCGAGACACGCGGCGGCCTCCACCGACCTCGTGACAGTGTTCTTCAACGTCCTGTCCTCCCCGCCGCGTCTGATCATCCTCGGCGCGCTGGACCACGCGGCGTCGTTGGCCGGCGTCGGCCGGTTCCTCGGCTACCACGTCACGGTCTGCGACGCGCGCGCGGTGTTCGCGACGTCCGAGCGCTTCCCGGACGCGCACGAGGTGGTGGTCGCGTGGCCGCACCGGTACCTCGCCGAGACGCCGATCGACGCCCGCACCGCGATCTGCGTGCTCACCCACGATCCGAAGTTCGACGTCCCGGCCCTGGAGGTCGCGCTGCGCTCGCCGGCCGGCTACATCGGCGCCATGGGCTCGCGCCGCACCTGCGCCGACCGGATCGAGCGGCTGCGCGCCGCCGGCGTCGCCGAGCACGAACTCGCGCGCCTCGTCTCGCCGATCGGCCTCGACCTCGGCGCCGTGACGCCGTCCGAGACCGCCGTGTCGATCGCCGCGGAGCTGATCGCGGTCCGGCGGCGGGGGAGCGGGGAACACCTGCGGGACACGGAAGGGCGGATCCACCGGTGAGCCGAGGCGAGGTCGAGACCGCGGGCGTCGTCGGCGTCGTGCTTGCGGCCGGCGCGGGGACGCGGTTCGGCGGCGGCAAGGCCGTCGCGCGGTTCCAGGGCGAGCGGCTGGTCGACCGCGCGGTCGGCACGCTCGTCGCAGGGGGCTGCGACCGGGTGCTGGTCGTGGTCGGGGCTTTGGACGTCGGCGCGGTACGGCACGCGATCCTCGTGCTCAACCCGGAGTGGCGCAGCGGGATGGCCGGTTCGCTGCGGGCCGGCCTGCTGGCCGCGGGCGAGGCCGAGGCGGTCGTCGTCACGCTCGTCGACCAGCCGCTGATCGGCTCCGAGGCGGTACGGCGCCTGGTCGACGCCTGGCGCGACGGCGCCCGGGTCGCCGTCGCGACGTACGACGGTCAGCGCGCCCACCCGGTGCTGTTCAGCCGCACAGCGGTGGCCGATCTGCTGCCCACGCTGAGCGGCGACGCGGGCGCCCGGGAATTCCTCGCCTCACGCGCCGATCTCGTGTCCGTCGACTGCACCGGCACAGGCCGTCCTGACGACGTGGACACCGTGGAAGCCCTGCGCCGCCTCAGTTCTTAGGCGGCAGTCCCCTGCGCTTGGCCTGCCGCGCTCGCTTCGCCTGCAACGTCGGCGCCGATATACCGAACAACGCCGCCCCCGCCGGCCCGGCGACCCACAACGGCCACGGGTACGGGATGCTCATGCTGGTCAGCCCCAGCAGCACCCACACCACGACGTTGATGGAAACCGCCGCGAACCAGATCGTCCACAGCACTTTCAACCCGGCCGGCAACTCCGAGTACGCCCCACGAATGCCCGTCGCGGGCACCGGCGGTGGTCCGACCGGCGCCGGCGCGACGAAAGGCGCAGCACCCACCGGAGCCCCCTCCGCCGCGGCCGGCCGCTTCACCGGCACCACGACACCCGGCAGATCGTCATGCAGCAACGCCAGATCCCCGACCGTCGTCGCCTCGTACGCCTTCTCCATGCGCTCGACGTACTCATCCATCTTCAGCCGCCCGTCATCGAGCGCCACCTTGAGCACCTCGACCACCGCCTGCCGCTCCGAATCCGAGGCGCGCATTCGCAGTTTCTTGTCGTCCACGGACTCCCCCAACGGGTCCGGCCCCTGTAAGGCACAGCGATTAAGGCTCAGCGATTCGTGTGGGGCAGAGCCTAGTACTGGAGGGGCCGGTCGGAAGTATCGGCGCTCCACGCGCGGGACATGCCGGCTACCTGCCGACCGTTACCTACCGGCCCGGCGCACACTGGACACGTGGATTACACCGCCCAAGACTTCACCCCCGAGCAGATCGAGCGCTCGCGTGCCTACAAGCACGACGTCCGTCCGCTGCTGATCATCTCCACCGCCCTCGGGCTCGCCGTGCCGCTGGTCCTCGGGCTGACGCCGGCCGGGGCCGGGTTGGTGCGGGTGGCCGGGGACGTCGCGGGCGGGGGCTGGGTCGCCCAGGCGGTGCTCGGCAGCCTCGCCATCTCGCTGCTCGGGCTGCTCCTCAGGATCCCGCTGAGCATGTGGGGCGAGACCGTCAGCCGGCGGTGGGGTCTCTCGCGACGCGGCTGGGGTCTGTTCGCCGCCGACACCGCGAAGGGCTTCGTCATCGGTGCGGTGCTCACCGCGGCGGCTGTTCTCGGCCTCTACTACCTGCTGCGTCACGCCGGCGACGCCTGGTGGGTCTGGGCCGCGCTCGCCGCCGCCGGGCTGGCGGTCCTCGGGTCGTTCATCATGCCGGTGCTGATCGAGCCGTTGTTCAACAAGTTCCGGCCGCTGCCCGAGGGCCCGCTGCGCGACCGTCTCATGGCGCTGGTCGAGGAGTCCGGCGTCCCCGTGAGGGACATCCTCGTCAGCGACAGCTCCAAGCGCACCACCGCCGCCAACGCCTACGTCTCCGGCTTCGGCAAGACGCGCCGCCTCGTCGTGTGGGACACCACCACCGACAGTCTCGACACCGACGAAGTCGCCGCCGTCGCCGCCCACGAGCTCGGGCACGCCGCCCGGCGGGACGTCCTCGTCGGCACGCTGCTCGGCGCGGTGGGCGCCGCCCTCGGGGTGGCGCTGCTGGCCGCGGCGCTGCACTGGACCGCGCTCCTGGACGCGGCGGGGGTGACGCACGCCGACGACCCGCGGTCGCAGGCGCTGGTCCGCGCGATCCTGGCGGTCATCGGCCTGCTGGGCGAGCCGTGGGGTCTGGCCTTCAGCCGCCACATCGAGTCCCGCGCCGACGGCTACGCGCTCGATCTGTTCCGCGAACCCGACACCATCGTCCGCATGGAACGGTCCCTCGCCGTCCAGAACATCGCCGACTTGCGTCCGCGCCGCTACGAGATCCTGCTGCGCTACACCCACCCGCCGATCCCCGCGCGCATCGCGCACGCGCGCCGTTGGGCTGCCGAACAAGGTGTGCCTATTCCTAAGCCACTTTCAGCGACATCTAAGGAAATCGGCGAGACTTAGAGGTGGGGCAAAGGGACTGAAGGAGGTGGAAGCCCATGAATCCCCGCCCTTGGTACGGACCAGGACACCACAACATGCACCAGGGCCTCGGTTGGGGTGGCTGGACGTTGTGGGTGTTGTTCATGATCGCGCTGTTGGCATTGGTGATCATGGCGATCATCTGGCTCGCGCGCAGTCTGAGTGCCCACAGGCAGGACACGGGCATCGGCGCCGGCACTGGGACGGCCTCAGCCGAGCAGATCCTCGCCGAACGGTTCGCGCACGGCCAGATCGACGAGAACGAGTACCGGACCCGACTCGCGGTGTTGCGGGGCGGGCAGCCGACGGTGGCCCAGGGACCGCCGCCGTCGCAACCGCCACCGGCCGGGCCACCGCCCGCGCCGCCACCGCCGGCCTCACCGCCGGCACCGCCGGCACCGCCGGCACCGCCACCCGGGAACCCGTAAGCAGTCAGAAGAACAGCAACGCCGGATGCCGAGGATCGTCCATCCGCGCCGTCAGGGACGCGGCGCGCGATGGATCGATCTCGGCGTCGTAGCGCGCGTACGCGGGCAGGCTCCACGCCATCGCCTCGGGCGTCCGGCGGGCCAGCGCGCCCTTCGACAGCCACAGGTGCACCGACACGTCGAACGGCAGCCCCACCCCGAACAGCAGCGCGCCCTCCAGGATCAGCACGCCGCCCGGCGGCAGCTCGACGTACTTCGCCCGGCTGGCACGGTCGCGCGCGGCGTCCCACAGTGTGGGCAGCACCCGTCCGGAACCGCCCGCGGTCAGCGGATCGAAGACCTCCCGCATCAGGCCCTTGACGTCCAGCCACTCGGTGTAGAAGACGTCGGGATCCTCGCGCCCGTGCTCCAGCCGCAGCGACCGCGGACGCAGGAAGTCGCCCGCCGAGATCCGCAGCACCGGCCGCCCCACCGCGGTCAGCGCGGCCTCCACCGACGCCGCCAGCTCGGCCGTGCCCGACCCCGGAGCGCCGTCGATCGCCACTCGCGTCCACGACGCCGCCGGCCCGTCACCCGCGTAGGCCGCATCATCCGTGTCGCCCGCGTCAACCGCATCAGCCCGCGGGGCAGAGCCGGCAGCCTCAGCCGCCTTCAGCACAAGGTCCGCCACACGCTCCGTCAGCCGCTCCGGCGAGATGGGTTCAGCCCGCATCAGGAATCCGCGATCGCCGCCACGATCGACACCGACGCCGCCCGTCGCCCCGGCAGCACCGCCGCCAGCAGCCCGGCCACCGACGCCAGCGCCACGTACCCGGCCAGCGTCACCATCGGCACCGACAGCACCGCGCCGCCCTCCACATTCCCGATCAGCTCCTCCAGCGCCCACGCCACGCCGACGCCGAGCGCCACCCCCAGCAGGGCGCCGACCGCCGACATCAGCACCGCCTCGACCGACAGCATGCGGCGCATCTGGCCGCGGGACAGGCCCAGCGCCCGCAGCAGCGCCGACTCGCGGGTGCGCTCCACCACCGACAGCGACAGGGTGTTGGCGATGCCCAGCACCGCGATCCCCACCGCCAGTCCCAGCATCGCCGTGAACAGCGACAGCGTCGCGTCGGCCGAGCCGGCCAGCGAATCCTTCTTCTCCGCCAGGCTCCCGGTGTGCAGGAACGAGTACTGCGACACCACCGAGTCCACCGCGGTGCGCGAGTCCACCAGGCTCACCCCCGGTGCGGCCAGGATCCGGATCTGGGTGTCGCCGTCCGGCTTGAACACCGCCAGGAACTGCTCACGCGGCAGCAGCACGTCGTACCAGTCGACGCCGTGCCCGGTGGCCACCTGGTAGATCACCGCCACCTGCGCCGTGACCGGGCCGGCGGAGGCCGTGTCGATCGTGATCGGATCGCCGACCTTCAGGTGCTTGAGGTCGGCCATCTCGTTCGACAGCCCCACGGTCCCCGGGCCGAACTGCGCCAGCGATCCGGACTTCACCACGGGTTTGAACAACGTGCCGTAGGCCGAGGACTCCACCGCGCCGATGTCGATCGACGTCCCCGACAGCACCGCCCGCGCGCCGTCCACCGCCGCCACGTGCTGCAGCTGCGGCTTGGCCCGCAGTTGGTCCGCGACCTGGAACGGCACCGTCTGCCCGGTCCCCGGCGGGTCCACGGAGTAGTCGTACGGGTTGTGCGCCTCGATCCACTGCGACTGGGTCACGTGCACCGAGTCCTGCGTCACCGTGAACAACGACATCAGCGTCACGCCGATGGTCAGCGCCGCGGTGGTGGCCGCGACCCGGCCCGGGTTGCGGCGGGCGTTGGATCCGGCGAGCCGCGTCGGCGTCCCGAAGAACCGGCCCGGCAGCCAGCCCAGCGCCCAGATCATCGGTCCGATGATCAGCGGCCCGGCCACGATCAGCGCCGCGAACACCAGGGCGCCGCCGAGGCCGATCAGGGTCACACCGTCGACCAGCTCCTTCTTCCCGGTCCCCAGCACGGCCAGCGCGATCCCGGCCACGCCCAGCACCGCCGAGACCACCACCCGGGTGCGTCCCACGCGGCCGTGCGTGGTCTTCACCTCCTGCTGGGTCCGCAGCGCCTCGATCGGAGGCACGCTGGTCGCCATCCGGGCCGGCAAAACGGCGGAGGCCACCGTCACCGTGAACCCGACGGCGATGCCGAGCAGCACCACCCCGCCGGTCACCACGATCCCGCCCGGCGGCAGCTTGGTCGTGGTCAGCACACCGACCAGGGCGTGCAGGCCCCGTGCCACGCCGATCCCGCCCACCACGCCGACCGCCGAGCCGATCAGCCCGACCAGCGCCGCCTCCGCCACCGTCGCGCCGAAGATCTGCCTCTTGTGCGCTCCGATGCAGCGCAGCAGCGCCACCTGCCGGATCCGCTGCGCCACCAGGATGGTGAACGTGTTGTAGATGACGAACGCCGCCACCAGCAGCGCCACCGCCCCGAAGACCTCCAGGATCTGCGTGACGTGCGCGGCCGCCGGCGCACGGTGCTCCAGGACCGCCTTCGTGTACTGCGCACCGGTCAGCACCGTGAACTCGGGGCCGCCGCCCAGCGCCGCGCTCACCTCGGAGGCCAGGTGCTGCTGCGAGGCGCCCCCGGTGGCGTGCAGGTCGATCTGGTCGTAGCCGGGCCTGCCGGTCACGTCCAGCGCCACCTGCGGCAGCAGCCCGACCAGGGTCCAGCCGTTGGCGCGGTTGTCCACCCCGTACTCGGCGACGCCGGCGAGACGGAACGTCCGCACCGACAGGTCGTGGGCCACCACCTGGATCGTCTGCCCGACCCGCAGCTTGTGCTCGGCCGCGGTGTCCTTGTCGACGACCGCGTCACCGGGCCCGGCCGGCCCGCTGCCCGCCACGATGGTGCCCGGGAACAGCGCCGGGTCCGCGGGGAAGGACACGGCGTTGCCGGTCAGGCCGTCGGTGCGCATGGCCTTCCCGTCGGCGTCCAGCAGCGGGGCCGAACCCCGCACCTGCCCGGCGACCACGGCGCCGGACCCGACCCGGGCCTGGATCCGCTCGGCCACCGCCGGCGTCAGGTCGGTCGGCAGCTTCGGCGGCGCCGTGGTGTTCGGGTACACCGCCGACCCGGTCTGCTGCACCGCCACGTCCACGTTCTGGGCGGCGCGCGCGTAGCCGTAGTCGAAGGCCCGGTCGATGGAACTGGTCAGCAGGAACGTCCCGGTGACGAAGGCGACACCGAGCACGATGGACAGGCAGGTCAGGGCCAGCCGCACGGCGTCCGCGCGCAGCCCGGCCAGAACTACCTTCGGCATCGGCGCTTCCTCCGTGGTCCCCGCGTGGTTCCGTGACACAGCCCCTTGGCGTGTCGGGTCATCGTAACTATCCTGTCCGGCCCGGGGCGGCGCCGCATCGTCCGGCGGGAGGGGGGCGGCGTCAGCCCTCAGGGCTACGCGTCCGCGGCTCACCAGCTCTCGGCGGCCTCTTCCAAGCCCCGCGGCGTCCGGACCGCTCCGCTCACCTTCAAGGCCAGGAACGGATAGATCAGCACCGACAGCATCCCGGCCCCGACCATCGCCGCCGCGTCGGACGACTTCAGCGTGCCCCGGTCGACGCCGATCGAGGTGATGGCGACGATCAGCGGCAGCCCGGTGGCCGCGTAGAGCGCGAGGGCGCGGCGCAGGCGCGGGGACGAGCCCTCCGGCGCGGTGAGGAAGCTCGGCAGCCCGCGGGCGACCAGCATCAGCGACAGGAACAGCGGGACCAGTGCGAGTGTGCCCCAGTCGCCGGTCAGGGCGTCGAGGTCGTAGCCGATCCCGGTGTCGATGAAGAAGATCGGGATCAGGAACCCGAAGCCGATCGCCTCCAGCTTGGCGGTCACCCGCTCGGTGCGCTCGGCGTTCCCGCTGTGGAAGAGGATCCGCATGATCACCCCGGCCGCGAACGCGCCGAGCAGCATGTCCACGCCCAGTGCCACCGTCGCGGCGATCATCACCATCAGCAGGGCGATGACCAGGCGGACGGCGAACTGCCCGGAGCTCTCCATGGTGGCGTCCGCCAGCCGGTTCAGCGCCGCGTGCCGCCCCCGGACCGCGAACAGCACCCCGGCTGCGGCGATCAGCGCGAAGGCGGTCAGGTAGATCATGGCCTGCCCGGGCTTGCGGCCGTCCAGGAACAGGGTCATGGCGACGATCGGCGCGAACTCCCCGACCGCGCCGACCGCCATCACGGCGTCGCCCAGCGGGCTGCCCAGCTGTCCGGCGTCGCGCAGCACCGGCAGGATCGTGCCCAGGGCGGTGGTGGTGAGCGCGATGCCGATGATCGCGCCGCTGCTCACCGAGGAGGCCAGCAGCAGGCCCACGCCGACGCCGATCACCACCGACATGGCCCAGCCCTGCAGGGCCCGGGTCAGCGGGCCGCCGCGCAGCCGGTCGAAGTCGATCTCGTAGCCCGCCATGAAGAACAGCATCGCCAGGCCGAACTGGGACAGGGAGTGGACCAGGCCGTCCTGCTTCGCCCAGCCCGCCACGTCCGGTCCGGCCAGGATGCCGAGCACGATCTCGAACACCACCAGCGGCACCGGGGCCCAGCGCCCGACCGCGTCGGCCAGGGGCGGCGCCACGACGGCGATCAGGGCGACCAGCAGCAGCGTCGACTCGGAGGGGGTCACAGAGGGATTCTCCGGGGGTTCCCGCCGCAGGTCGGGGAGCGGAACCGGGGCCGCGTGGCGTTCACCCCGACGGAGCAACGGCGGCCGCCCAGAAGGGGCAGGCGGCAGGAACGGGGGTTGGAATGGCCTTGGGGGCACAGAGGAGAAGGAGGGCACCACCATGGCGCAGTACACGGCGGACCCGGGCGCGAGGCGCGGCAGCCCGTGGGCCTACGGTCTGACCCTGTTCGCGGGGATCATGATGGTCATCAGCGGCGTCATGGACCTCTTCTACGGAATCGCCGCCGCGGCGAAGGACGACATCATCGTCAGCACCCCGAACTACTGGTTCAAGCTCAACACCACCGGCTGGGGCTGGATCCACATCATCCTGGGCCTGCTGCTCATCCTGGTCGGCGCGAGCGTGCTGATGGGCCAGACCTGGGCCCGCTACGCCGGCATCGTCGTCGTCGGGCTGGCCGCGATCGGGAACTTCGTGAGCCTGCCCTACTACCCGTGGTGGTCGGCGATCCTGCTGGCCATCGACGTCTTCGTGATCTGGGGCCTGGCCACGGCCAGGCCGGTGGAGTCCGTCTGACCCGGCGCCGCGACCGCCCTCGAACCGTTCCACGACGGCTCAAGGGCGGTTGGCGGCGTGCTTCACTCCTTTGGCATAGTCAGGCGGCATGGCAGAGCATGAACACGAGCACGACGAGTGGGGCAATTCGCCCGGCCGCTTCCCGCCGTTCGAGACGATCGAGATCGACCCGCACGACATCGGCCCGGTCCACACCTTCTACGCGCCCAAGCACGACGGGCTGCCGGACCCCGGCGAGATCGTCTGGACCTGGGTGCCCTACGAGGAGCACGACGGCCGCGGCAAGGACCGGCCGGTGCTGCTGGTGGCGCGCGGCAAGCACACCGGGATGCTGCTGGGGATCAAGCTGACCAGCAAGTGGCACGCCGACGCCGACAACTGGGTCAGCATCGGCACCGGCGGCTGGGACCGCGAGGCCCGGGAGTCGTGGGCGGTCATCGACCGCGTCGTGCGCGTGCACCCCGAGGGGATCCGGCGCGAGGGGCACGAACTGGACCGCGGTGACTACGACACCGTGATCGAGCATCTGCACAAGCGCTACGGCTGGACCGGCGAGGGCTTCTGAGCCCCGCTCGCTGTCCACGAGCACTGCGAAGCCCCCGAGCCTGAGCTCGGGGGCTTCGCAGTGGATGACACGGGGGTCCGGTGCGGATCAGTAGCCGTACCAGCAGGAGCCGCCGCAGCGGGCCGCGACGACGGAGTCGAGCGAGCCGTAGCGGGCGGCGGCGTAGCGGACGCCGGCGATGATGTTGTCGACCGGGTTGTAGATGTTGGTGTGGCCCGGCAGCGCGTAGGCGTTGAACGTCGGGGCGATGGTCTGCATCAGGCCGATCGACGGGTGGCCCGCGGCGGCGTTCGAGTCCCAGCCGTTGGTGGCGCTCGGGTTGCCGCCCGACTCGTGCATCACGGTCTGGTAGATCGCGTTGTACGACACGTAGTAGCCGTGGGCGTTGAGGATCGAGATCGCCTGCTTGATCCAGCCGTCCAGGTTGTTGGCGTAGGAGCCGGTGGCCTGGGTGGCGGTGGCCGACTTCGTCGTGGTCTGGGCCGGCTTGGCCGGCGCCTTCTGCACCTGCGACTGGACCACCGGCCGGCTCGGCGCGGCGGCCGGAGCGGTGGAGCCGTCCGGCAGGGTCAGGACCCAGCCGATCAGGATCAGGTTCGGGTCCTGCAGGCTGCGGCCGTCGTGCTGGGCCTTGCCGGCGTTGGCCTTGAAGATCTCCGGGTAGCGGTCGCCGTTGCCGAGGGTGGCCTGGGCTATGCCGGAGAGGGTGTCGCCGGCGTGGACCTTGTAGGTCTTCGGCTCGGCCTTGGGCGCGGCGGCGGGCGCGGCGGCCGGGGCGGCGGCGGGCGCGGCCTGGACCGTCTCGGCGACCGGAGCGGCCAGGGTGGAGGCTGCCTGCGCGACCGCGGCGGCGACCGCCGAGGCGGGGGCCGGGGCCAGGGCGGCCGGCGCGGTGGCCGGGGCGGACTTCGGCGCCGAAGCCGGGGACAGGGTCACCGCCGAAGCGACGGTCGGGACGGCGACCGCGCCGAGGGCGGCGGCGGTCAGGGTCAAGCCGCGGGACCGGCGGCCGAACACCAGGGGTGTGCGCATGTGTGTCGTTTGTCTTCCTCTTTGGCCGCCTACCGGGTTAGCTGACGGGTTCGAGCAAAAGAGGTTGCTCTACCACTTCGGAAGCGGATTCACCCCATTGGGACGTGGGTCCCCGGTTCCCGTCCGGCGCTTTGCGCGCTTTTGGGATTCGGCGTGCGCGCCGGTGTCCCGATTCTTCGGGTCTGGGACCGGCGCAACTGGTCTGTGACCGTAGCGGT
The DNA here is from genome assembly GCF_039531675.1 of Catenulispora subtropica. Taxonomy (NCBI): domain Bacteria; kingdom Bacillati; phylum Actinomycetota; class Actinomycetes; order Catenulisporales; family Catenulisporaceae; genus Catenulispora; species Catenulispora subtropica. Next base: position 65,930 of record NZ_BAAAQM010000019.1, read on the forward strand.
CCGAACTGGGAAAACGCACGTTGATACGGTCACGAATGAATAACGGTGCGGTGCGTAGCTGCGTGTTCTATATCCAGTAGTTGATTTATGAGAGGACAGATTGGGCGAAAGCGGACATTGATGGCGATACCGCGAGCGGCGGGACGCTCTGTGAACAGACCTGTACTGCGGACTCGCCAGGAGGCGGCGTGCGGGAGGACACTTCGATGCGTGAAGGACGCACCAGCGATACTCGGCCGCCAGCAGACGCTCGAGAAGTGCATGGCGGCGTTGGCTGCCGGCGGCGGCGTCCTGGTGACCGGACCGGCCGGGATCGGCAAGTCCGCACTGCTGGACGCGATCGGCTCGGCGTGCGCGGCGGCCGGGCAGCTGGTGCTGCGCAGCGCCTCTTCCGCCGCCGAGTCGTGGCTGCCCTACCTCGGGCTGTACGACCTGTTCTCCGACGCCGTGGCCGCTCGCCCCGAAGTCGTGCCCTACCACCTGCGCCCGGCCTTCGACGGGGTGCTGCTCCGGTCGGTCCCGGACGGTGCCGCCACCGACCAGCTGGCGATCAGGGTCGCCGTGGTGGAGGCGCTGCGCGCGCTGTCCGCCGAGCGGCCGGTGCTGTTGATCCTGGACGACGTGAACTGCCTGGACTCGGCCACGGCCGAGGTGCTGGCGTTCGCGGTCCGCCGCCGCCAGGGCTCGCGGGTCCGGGTGCTGGCCGCCGAGCGGCTGTCCGAGGGCCAGGAGCCGACCTGGTGGGGGCTGCTGCCGGAGGACGCGGTGGAGATCGCGCTGGGCAACCTGCCCGGGCCGGTGGTCTCCGAGCTGCTCCGCACCCGCCTGGGGCTGCGGCCCACCGACAAGCTGTCGCAGCGGATCCGCGACGCCAGCGGCGGGAACCCCTTCTACGCCCTCGAACTGGGCCGCTCCGCACTGCGCTCGGGGACCGTGGTGCACGCCGGCGACCCGCTGCTGGTGCCCGAGCGGCTGCGGGGGCTGCTCGCGGACCGGCTGCACGCGCTGCCCAAGGCGGCGCGCGAGGCGCTGCTGGTGATCGCCACCGCCGCCCGGCCCCCGCGTGAGCTGCTGGCCGGTCACGAGTGGGGGCTGTCACAGGCGCTGGCGTCCGGGATCATCGTCAGCGGCCGGGACCTGGAGCCGCGGTTCGCGCACCCGCTGATGCGCGAGATCGTCTATGCGGACGCCGACGTCGAGGCACGCCGGGCTTGCCACGCGAAGCTGGCGCGGGCGCACGACGATCCGCTGGAGCGCGCTCGGCACCACGCGCTGGCGACGGCGGAGGCGACGGAGGAGCTGGCCGCCGAACTGGAGGAGGCCGCGCGGATCGCGGTGCACCGCGGGGCGCCGGGGACGGCCGCGGAGCTGTTCCGGATGGCGGCGGAGCGGACGCCGACGGAGGGCGGGGGTGGGGACTCCGGGGCTGCCAGGGCTTCCGGGGCTTCCGGGGCCGCCGCCGGGGTTGCCGACGGGATGTCGGAGGTGAAGCCTGATGAGGCTGGTGGGGGTAGTAGGGCCGGTGGTGTCGGCGACGTCGTGAGCGCTCCGGCCGGGTCGGACGTGTCGGCTGGATCGGGCGCGTCGGGCGTGTCGAGCGCCTCGGGCGTGTCGAGCGCGTCGGCTTCCCCGGACGCGTCGAGCGTCCCGGCTGCCCGTGCCGCCGGCCGCCTCCTGGAGGCCGCTCGCGCCGCGTTCGACGCCGGCCTGCCCCGGCAGGCGCGCGAGGCCGCCGAGTCGGTGGCGTCCGGACCGGATCCGGCCTCCCGGGTCGGCGCCCGGCTGCTGCTCGTCGAACTCGACGACGACATCGCCGCGCAGGCCGTGCTCCTGGAAGCCGCCGAGGCCGACGCCGCCGGGAGCCCGGAGCTGCGGGCCCGGGTGAGCCTGCAACGCGCCGACCACGCCTACCGTTCCGGCAACATCGACGCGGCGCTCGAAGCGCTGCGGCGCGCCGAGGAGTACGCGCTGGCCACCGGCGACCGCAACCTGCGCGCCGAGTCCATCGCGATGCGGGTGCCGGCCGAGATCCAGGCCGACCCGGAGCGCGCCATCGAGTCGCTGGAGCAGGCCGAGGCCCTGGGCGCGGGCCGCGACCTGACGCTGCCCTCGATCGCCGTCCGCAAGGCCCTGATCATCTGGTTCCTGCGCCGCGGGGACGTCGCCGACGCACTGGCGACCGCGGCCCGCCTGCGCGCCGACGTGGAGCGCGCCGGCCGCCTGCGCGACCTGGGCGACGTGCTGCACCTGGTGGCGTCGGTCAACGAGCGCGCCGGCCTGTGCCGCCAGGCGCACGAGGCGGCGTCCCTGGGCAGCCGGCTGCGCGCCGAGACCGGCTCCTCCAGCGTGCAGGCGCTGATCCTGGCCGCCGCCGGCGAGCTCAACGGCGGCACCGCCGAGGCGGCCGCGGACGTGGCCCAGCGCGCGATCGAGGCCGGCACCGTCTCCGGCGACTCGGAGTACACCGGCTACGCCCACGCCTTCCTGGGCCGCGCCGAACTCCTCCTGGACCGCACCTCCCAGGCCGCCCACCACCTCGCCCGCGGCCGGACCCTGATGCGCAACGTCGGCATGGTCGACCCGGCCACCTTCCTGGTCGACGCCGACCTCGCCGAGTCCCTGGCCCGCTGCGGCTCGTTCACCGCCGCCGACCGGATCCTGGACGAGGCCCAGGAGATGGCCCGGCGGCTGGAGCGGGACGTCGTGCGCCTCGGGCTCACCCGCGCGCGGCTGCTGCGCCACGGGCTGGCGGGCGACGCGCGCGAGGCCGCGGACCGGCTGCGCGACGCGCTGCCGGCGGAGCACCCGTACCCGCTGGAGATCGCCCTCGCCGTGGTGACGCTCGGCGAGCGACCGCGGCGCGCCCGGCGCCGGGCCGCGGCGCGCGCGGCGTGGGAGTCGGCCGCGACGGCGTACGCGGCGGCGGGATGCGGACCGTGGCTGCGGTTCGTGCAAGGCCGGCTGGAGCGGCTGGACTCGCCGGCCGAGCCGCTGAGCGCGACCGAACGCCAGATCGTGGAACTGGTGCGCTCCGGCGCGACGAACCGCCAGATAGCGGCGGCACTGCAGGTGTCGGTGAAGGCGGTGGAGGGGAACCTGACCCGGCTGTTCCGCCGCTTCGGCGTCAGCAGCCGGGCGGAGCTGGCCGGGGCGGAACCGGCCCGGGCGGAGCGGACGGAGCGGGTCTGATCCGTGTGGGGAGACTCACCCCCGGCCAGGAATAGGGCGGGATAGTTCACGGTTGAACGACATGTGCGGGCCCGTCCCCCCGGGGCCCGCACCTCGCTATGTGACCCCCGGCACAGACGAAGGAAGCGAACACATGCGTGTCGAGATCTGGAGTGACGTCGCCTGCCCCTGGTGCTACATCGGCAAGGCACGCTTCGAGCAGGGCTTGGAGGCCTTCGCCCACAAGGACGACGTCGAAGTGGTCTTCCGCTCCTTCGAACTCGACCCCTCCCTGCCCAAGGGCACCGTCTCCGACGTGATCCCGATGCTGGCGAAGAAGTACGGCATGTCGCTCGAGCAGGCCCACCAGGCCGAAGCCCGCGTCGCCGCGAACGCCCACGACACCGGCCTGGACTACATCCTCGGCGCCCACGACGTCGGCAACACCTTCGACATGCACCGCCTGATCCACTTCGCCGCCGAACAGGGCCGCCAGAAGGAACTGGTCGGCATCCTGTTCGCCAACCACTTCGCCGACGAGCGCTCCCTGTTCGACGACACCCGCCTCCTGGAACTCGCCGTCGAGGCCGGCCTCGACAAGGACGAGGCAGCCGCCGTCCTCGCCGACGAGACCCGCTACGCCGACGCCGTCCGCGCCGACGAACGCGAAGCCGCGATGCTCGGCGCGACCGGGGTCCCGTTCTTCGTCCTGGACCGCAAGTTCGGCGTCTCCGGCGGCCAGCCCGCCGAGGTGTTCACGCAGGCCCTGGAGGAGGCGTGGGCGGCACGGACGCCGGCGCTGAAGGTGGTCGGGGAGGCGCCGGAGGGGGCGGTGTGCGGGCCGGACGGGTGCGAGATTCCGTAACCAGCCGCAGGAGCTGTTCGATCGGCACTCCCGGCGACCGATGCCCGTCCCGGCCGGTCATGCCCCGCGACGCTGCCAGAACGTTGAGCACCGCTTCCTCGACCACGGCTTCGTAGAACGCGTCCATCCGGTTCCAGGGGATGAAGCGCAGTTCGCCATAGCCGGGTTCGGCCTCCTTGTCCGGGAATCCCATACCGCTGCCGAACGCTTCCTCGTTGGCGGTGGAGAAGGCCAGGAAGAGGTCGCCGGAGAAGTGCGAGCCGGTGGTTCCGGTGCGGGCCAGTCCCAGTGGGACGCGCCGTGCCAGGGCCGTGCACTGCTGCGGGAGCAGTGGGGCGTCGGTGGCGATGACGGCGATGACCGAGCCGGCGCCGGGTGGTCGGCGTTGGCCCGCGGCCTCTGTGGGGTTGTCGGCGGACAGCCACGGGCCCACGTGGATGCCGCACACTGTCAGTTCTCTGCGAGAGCCGAAGTTGGCCTGGAGGAATGCGCCGACCGTGTAGGTCTCGCTTCCGTAGGCGACGCGGCGGGAGGCGGTGCCGTTGCCGCCCTTGAAGCCGTAGCAGATCATGCCGGTGCCGCCTCCGAACGAGCCTTCCGGGACGGGGCCGGGGCGGGCGGCGTCGATGGCGGCCACGGCGTGGTGGGGCTGGACGGTGGGGGCGTTGATGGCGTTCAGGTAGCCGTCTCAGGTCTCGGCGACGACCGGCAGCAGCCATTCGGCGGCGATGGGGGGCTTCTCGCGGGCCGTCCAGTCGATCACGCCGCGGTGCGCCGGGCCGATGGCGTGGGTGTTGGTGATCAGGACCGGGAGGCGGAGGGTGCCGGTCTCGGTGAGCCAGGCGGTGCCGGTCATCTCGCCGTTGCCGTTGAGGGAGTGCCAGCCCGCGGCGCAGGGTGTTTCGACGCTCGCGGGCGGGCGCGGCAGGATCGCGGTGACGCCGGTGCGGACGTCGTCGCCCTCGATGAGCGTGGTGCAGCCGACGTGGACGCCCGGGACGTCGGTGATCGCGTTGTTCGGCCCCGGGGTGCCGGGCAGCGGCAGGCCGAGGTCGCGGGCGCGGGGTGCACGGTCAGTCATCAGGGTCCTTCCCTAGCTGCGGGCGTTGAAGGGGGCTGATGGTCTGTCAACGAGAGCTACGCCATGTCCTGCTCCCACTTCGCCAGCTCCGCCGGGCTCCCGTACCGCACCGACGACGCGATCCGCGAGGCCGAGCGCATCCGCGGCCGGCTGCCCAGCTCCGCCACCGTGGCCGACGGCATCGGCGCCTCCGAGTACCGGCTGCGCTGGCATCAGGCCCACCATCTCGGCGTGCTCGGCGAGCACCGGATCGCCGACGAGATCCGGCGCCGGGCGCTCGAACTGCCCCAGGCCGGGCCGGACCTGGTGGGGCGGGCCGTCCTGGAACTGGACGAGGCGGCGATGTTGCTGCGCAAGGGCGAAGTCGAGCATGGCGCGGCTCTGATCCGCCAGGTGTGGCGCTCGCTCCCGTCCGAGTTCCAGCACGGCCAGGTACCTCGCCGCATCAGCCAGATCATGAGCGAAGCGTCGGCGGCGCAGCGGTTGTCGCTGGCGGGATGAGGCACCGGTCCGTCGCGGGCGCGAGCGTCCGTTCTCGATGAAGCTCACATGCCGCGTGGACACCCCGCTTGCCGAGGAGATCTCCAGCTGGCTGATCCGCCGATCCCGGCGCGGCGTTCGCAGCAGGCCGCTGAACCGGACGTCGGTTGTGGCTTACGCGCTCCCCTTAACAACGTGTGATGATGTCGCGTCAAGAAGAGGGGTCTCCCCATCTCCTATGCAGCGTAGTAGATTCCTTTTATGGACGATCCGGGAGGGATGCTTCCCGCCGCAGGAATCTATTGCTGCGTCCCCCACATCGACGACGACGACCAGAGCACCGTCGATCGCCGTGAGCTGCGATGCCGCGACTACGCGAGGACGCACGCGATCGGTGTCGCGCCGGCCGCGGTGTACGCCGACACCGCGCGAGCCGTCTGGAAACCCGAGGGCGCGCGCCCCGGGTGGGACGCGCTGCTCGCCGCGGTCCGGCGCAAGCAGATCAGGGCTCTGATCCTTGACAGCCCGGGCGCGCTGGCCCGGCACCGGGCCGCGGACCTGGCCCGCCTGCTGAGGGCCTGCGCCCAGCACGGGGTCGCGCTGCACAGTGTGGGCGACGCCTGGAACCTGGCCGATCCGGGCGACCGGCGCGCCCTGCTGGAGCGGGCGACGGCCACGAAGCGGTCGGCGCAGGCCGTGTCGCGGGCCTCCCGCGCCGCCCACCAGGACGCGGCGGCGGCCGGCCGCCCGCACGGTGGCGGGCGCCGGGCGTTCGGGTACGAGGCGGGGATGGGAGCGCTGATCCCGGCCGAGTCCAAGGTGGTCCGCGAGGTCTTCTCCCGGTTCCTGGAGGGCGAGACCCTGCGCGCCATCGCCCTGGATCTGAACGCCCGCGAGGTGCCGACCTCGCTGGGCTCGGCGTGGACGGTCGGCGGCGTCGCCCGTATCCTCGACGCCCCGCGCTACGCCGGCATCCGCGTCTTCCGCGGGGAGGTCCGTGCCGAGGGCGGCGGCTACCAGTTCGGCGCGTGGGAGCCGTGCGTCAGCGTCGAGGAGTGGGAACAGGCCCGCGCGCTGCGGTCCGGCGGCACCGCCAGGGCGGCCGGCGCCAAGGCCCGGGGCCGTGGCGGAGACCGCCGGGACGGCGACGCCGCGCGCGCCGCGCAACGCCACGACTACCTGCTCACCGGACTCGTGGAGTGCCTGACCTGCGGACACAGCATGGTCGGCTCCATCGTCGGCGGCTACCGCATGTACGCCTGCGCCTCGACCCGCGGCCAGCCGCCGGAGCAGTGTGCCCGGTCCATAGGCGCCGCCTCCTTCGAGGGGCACGTGGAGCAGGACGCGATCCGCATCCTCGAACACTGGGACGCCGCGCGGGTGGCGTCGCTGCCGATGGTCGGCCACCGCCGTCCCGAGATGATCGGGGCCGGCGGCGCGCCGCCGCCGGGCCAGGCACCGTACGACGCCCTGCACGCCGGTGTGGTGGTCCGCTCGGCCGCCGCGATCGACGGCATCGTCACCGGTCCCGGCGCCGGCCTGCACTGGCCTCGCGTGCCGCTGCGCCGCCGGGCGGACGTCCTGCGCTTCCTCTACACCGTGATCCGCGTCGGCCCCAAGACCACCAGCCGCGGCGTCTTCGACACCGGACGGATCGCGTTGGTGCCGCATCCGCTGTAGGCGGACACCGGCGCGGGCCCGGCCCTCCCGAAGGAGAGCCGGGCCCTGATCCCGTCGCCGCTATGCGGTCAGCTCACGTTCAGCGCGTTGTCGTCCAAGACGAAGGACGTCTGCAACGAGCTGTCCTCGGTGCCGGTGAACTTGATGGTCACGGTCTTTCCGATGTAGCTGGACAGGTTGTAGGAGTGCGCGGCGTAGCCGGTGGCGGCGTTCGCGTTGGAGAACGTCGCCAGGGTGCCGAGCACGGTGCCGGAGGAGTTCAGCACCTGCACCGTGAACTTGTCGTACGCGGTGCTGCCGGACTCGCTGGTGTCGATGTGCAGGAAGAACGACAACGTCGCGCTGGTGCACGTGGCCGGGATGGTCACGGACTGCGAGGCGGTGTCGGTGTGCGTGCTGCCGTAGCCGTCGAACCACGCGTCCCACGAACCGGTGTGGGCCGGCTCCGAGGACGCGTTGTTCAGCACGCCGCTGCTCAGCGACCACGGGGTGGCCGCGCCGCTCTCGAAGCCCCCGTTGCCCAGGAGCTGCGCCGCGGTGCACCCGCCGCCGCTTGAGGTGACGGTCCACGAGAACGTGGTCGAGCCGGTGGCGGTGCCCGAGGAGGCGGTGACCGTCACGGTGGAGGTCCCGGCCGTGGTCGGGGTGCCGCTGATCAGGCCGGAGGAGCTGATCGCCAGGCCGGCCGGCAGGCCGGTCGCCGAGTAGGTCAGGGTCTTGCCGGCCGAGTCGGTGGCGCTGATCTGCTGCGAGACCGCGGTGCCGACGACGCCGGACTGGCTGCCCGGGTTCGTCACGCTCACGGTCTCGCCGGTGCTCCCGCCGGAGGCGAAGGCGGTCACGCCGTTCGGGGTGCCCAGGCCGGTCGGGCCGTCGTAGCCGGCCGCGGCGGTGCAGAAGTACGACGGCGAGCACGAGCCGTTGTCGCCACTGGTGACGTCGTACAGGCTGCCGGTGTGCGCGTAGGCGTAGGAGGCCGGGATGTCCGACGCGCCGGGGGTGCCGGCCAGCGCGTACACCGAGGCGATGATCGGCGAGGACGCCGAGGTGCCGCCGTACACCGCCCAGCCGGAGCCGCCGTAGGTCTGGTAGACCGCGACGCCGGTGGCCGGGTCGGCGACCGCCGACACGTCCGAGACCATGCGCTTGGCGCAGCCGGTGTCCTTCTGCCAGCTGGGCTTCGCGACGTCCTGCGAGCAGCCGGAGCCGGCGCCCTCGCTGGAACTGGTCTTCCAGACCGACTCGGTCCAGCCGCGGGTGGTGCCGCTGGACCGGCTCAGCGCGGTGCCGCCGACCGCGGTGACGTACTGCGACGAGGCCGGGTACGACGTCCCGGCGGCGTACGCGCCGTCACCGGAGGAGGCGGTGATCGCCACGCCCGGGTGGTGGAAGTACTGCGAGTCGGCGGTGCCCTCGCTGCCGTCCTCGGTGCCGCCGTAGCTGTTGGAGACGAACTTCGCCCCCTGCGCCACGGCCTGGTTCACCGCGGTGCCCAGGTCGTCCATGCTCGCCGAGGTGGCTTCGACCAGCAGGATGTGGCAGCTCGGGCAGACGGCCGAGACCATGTCGACGTCCAGGGAGATCTCCCCGGCCCAACCGCTGTCCGCGCTCGGGTAGTTGGTGCCGCCGTTCTGGTCGATCTTCTTGAAGCAGCCGTTGGCGGTGGTGCACGCCGGCAGGCCGTAGGTCGACCGGTAGGTCGCCAGGTCCGACTCGGCGTTCGGGTCGTCCTGCGCGTCGACGATCGCGACCGTCTGGCCGGACCCGCCGCTGGACGGCAGGTTGTAGGCCGAGACCAGGTCGCTGCGGCCGTAGCCGGACGGTAGCGCGTTCGGTGACAAGGCCATGCCGGTGTTCGGCAGCTTGTCGGTCCGGCGCAGCGCCAGGCAGGCCGCGTGGTGCGGCGCGACGTGCTGGTCGCAGACGTTCACGGCGGGCACCTGGGACGTGCTCGCCGCGGCGGTCTGCGCCGTCGCCTGGGCGGCGGCCTGCGGGACGGCCTGGGCCGGGGCGGTGGAGCCCAGGGTGACGAGGGCGAGTGCGCCGACCAGCGCGTAGCCGGTGCGCAGCAGAACCCTGCGGGTTCTGCCGGGTGGCAGGTGGGACACGGAGTCTCCTGTCGTTGTGGGACGATTGGGACCGTGCTGGGTTGCGGCGCGCGCCCGTCTCCGGCCCGTTTTCGGGCAGGAGTGAGTCCGGGAGGAACGCCGATTCCGCCCCGGTGCCGCGAACGGCCAGTACTAAGGTGGGCAGTACTGAGGGGCTAGTACATCGCGGACCGTAACAACGCCCTGAAACACGGTCAAGGGTGTGTCGACGGTCAAGGGTTGGACAAGGGAGACCCTAGAGGGTGCCCTCTCGGCGTGCGGCGGCAATTGTGCCGTCGCCGTGAGGTCGGCAGCGTCTTGACAGGTCAGGCGCCCGGATCGATGGTGTAGACCACATTGCAGGGGCCACTCGTCAGGGAGCGTCGATGCGCGCACGACTCAGAGGTCTCAGATTCCTCGCCGCGATTGTGACGTCGGTCACCGCGGCCCTCACCCCGGGCGCGGTCGCCACAACCGCCGCCGCCGCTACGAGCACCCCCCTCCAGGTCTACGGGGCATGGCACTGCTCCGACGACGCCTGTCTGTGGGGGACCGTCCGCGACATGACGGACTTCGACACGAACAACCACTGGCTCATCGACCGCGGGGACGGCCACCCCTCGGTCAACGTGGTCGTGCTCAGCTTCGTCAATCCCCTGAAGCTGCTGAACGGCACGAACGACGCCGGCGACGCCGACGGCGTGCCGGTCGGCATGACCCCGGCGGTGGTGAACTACTTCACCAGCCACGGCGTCCGGGTGATGCTCTCGATCGGCGGTATCACGTACGTGTCCGCGTGGGACTCCGCACTGAGCCAGAACGCCGCGTTGCTCGGCCAGAAGGCGGCCGCGCTCGCGACCCGGCTGGGCGTCGGAATGGAGATCGACTACGAGAACAGCTCGAGTCCGAACCTGGCCGGGCTGCAGAGCTTCGTCAGCGCCTACCGGGCCGCGCATCCGTACGACGCGACCGGTGCCGACCCCACGGCGCGGTTCACGATCGACGTGGCGGCCGGGGACCGGTGGCTGATCGGGCTCGACCAGTACGCCACCGCCAACTGGCTCACCACGGCGAACCCGGTTCTGGACTACGCGAACGCGATGGTGCCCAGCAAGCAGCCCTCGGCCTCCACCGCCGAGTCCAACTGGCAGGAGCACCTCACCGGCAAGGCGAACTACAGTCCGCCGATCCCGCCGCTGGCGCCGGCGAAGTTCACCGGCAGCCTGTACATCGCGGAGGGGTCGCAGGTCCGGCCCGAGTGCACGGACTTCGGCTCGTCGCTGCAGAACGCCACCGGCAGCTGGGTGCAGTCGGCCGCGCCGAACGGGGCCGGGACGACGCCGGGCATGCTGGGCTACATGTTCTGGGCCGCGGAGAGGCCCTCGACCCGGGGCGTGACGACGGATCCGCCGAACACGTGCCAGGGCGGGGTGGGCGTCGGGGCGGCGACGTTCAACGTGCCGATCCCGATGCCGGCGCTGCGACAGAGTTGACGGGTTCTGATTCGCTGGGGCCCCGCCGTGTGCGGGGCCCCAGCCGTGCCGGCTTCGGCTGCTCGTGTCCTCGGCCCAGCAAAGGATGTGGCGTGGTTGACGCAGCGTTCCACGGTGTCGCGGTCCCGGTAGTGCTCGGCGTCGAAAGACACCGGCCGGCCGCCGGCGCCGCCAGGCTTCTTGCGGTTCGCGGCTTGATCGGGGACGTTACTTGTTCCACTCCGGCGTAAAGAGGGCATTCGCGGCGAACGTGACTGCCGCGGTGGCCGGTTCCCATGTCCGCGGATCGGTCCCTCGGATCAGGCAGCACGCGACGAGCCCGAGCGGCCACAGCCGCCACCGGTCGTCGCCCAAGCTGCGGGCCACCGCTTCCGCGCGGCCGGGATCGAACCCGGCGACGAGCGTCGCGGCCGTTCCGAGAGCCGCGTCGCGGGCCGGGCCGGCGGGCACCGCCTCGGCGATCCGGAGCAGCGCGTCCGGCAGGGTGCGCGCACGGTCCGGGTCCGCGGCCGCGCGGGCGGCCGTCGACAGGAGGTCGACCACCGCGAAGAAGTCCGGATCGTCCAAAATGCTGTTCTCGGCGTCGTCACACAGTCGGCCGGCCAGGTCCGGGGCACGGTCGGCGATCGCCTCCGCGAGCTGCACCAGCACGGCGAACCGGTGCTCGGTGTCGACGATCGCCCGCGCCCGGCCCGCTGCCAGGTACGGGTCGGTCGCGGCGGCTGCCAGCACCGATGAGGCGGTGGGCGGTGTCGCGGCCCTGAGCTGCGCGCCCACCTCCGGGTGGCTGACCGCCAGCCGCGCCAGCATCTCGTCTCGCTGATACTTCCACGTCAGCCCGGTGGCGATGCGTTCGGCGAGGTCGGGGAAGGCGCCGGCCAGTGCGGCCGCGGCATCGACCGAGTAGTAGCCGTATTCGGTGTCGGCGACGTGCAATGCCGATTCGGCCAGGCGGCGCGCCCGGTGCGGATCGGTGGCGACTGATGCCAGGGCGAGGTGCGCGAGCATCTCGACGAAGGGCGACTGATCCACGAAGCCCAGGTGGAAATGTTCGGGAGAGAACTTGGCAGCTTCGGCTTCCTCCGCCAGCTGCCATCCCCGGCGCGGGTCGGTCGGCGCGACCACAGCGGCCACAGCGGCCAGCGCCGGAGGGAACCATTGCACAGCGTCACCGTCGACAAAGGTCCCTTGCCGGACGCGGCGTCTCTCCCGGCGATCGAGCGGCTCCGTGATGCTGCGGGCGATCTGCTCGGCCCGGTGCGGATCGAACATCGCGACCGCGCAGGTCACCTTGTACAGGGCTTCCGACCGTTCCGCCCGGTCGGTCAGTGCGGCGGCGGCGATGACCGCCTCTTCGGTCAGTTCCCGCGCGCGCCCGGCGTGCGCCGCCGCGATCACGGCGGCGACACGGGCCAGTGCCGCCGGCCGCTCCTCGTCTGACGGGACGCTTCGGGCCAGGCGCTCGCCCTCTGCCGGGTCGACCGCCGCCACCGCTGTGGCGAGGACGGTCAGATCGTTGGACTTCCAGCCATCGGACTCGTCGGCGGAGTGGATCAGGCGCTCGGCGGCCCGCACGTCGATCCGGCACACCGTCATCAGCATCTCCCACCGGTCGCCGGCCTCGACCTGCGGAGCGAGGTTGGCTATCAGGCGTCTGGCCTGCTGTGGATCGGTCGGCCAGACGGCTTGGGCCAGAGCGATCCGCGCCTCGCCGGACCAGCCGGTCTCCGGGATGGCGTCGACCAGCCGCTCGGCCATCCGCGGGTCGTGGTCGGCCAGCCGGAGCGCCATCGCCCACAGCACGCGCTGCGCCTCATCAGCCTGGTCGCCTGCGCCGGCGGCCAACCGGATGAGTTCGTTCGCCAGGTTCCGACCGTGGCGCCGGCCGGAACCAGCCTCGGGACCGCCTACTGCGCCGGCTGTGGCGGCCATGGTCTCGGCGACCGGGGCCGAGGACGCGACCGCGACCCGGGCCGAAGCCGTCTCCGGCCCGCCGGCCGGTACCGGCGCGGCGACCGTCGCCACCACAGTCGGCGCGACGGGCGGCGCGGGCGCAACCGTCGCGCCCGCGACCGACCCCTTGATCATCGCCAGCGCCGTCCGGGCGTCGGGCCGGGCTGTGTGATCCTTGGCCAACAGTGCGAGCACCAACGAGGTCAGGTAACCCGCATGCTTCGGCGGTTCCGGGTGCTGAAGGACGACCGCGGACATCACCGCGGTCATCGAGTCGCGGGCGAACGGCGACACTCCCTCGGTCATCTCGTACAGGGTCGCGCCGAGCGCGAACAGATCCCCGGCCGCCAGGTCCCGGCCGTCCAGACGCTCTGGCGCCATGTACGGCAACGACCCGATCACCGTGCCCAGAGTGGTCTGGGCGGTGTCGACATGGTGTTTGGCGATCCCGAAGTCGGTCAGCAACACGGTGCCGTCGTAGGCGAGCATGATGTTGGCCGGTTTGATGTCCCGGTGCACGATCCCGGCATCGTGTGCCGCCGCCAACGCCGACAGCACGGCCTCGGCGATCGGCCCGGCCTCGTCCGGGCTCAGCCGGCCGCGCGCGGCGAGTTCCTGGTGCAGCGACCTGCCCGCCACCAGTTGCATCACCAGCCACGGCGCGCCGCGTTCGGTGACCACGTCGTGGACCGCCACGATGTGCGGATGGTCGCGCAGCCGGGCGGCGTTGCGTGCCTCGTGTTCGGCCCGGGCCACGGCCTTGTCCCGCTCGGCACCGGTGGCCGACGGGTCGAGCTTCACCTGTTTGACGGCCACCTCCACCCGCAGCGCGGTGTCGAACGCCGCCCAGACGGTCCCGAACCCGCCGGCCGCCAGTTCCCGGTCCAGCCGGTACCGGCCGCCGATCAGCTCAGGCACACGCCCTCCATCCCGAGGTCCCACCATCTGGCGGGAGCCACGCATGGCCCCCGGCGGACAGCGTACTGAGGATTCAAGGCTCTGATCAGATCGGCACCGCTTCAGGTCGCCGTGAATGCGTCGTACACCACCGTGTCTCCCGTCCCGCACGCGGGCGGAGCCTAGTCGTGCGCGGCCTGCTTGCTGCGCCACGTGCTCTTCTTGGCCTGGTTGCCGCAGCGGTCCATCGAGCACCAGCGGCGTGTCCCGGGGCGTGAGGTGTCCAGGAACCAGGCGCCGCAGTTCGGGCCGGCGCAGTCGCGGACGCGGGCCAGCAGGGGCGAGGTCGCCAGGTCCAGCGCGTCGCGGGCGATGAGGGCCAGGAGCGCCGCGACGGGGTCGGCGGCGGTGTGGGTGAGGGCGCCGTGGACGTCCAGGACGGGGTACGGAGTCGGCGCGGCGGCGATCGTGTTCAGCAGGCCGCGGGCTTCGGGCGGGCAGTCGGCGGCGCCGGTGGTCCGGGCAGCTTTCAGCAGCGCGTAGACGGCTTCACGCGTCTCGTGAGCGGTGCGGAGAGCGCGCGCGGAGGGCGGGGGGATCGCGATGCCGGTGGTGTAAGGGCCGAGCTGCGACACCCAAGCGGCGAGGGCTTCCGGCGCGTCGAGCTCCTCGACCTCCCCGGCGGATCCGCGCCATCGCAGGGTTCGGATGAAGTCGAGGCTGATCCGGCCGGAGCCGGTGCGGAAGGCGGGCGTGCTCACCCCGGCAGTCTAGCGCGGAACCGGTTTAACTGGTGTACGGTGTCGGGAACTTGTTAAACCGGTTCCCTGGGGGGATAGTGCTGCGTCGGCCTTTGATCCTGTTGTTGTCTGTGGCGTGCGGCGTCGCGGTCGCGAACATCTACTTCCCGCAGGCGATCAGCCCTCTGATCGCCGATGGGCTGGGAGTGGGCAGGGCTTCTGCCGCTCTCGTCACCACCTGCTCGCAGCTCGGCTACGCGGCGGGCATCTTCCTGCTGGTGCCGCTCGGCGACCGGCTGCGCCATCGGCGGCTGATCACGACGCTGCTGTTGCTCACGGCCGGCGGTCTCGTGGTGGCGGGGACGGCGACCGCGCTGCCGCTGCTGGCGGTGGCCAGCGCGCTGATCGGGCTGACGACCGTGGTCCCGCAGATCCTGATCCCGATGGCCGCCGGGCTGGCCGCGCCGGAGCGGCGAGGCGAGGTGACGGGGACGCTGCTGTCCGGGCTGATCGGCGGGATCCTGCTGGCGCGGACGTTCTCCGGCGTGCTGGGGGAGTGGCTCGGATGGCGGGCGCCGTATCTCATCGCGGCCGCGGTGGTCCTCGCGCTCTCGGCGGCGATGGCCGCGTTCCTGCCGCCGACGACGCCGAGCACCGATGAGCGCTATCCCGCGCTGGTGGCGGCGTCACTGCGGCTGGTGTGCACCGAACCCATGCTGCGGCGGTCGTGCCGGTACCAGGTGCTCGCGTTCGCGGCGTTCAGCGCGGCGTGGACGGCCCTCGCGCTGCACGTCACCGGCCCGCGCTACCACCTCGGGACCCCCGCGGTCGGCGTCCTGGCGCTGGTCGGGGCCGGGAGCATGCTCGTGACACCGCGCGCCGGCCGGGCGGCGGACCGGCTCGGACCCGACGCCGTGAACCTGCGAAGCCTGGCCGGGCTGTCGGCCGCGGCGGGCGTGCTGCTCCTCGGGAGCGTCGGAGGCGCCGTCGGCCTGGCCGGGCTCGGGGCCGGGATGCTGGCCCTGGACGTGGCGATGCAATCGGGCCAGGTCGCCAACCAGGCGCGCATCTTCGCCCTGCGGCCCGAGGCCCGTGCGCGGCTGAACACGGCCTACATGACGTGCGCGTTCCTCGGCGGCAGCGCGGGCTCCTGGCTCGGGGTGCGCGCCTACTCGGCCTTCGGCTGGAACGGGGTGTGCGGCGTGGTGGCGGTGCTCGGTGCGGTGGCCCTCGGCGCTAGCGCTGCCGCGCAGCCTGCTGCCGGCGCCCTCGGGCCCCGGCGCCGTACGAGCTGAGGTCGCACAGGAAGCCCAGGACGACCAGCACCCAGCCGAAGCCGGTGACGCCGCGCACCGGAGCGTAGACGAGGACGTACAGCAGAGTCGTGAAGGGCAGGAAGATCGCCCCGGCCAGAGGGGCGAGCCAGCCGTTGTCGAAGGCGACGTCCACGCGGTCGGTGAACAGCCACGTGAACAGCAGGGCCAGGCGAGGAAAGGCCGATCCGAACAATGCCAGGAGGCAGCCGCAGCCCATCGTCGTGTCCCGCTTTCTTGATCCGTGGTGTGAGTCCGCTGGGTGCGTCATTCCACGGTTCGGGCGATCCCAGTCCGGGACCTGCGGCGACGCCCGCCGCCTGATACCTAGAATGTCGAGGTATGGGGGCGGGTCTCACCGTCGCCCGGGCCACGCCGGCGCCGGCGGCGTTCCGTAAGCCGTCAGTTCACGCAGGTGATGCCGTCGTCCATGGCGATGCCGGCCGGCGGCGGGGGCGGCGACGGGGCCGCCGACCCCGCGGTCGTCCCCGGGCCCGAGGGGCCGGTCGGGGTCGCGGCGGTGGGGTCGTCCTGCGGGCCGGCCGACGACGTGTAGTCGGCGCCCAGGCGGACGATCACGCGGTCGGCGGCGGCGCGGGCCGACGGCATCGGGACCGCCACGACGCCGAGCTTCGCGGCGAGCTGGGCCGCCGCCTCGGCCGCGCCCTTGCCGTACAGGATCGTGGTGTGGTTCTGGGCGGTCGAGGCGCCGGTCTTGTCCACCGGCCAGCCCGAGGAGGTCAGCAGTTCCGCGACCGAGGTGGCCAGGCCGCGGGTGGTGGTGGCGTTGTAGACGTCGACGACGGTGTGCGAGGGGACGGTGGCCGCGGACGCCGACGGTCCGGGCGCGGCGGGTGCGCCGCCCGGTCCGGGCAGCCGGGCCGGGCCGGGGTCCCGGGTGCCCAGGGGACCGCCGCCGGTCGGCAGGCCGGTGGGACCGATTCCCCCCGGGCCGTCGCCGCCGTCGGTGCCGGGACCCTGGGGTGTGTCGCCGGTGTCGTCCTTCACGTCCCCGAACGCCGACGTCACGATCCGGCGGATCTGCAACGGGTCCACCGTGTTCACCGAACCGTCGCCGGGCAGGACCGGCTGGCCGGTGATGGGGAGCTCGCGGAAGTCCGCGTTGCCCGCGGTGAGGTTCTGCGCGCGGGTGGCGAAGTCGAGCACGTCCCAGGAGTCGTCGATGACCAGGTCCTTCTTCACCACCTGGAACAGGGACCGCATCTTGCCCAGGTCGCCGATCACGCCCTCGCTGCGCAGCTTGTGCATCACCGAGGACAGGAAGGCCTGCTGGCGGCGGTTGCGGTCGAGGTCGCCGCGCAGGAGGTGGAAGCGCTGGCGGACGAACTGCAGCGCGGTGGCGGCGTCGAGCTCGGAGTGGCCGGCCGGCAGTTTCAGGCCGGTCCCGGCACCGTCCTCGATCGGGTCGTCGACCGGGTGGTTCAGGCACACCTCGATCGGGCCGACGGCCTGGGCGATGTCGTAGAAGCCCAGGAGGTTGATCTCGGCCAGGTGGTCCACGTGCTCGCCGGTGAGCAGCTGCACCGCGCGGATCGTCGACTCGCGCCCGACCTCCCGGCTGATCTTCTCGATCTGCGCCTTGTCGGTCATCCCGGAGTCCTTCAGCCGCTGCTCCGCGATGCCCTTGGCACGGCCGTACGCCTCCTTGATCTTGTGCGTGCCGAGGTCGGGGATCTCGCCGACGCTGGACCCGCCGCCGGGCTCCTCGACGTAGTCGTCGCGGGCGATCGAGAAGGCGGTCACCCGGCCGCCGTCGGCCGGGATGTGCATCAGGATCAGGACGTTGGTGTTGTAGCCGCCGATCTCCGAGGAGCCGGCGTGCAGCTCCTGCTCGACGAAGTCGGTCGGCAGGTCGTTGCCGTCCATGTCCTTGCGCGAGTCCAGGCCGATCAGCAGCAGGTTGACCGAGCCGTCCAGGTGCGGGGCGACGTAGCCCTTCTCCCCGGAGCGGATCGCGTTGATCGCGTCCGAGGTGAGCAGGCCCGAGGTCAGGTTGTGGTACGCGGCCCAGGTCGCCCCGCTGGCCAGCAGGACCGCCGCCGCGGCGGCGGCGAGCAGGGCGCGGGCGGCGACGGCGACGCGTCCGGTGCGGCGCGCCGGCGGCGCCGGTGCCGGCTGCGGGCGCCGGTAGCGGAGGTCGTCCTGCACGCGGGGGTAGATCGGCGTGTTCGGTGTCAGATCGTAAGGAGGCTGCATCCGCGGGCGCTGCGGTACCCCGTCGTTCTTCCCGCCCCCGCCCCCGCCCCCGCGACCGCGATCGCGCCCGCGCTCGGGGCCGTTCCGGTAGTCAGGCACGGACCGACCTCCCGCGGGCGGCCGACCGGCGCACCACGGCGACCAGCGCCGCCGCGGCCAGCGCGAGCACCATCGCCGGGAACGCGTCGATCATGCCGTGCGCGACGGCGACCGCCTGCTTCGCTCCGCCGTCGGGCGCGTCGAGCAACAACCGCCGGCCCACGCTCACCGTCCAGATCGCCAGCGGTACCGCCGGCAGCACCCACCACAGCCCGTCCGGCCGCACCCGGACCGCCGCCACCGTCGCGGCGGCCGTGCACAACAGCACGAACAGCGCGCCGCCGAAGAACAGCCCGATCGTCGGGGCGAGCACGAGCATTGCGACGACCTGCGCCGCCGGGAGCGGACGCTTCGGCCGCCCGCGCCGGGTGGGCGAGCGGTGGCCGCTGCCGGGGGTGCCGGGGGTGTGTGGCATGAGGCACATCTTCACATCTTGGGTGGCAGCGATGGGATAAGACCCGAGAAGTGTCTGATGCCGTATTCATCAGCTGATGGGAAGATCGGTCGACATCCGCCGACGGGCGCGCATGGGGCGAGCGAAGACAGGTGCTAGCACCCCTGTTTCCCCGAACGCTTCCCGGAAGCCTGGAACACATGACAGCCATGGAAGACGCGCTGCGTCTGGAAAAGGTGAGCAAGACCTACGGCGACAAGGTCCGCGTCGCCGCCTTGGATGACGTCAGCCTGGCACTGCCCTACGGCACCTTCACCGCCGTGATGGGGCCGTCCGGATCCGGCAAGAGCACGCTGCTGAACACCGCCTCCGGGCTTGAGCGGGCCGACTCCGGCCGGATCCTGATCGGCGGCCAGGAGTTCGACACCTCCGACGAGACCGCCGCCACCCGCTTCCGGCGCGGCCGGGTCGGCTTCGTGTTCCAGGCCTTCAACCTGCTGCCGACCCTGACCGTCTGGCAGAACGTCCTGCTGCCGGCCCGGATCGCCGGGATCACCGTCGACAAGCGCCGCGCCCGCCAGGTGCTGGACCGCGTCGGCCTGAGCGACCGCCTGAACCACCGCCCGGCCGAACTGTCCGGCGGCCAGCAGCAGCGGGTGGCGATCGCGCGGGCCATCGTGACCCGGCCGGCGCTGCTGTTCGCCGACGAGCCCACCGGCGCTTTGGACTCGGCGCGCGCCGCCGAGGTCCTGGTGCTGCTCGGCGAAGCCGTACGGGAGTACGGGCAGACGGTCGTGATGGTGACCCACGATCCGGTGGCGGCCGCCTACGCGGACCGTGTGCTGTTCCTGGCCGACGGCCGGATCGTGGACGAGATGCGGGCGCCGGAGGCGACCGGCGTGGCGGCCCGGATGGCGGCGTTCCGGCCCGGGAAGGTGGCGGCCTGACATGTGGACCCTGACTTTCAGCAACCTGCGTCACAACCGGGCGATGTACCTCGCCACCTTCCTGAACCTGTACCTCGGCGGCGCCATCCTCACCGCCTTCGCCTCCCTCTACGAAAGCGGCAGTGCCCCGGGCGTGTCCAAAGCCGACCGCGACACTCTGCAGACCATGGCGCTGGTCATCGGTGGCTGGGGCGCCCTGATCATCGCCTTCGGCACCGCCGCGACCCTGAGCCTGGCCGTGCGGCAGCGCGAGCGGCAGATCGCGCTGCTGAAGGCGGCCGGCGCGCTGCCCGGCCAGATCCGGCGCATGATCATGGTCGAGACCGCGGCCCTGCTGGCCGCCTCGGCGATCCCGGCCACGCCGACCGGGATGGCGCTCGGCCGGGCGGTGACGGCCGCCCTGAAGTCCAGCCACCAGGTCTCCCACGGCGTCGGCCACCGCTTCGGCGCCACCGCGCTGAGCATCGGGTTCGGCGACATCGTGCTCGCCGCCGGCGGCGCCGCGGTGGTGGCCGGACGGCGCGCGGCGAACCAGAGCACCGCCGCCGCGCTCGTCACGTCCGCCACCGACGACGCGGGCCTGGGCCGCAAGCGCGTGATCTGGGCGGTCGTGCTGCTGGGGCTGGGCGTGAACGCCGCGGTGATGGTCGCGACCATGATGAAGGACGAGGGCTACGACGCCATGTCCGTGGCCGGACAGGCCTGCATCCTCACCGCCCTCGGGCTGGCGGTGCTGGCGCCGGTGCTGATCCGCGCCACCGCCGCGGTGCTCGGGCCGCTCATGCGCGGAACCGGCGGCTACCTGGCCGAGGCCGAGCTGCGCCAGCACTCGCGGCAGGCCGCCGGGGTCCTGATGCCGGTCATCCTGTTCGTGGCGCTCGCCAACGGCGCGCTGTACCAGCAGTTCATCCAGGACGACGCGAACCGCGCCGCGCACCTGACGCCCACCGCCGACGACAAGGGCGTGCAGACCCTCAGCTTCCTGGTGGTCGGCATGATCGCGCTGTTCGCGGCGGTCGTGGTGGCGAACCTCGCCGTCGCGGGCACCCTGCACCGGCGCCGCGAGTTCGGGCAGCGGCGGCTGATCGGCGACACACCGGGGGAGGTGCGGCGTTCGCTGGGCTGGGAGGCGGCGGTGGTACTGGTCGCGGGGCTGGTGTCCGGAACCCTCGCGGCGCTTGTCGGCATCCTTCCGTTCAGTTACGCCCGGACCGGCGACTGGCTGCCGGACCAGGGCATCGGGGTGTTCCTCGGGGTGACCGCCGTCGTCGTGGCGCTGACCATGGCCGCCTGCCTCGGCGCGGCGCGCCGGGCGTTGCGGACGCCGGCGCTCGCCGCCGTCGGCGCGTAGGGCCCGCTAGTGTCGGGTCGCGAAGGGGGGATACGGATGGCCGGGCAGGCGGAGATATCCGCGGACCGCGGCGACGTGTGGCGCGAGCGTGCCTCGGCCGCCGTCCTGGCCGCGGGGCGGGGGGTGGCGATCGCGGCGGTGTCGCTGGCCGCCGGCATCCCGCTGTTGGTGCTGGCGCTGCTCGGGCTGGGCCTGATGCCGCTGGCCGGGGGCGTGGTGCTGTTCGCACCGGCGGTCGGCATGGTGCGCGCCGTGGCCGGCCGGCAGCGGCGGATCGCCCGGGAGTGGAGCGGGGTCGAGATCCCCGTCCCCTACCTGCCGCGGGTCGGACGCGGGCGGCTGCGCTGGCTGCTCGGCGATCCCGCGACGTGGCGGGACCTGCTGTGGCTGTTCGTGAACGTCCCGGTCGGCCTGGCGCTGGGCCTGCTGCCGCTGACCCTGGCCGGCTGGGGCGTGGTCGGGATCTGCTCGGTCCCGGCGCTGGCCCTGAGCGACGACCCGTTCTGGCCCTTCGGCCTCGCCTTCGGCATCCCGGCGCTGGCCCTGGCGCCGTTCGCCGGGCCGTCCCTCATCCGGGCGCAGGCGCTGGTCGCCCGCGGGCTGCTGGCGCCGAGCGACGCCAGCGAGCGCATCAGCACCCTGACGGAGACCCGCGAGCGCGCCACCGACGACGCCGACGCCGAGCTGCGCCGCATCGAGCGCGACCTGCACGACGGGGCGCAGGCCCGGCTCGCGGCCGTCGGCCTGAGCCTGGGGATGGCCGAGGACCTGGTGCGCGAGCACCCCGAGCAGGCGATCGCGCTGCTGGCCGAGGCCCGCCAGCACAGCGGCGCGGCCCTGGCCGAACTGCGCTCCCTGGTCCGCGGCATCCACCCGCCGGTGCTGGCCGAACGCGGACTCGGCGACGCGCTGCGGGCGCTGGTGTACGCGTCGCCGATCCCGGTGGAGGTCCGCTACGAGCTGACCGAGCGGCTGCCCGCGCCCCGCGAGTCGGCACTGTATTTCGGGATCGCGGAGGCGCTGGCGAACGTGCTGAAGCACAGCGGGGCGGACAACGCCCGGATCGCAGTGTTCGCGGACGCCCACCGGGTGACCGCCGAGGTGTGGGACGACGGCGGCGGGGGCGCGGACGTCGAGCGCGGGCAGGGGCTGGCCGGAGTGCGACGGCGGCTGGCGGCGTTCGACGGGACGGTGTCCGTGGCCAGCCCCGTCGGCGGGCCGACGTCAGTGGTCCTGGAGGTAGGGCGCCTACGGATATCTCGGGCTGAAGCTCCGCAGGAGCGGGGCCGGGAGACGGGTGGGTAGGCATGCGCGTAGTGCTGGCTGAAGACCAGGCTCTCCTCCGGGACGGCCTGGTCCGGCTTCTGACCGCGCACGGCTTCGAGGTGGTGGCCGCGGTCGAGACCGGGCCGGACCTGCTCGACGCGCTGATCTCGCACCGCCCGGACGTCGCGGTGGCGGACATCCGGCTGCCGCCGACGTTCAAGAACGAGGGCCTGGTCGCGGCGCTGGAGGCGCGCAGCGCGCTGCCCCGCCTGCCGGTGCTGATCCTGTCGCAGCATGTGGAGCCGCTGTATGCGCGCGAGCTGCTGTCCGACAGCGCGGGCGCGATCGGGTACCTGCTGAAGGACCGGGTCTCCGACGTGCGCTCGTTCGTCGAAGCGGTGCGGACCGTCGCGGCCGGCGGCACCACGATGGACCCCGAAGTCGTCGCGCAGATGCTGGCCCGCCGCTCGCGGGACGAGCGGCTCGGCGCGCTGACGCCGCGGGAGCGGGAGGTGCTGGCGGCGATGGCCGAGGGCCACGCCAACGCCGGCATCGCCGCGCGGTTGGTGATCACCGAGAAGGCGGTCAGCAACCACATCAACATGATCTTCTCGAAGCTGGGGCTGCTGCCGGACCTGGACGGGAACCGGCGGGTGCTGGCGGTGCTGGCCTTCCTCGACGCAGCGTGATGCCACGGCTGAGCCAATCGGAGCCAAGCTGAGCCACATTGGTGCCAAACATGGTTGCGTGGCACCGCGAGTGGTGCCATAGTGGTGCCATGAAGTTGAACCCCTACGTCGCCGGAGTCCGTTCCGAGCTCCTCACCGTCGCCGAGGCCGGCGGGGACGCGGCGCTGGAGCTGGCCGAACGGCTCACGTCCCCCCTGGAGGCGGCCATCCGGCTGACGCTGCTGCAGGCGCTGAGCGCGGCGGCGGAGGAGATCACCGCCGAGATGGCGCCGGGGTCGGTGGAAGTGCGGCTGCGTGGTGCCGACCCGGAGTTCGTGGTGGCGGTGCCGGCCTCGGCCGCGCCGGGTCCGGCGGCGGAGACGGCGGCTGAGGAGCGGTCGGCTTCGGTGTCCCAGGTTCAGCTGCCCAGCGCGCCCGAGGACGGCGACGGGCAGATGGTCCGCATCAACCTCCGGCTGCCCGCGCACCTGAAGTCCCGCGTCGAGGAAGCCGCCGACGCCCTCGGGTTCTCCGTCAACACCTGGCTGGTCCGGGCGGCTGCCGCGGCGCTGGAGAACGAGGCGCGCCGGCCGCGCCAGCCGCGCAACACCATGACCACGGGGCAGAGCCTTTCGGGCTGGGCCCGCTAGCCCTTCCCCCGGCACGTCGCGTCACCCAGCAGTCCATCAAAGCTCCCAGCATCGAGAGAAGGATTCGCCATGCCCGTTTTCACCACCCCCGGCCCCATCAACGCCGTCCTCGACCTCGGCGTCGGCAACACCACCATCGTCGCCTCGGAGCGCGGGGACACCGCCGTCGAGGTCCGCCCGGCCGACCCGAACAACCCGAACGACGTCAAGGCCGCCGAGGCCACGCGCGTCACCTTCGACGACGGCACCCTGCGCGTCGTCGGGCACAAGCCCAAGTGGTACACCTCCGCCAAGAAGTCCGAGAACGTGCTGGTCCGCGTCGAGCTCCCGGCCGGTTCGGCGGTCCGTGCCACCAGTCCGTTCGGCGACTTCGACCTCGGTGGCAGCTTCGGCGCCGTGTCGCTGGACACCGCCTTCGGCGAGATCCGGGTGGAGCAGGCCGAGAGCCTCAACGCCAAGACCGCCATGGGACAGGTCGACGTCGGCCACGTGGCCGGGCGCGCCGAGGTGCAGACCAGCTCGGGCACCCTGCGGGTGCACCGGGTGGGCGGCGAGGCCGTGCTGAAGAACACCAACGGCACCAGCCACATCGGCCGGGTCGACGGCGACGCGCGGGTCACCAACGCCAACGGCGACATCTTCGTCGACTACGCCGCGGCCGGGGTGACCGCCAAGACCGCCAACGGCAAGATCCGGCTGGACCACGTCGAGAGCGGCGACATCGAGGCGCTGACCGCGGTCGGGACCGTGGACGTCGCCGTCCTGCGCGGAGTCCCGGCCCACCTGGACGTCGCGACCACGATCGGCCGCGTCTACAACGAGCTGGAGGCCGGGGCCGCCCCGGCGCCCGGCGAGCGTTCGGTGCGGCTGCGGCTGCGCAGCACCACCAGCGACATCACCGTCCGGTACGCGGAAGAGGGCTGAGCGGGCCGCGCCGCGAGTGATCCGGGAGAGGGATCAGAGGGGGACCGAGGTGTCCACACCCGCGATAGCCGTGGAGGGTCTGCGCAAGTCCTTCCCCGGCACCAAGAAGAGAGACGCGCCCAAGCTCGTCCTCGACGGCCTCGACCTGACGGTCGCGCCCGGCACGGTGCACGCCCTGCTCGGCCCGAACGGGGCGGGCAAGACCACCGCCGTGCACATCCTCACCACCTATCTGCGCCCGGACGCCGGACGGGTCACGGTCGCCGGGCACGACGTGGTGGCCGAGCCGGACCGGGTACGCGCCGCGATCGGCGTCACCGGCCAGTTCTCCGCCGTCGACTGGCTGCTCACCGGCCGCGAGAACCTGAAGCTGATGGCCGACCTGAACCATCTGGGCAAGGCCGAGGGCCGCCGGGTCGCCGACGCCCTGCTGGAGCGCTTCGACCTCGGGGAGGCGGCCGACAAGATCTCCTCCACCTACTCCGGGGGCATGAAGCGGCGCCTGGACCTGGCCATGACGCTGGTCGCCAAGCCCGCCGTGGTGTTCCTCGACGAACCCACCACCGGGCTGGACCCGCGGAGCCGCCGCACCATGTGGGACTTCGTCCGCGACCTCGTCGCGGGCGGCACCACCGTTCTGCTCACCACCCAGTACCTCGACGAGGCCGACGAGCTCGCCGACCGGGTCTCGGTGCTGGACCGGGGGCGGATCGTCGCCGACGGCACGGCCGCCGAGCTCAAGCGGCGCATCCCCGGCGGGCGGATCGACGTGGAGTTCACCGATCGCGGCGAGCTGGACGCCGCGGCGCGGATCCTGCGGGTGCCGGCGCCCGACGGCCTGACCCTCCAGCTGCCGCACGACGGCGGCCTGCGCTCGCTGCGCGCCGTGCTGGACGCTCTGGACGACGCCGCGGTCGACGTCGCCGGGCTCACCGTCAAGGCCTCCGACCTCGACGACGTGTTCTTCGCCCTGACCGGGCACGCCGCGGAGAAAGAGGCGATGGCATGAGCTCGCACGCGTACACCGACACCATGACCATGGCCCGCCGCGACTTCAAGCACACCGCGCGCTACCCGATGATGCTGGTCTCGACGGTCGTCGCCCCCGGCTTCCTGCTGGTGATGTTCGTGACGATCTTCGGCGGAGCGATGAAGGGGGCGCTGGCCGGCACCGGCTCGTCGCACTACGTCGACTACATCACGCCCGCGATCCTGATCCAGACCGTCGCCTTCAGCGCGCAGACCACCGCGATCATGGTCAACACCGACATGACCGAGGGCGTGATCGCCCGGTTCCGGACCATGGCCGTCTCCCGGCCGTCGGTGCTGACCGGCGCCGTCGTCGGCTCCTTCCTGCGCACCCTGATCGCGATCGCGATGCTGTTCGCGGTGGCGGTCGGCCTCGGATACCGTCCGCGCGGCTCCGTGCTGGGCTGGCTCGCCGCGCTGGGCATCACCGGCCTGCTCACCGTCGGCTTCATGTGGCTGGCCGTCGGGTTCGGGCTGAACGCCGAGACCGTGGCCGGGGCCAGCTCCTCGGTGGTGGCGCTGGAGTTCCTGCCCTTCATCTCCGGGGCCTTCGTGCCGACCGGCTCGATGCCGGCCGCGGTCCGCTGGGTGGCGGAGAACCAGCCGTTCAACCCGATCATCGGCGGAGTGCGCGGTCTGCTCGGCGGCACGCCGGTCGGGAACCAGGGCTGGATCGCGCTCGGATGGTGCGCCGGCTTCGCCCTGCTCGGCTACGTCTGGGCCCGCCGGCTCTACGACCGGGAACCCGGGCTGTGATCGGTCCGTGATGTGGCCGTGATGAGCTCGTGACCGGCGACACGGTGCCTCGGCGCGGCCGCTGACATCGCCACCCGCTTCACCGAGTTTGGATTCGGTGGAGCGGGTAGCGGTGTTCGCGGTGGCGCCGTCCGCTCCGGGCGGCGTGAGGAAGGGGTGGCGATGGCCGACCGTCAGCTTCCGCTGCCGCTCCCGCTGAAGTCGAGCACGAACAGGTCGGCGACGCCGGCCAGCTGGAGCACCCGCAGCACCGCCTCCGAGGGGGAGGCCAGGGTCAGGCGCGCCCCGGAAGCGTCGGCCTTCTGCTGCGCGCGGATCAGCGTGCGCAGCCCCATGGAGTCCAGGAAGGCGACCTTGGAGCAGTCGACGACCACGGCCGTGTCCGGCCGCACGTACTCGTCCAGCACGCTCCACAGCGTGTCGGCGGCGGCGAGGTCGACATCGCCGACGACCGTCACCACGGCCGCACCCGCGCTCTCAGGCCGAAGGCCCGCGCCGACCCGTTCCGGATCGCCGTCGACCTCGACCGAGAACCCCTCGACCGCCATGGCGCCTCCTGTCACACCCAGCCCGCGTGATCCCCGATCGCTACCGACGATATCGGGTCCTGTTACGGCTGGGAATCAGGCGCGATGAGTCCGCGCCGCCTCGCCCAGATGCGCCTGGCCCCCGGGCCGTCCGCCCCCGGCCGCGCGCGCCGCTTCCTGGAGGACACCTGCGGCCGATGGACCGCCCTGGACTTCGTCGCCGACGCCGCGCTCGTGGTCAGTGAGCTGGTCACGAACGCGGTACGGCATGCTGGGACCGAGATGCGGATCGCCCTGGAGTTACGTGACGGCACGCTCACCGTGAGCGTCCACGACGGCGGGCCGGGCCTGCCGCGCGTGATCCCGGCGGCCGAGCGCCGGCTCGGCGGACGCGGGCTGGCGATCGTGGTCCGGCTCGCCGAGGCGTGGGGCGTGGCGGTCGGCGACGACGGCGGCAAGGCGGTGTGGTGCCGGCTGCGGCCCCGGGCCGCGGCCGCGGTGGGGGCGCAGTGGGCGCGGTGGAAGGGGAGTCAGGACGCATGGAGCGTTTGAACGACGGCGGCGGAGCCGGTGGGACCGGCGCGATCGGCGGCATCAGCGGAACCGGCGCGGTCGGTGACGGGTTCGATGCTGAGGGTGTCGACGGCGGGCCGGAGGCCGGACCCGGAGCCGGAGACGCGTTTAGCCCGGGTGTCGATGTGGAAGCCGGAGTCGGGGAACGCGGGACGAGTGTCTTGGAGGTCGGCGTGGACGGAGTCGGGATCGGGGACGGAGCAGTGCCGGTGACGCTGCGGATCCCCGCCGACCGCGATTTCGTGGTGCTGGTCCGCTCGGCGGCCGGGCACCTCGGGGCCCGGGCCGGCTTCTCGATGGCCGAGATGCAGGACTGGCGGCTGGCCGTCGACGAGGCCTGCGGCCTGCTCCTGCTGCCCGACGAGGTCGACGCCACCGGGGAGGAGCTGGAGTGCGTGTTCCGGCTCGGCCGGGACGGCGTCGGGGTCACGGTCTCCGCCGAGGCCCGGCCCGGCTCCAAGCCGCAGGTCGGCGGATTCGGATGGTCGCTGCTCGCGGCGTTGGTGGACAGCCTGACCTGGGCCGAGGAGGGCGGCCGGGTGCGGGTGGACATCGTGAAGCGGGCTTCGGGCGCCGAGGACGGCCGCCGGGCGGAGGCGCGGTGAGCGGGGGCGTGCGCGGGTCCGGTCCCGGCGCCGGCGACGTCGCGGACGATCGCGGCGGGCGCACCGGGGCGCGGGAACCGACGGTGCGCAGGCGCGGGGTGCGCGGAGGCGACAGCGGGGACGAGAGAGCCGGCGCGGTCGGCGACATGAGTGTGCCCGGCGACCTCGGTGTGCCCGGTGTGCCCGGCGACCTCGGTGTGCCCGGCGGGATCGGCGCGACCGGCGGTGACCCCGCGGATCAGGGGCCGGAGATACCGGGGCAGGCGCAGCGCGCCGGCCGCGACAGGCCGTCCGCCTCCGGCCGCGAAACCCTGCCCGACCGCGACGAACACCCCCTGGAGCTGCACCCCGAACTGACCACCCGCCGCTTCCCGGCGCCCCGCTCCGGCGGCGCGCCCCGCGACCGTGCCGAGCACCGGGCCGCGATCCACCGGCGTTTCGAGGAGCTCGCGGCGTGCCCGCCGGGCGGCGCGCGCCATCGGGTGCTGCGCGACGAGCTGATCGCCGAGCACATGAACTACGCGCGCTACGTCGCCTCGCGGTTCAGCGTGCCCGCCGACAACGCCGAGGACCTGGAGCAGGTCGCGTACCTGGCGCTGATCAAGGCGGTCGACAACTTCGACCCGGCGCGCGGCACCGCGTTCCTGGGCTACCTCACGCCGATGGTCACCGGCGAGATCAAGCGCTACTTCCGCGACGCCACCTGGGACGTGCACGTCCCGCGCCGGATGCAGGAGCTGAGCCTGGCCCTGCACGGCGCGCCGGCCGAGCAGCTGGAGCGCCGCCTCGGGCGCTCGCCGACGATCGCCGAGCTGGCCGAGCACCTCGGCGCGCAGCCGGAGGAGATCGTCGAGGCCTTCGACGCCTCGGCCGCGTACAGCGCCACCTCCCTGGAGCGGCCGCTGGTGCCGGGCGACGAGCAGGGCGCGAGCCTGGGCGAGACGCTCGGCGAGGACGATGACGCCTACCAGTGGGTGGTGGACCGCGAGGCTCTGAAACCGCTGCTGGCCGCGTTGCCGGAGCGGGACAAGCGGATCCTGCTGATGCGCTTCTTCCGCGGGATGACGCAGAGCCAGATAGGCGCCGAGCTCGGCGTGTCGCAGATGCAGGTGTCGCGCTACCTGACCCGCATCCTGGGCACGCTGCGGGACGCGGTGCTGGTCGACGACGACGGTGCGGACGCCGGCGGGGAAGCGCCGTCTTGATCGCGTCCTGATCGCGTCCTGATCGCGTCCTGAGCGCGTCCTGAGCGGGTCTCGGGCCCGGGCCCGGGTTCGTCCGGGGCTACCCGATCAGCGCGTGCAGCACGCGCAGCAGGAGCTCGACGTCGACCGGCTTCGGGACGTGCTCGTCCATGCCGGCGGCCAGACACTTGGCCCGGTCGGCGGCCGACGCCTCGAACGTCACCGCGATGATCGGGAGGCCGCCGCAGCCGTCCAGCCCGCGGATGGCCGCGGCGGTGGCGTAGCCGTCCACGTCCGGCATCGCGATGTCCAGCAGCACCGCGCGGATCCCCGGGTCCTTCCGCAGCACCGCGATGCCCTCCCGCCCGGTGGCGGCGTGCACGACGGTCAGGCCGCGCAGCGCCAGCGCGCTGCCCAGCGCGTAGACGCCGCGCGGGTCGTCGTCGACGATCAGCACCTTCTGGCCGTCGAAGGCGGGCGGCGCGGGCCCGGCGGGGGCGCGGGGCGTGCCGGCGGCCGGGGCGCGCCGGGCGTCGGGATGGTCCGCCATCCCCCCATCCTCCGCTGCCGGCGGGAGTTTGAGAACACTGATTCGCGCCGATTGGCGCGCGGTGGAGCGGGTAACGGTCGCGTTCGGGCCCCCGTGAGTGCCCGGTCCAAGGCTCCGCGGGAGCGCGGACCGGGAGCTGTGGGGATGGTCGTCGTGTTGTGGAGCGTGACACCATGCTGATTTTTCTCATCGTCTTGTTGGTGGTGGCCGCCGCCGCCGCGGCCGCCTGGTTCCTGGGCCCGCCCGCGTGGCGGGAGTCGGTGACCGGCTCGGTCGGCGGATTCGGCTCGCGGATCGGGAGGTTCATCGAGAGCGGCCGGGCCGCGGACCACCCGGCGGCCGGTGCCGGCGGTGCGGCCGCGACACCGCCCCCGCCCCGGTTCACGGACGGGGACCGGGCCTATCTGAACGGTGTGTGGAAGCACGTGGAAAGCACTTTCGTGTCCAATCCCCGCGTGGCGGTGGACCTGGCGCACAGCACGGCGTCCGGATTCTTCACCGCGCACGGGGTGGCGGTCGACGGTCTGCCGGAAGGTCTGGACGGCCAGGAAGAGGACACCGAGACCCTGCGGCTGCGGCTGCTCGCGATCAAGGCGTGGTCGGACCGGGAGGCCGCGCGCTGAGCCGGCGTGGCTGCCGTCGCCGTACCCGGCAGCCACGCCGCCGTTCCATGGCGCCCGCCACTGCCGATGCCACGAGGGCGAAGGTCGCCTGATGCGGCATCAGCGGCATCAGCGGTATCAGCGGCGCAGCCAGCCGCGCCGCGACCCGCCCGGCCGCCAGCCGGCCTGGAACCCGAGCAGGTGGACGGCCAGGCACGCCAGCCCGGCGAGCATCAGGCTGGTGGGGCTGAACCACGCGCTGCTCACCGAGGTCGCGGTGCCGTTGACGATGAAGGCGATCACGAACAGCGCGACCGCCGCGAATCCGAACATGAGCCGCTCCTTCCCGGTCATGGCTCCGTCTGCTCCGCCCGTTTCCGGACGGCCCCGCTTCCTCACCGATAACCCTGCGGGCGGTTTCAAACCGTGTGACCGGGTAGCGGGGCTGGGGGCGCGGTGCCGAGGCGGACCGCGCAGGCAGTGAGGAGGCTGCTCATGAGCACCACGCAGGAAAAGGAGAGTCCGTATGAGATCGGCGTGGGCGTGGCCTGCGCCGACGGGGACTGCGGCCAGCTGCACCGGATTCTCATCGATCCGGCCAGCCGCGCCATCACCCACCTCGTGATCGGCAAGGACGTGCACGCTGCGCGCCTGGTCCCGGCCAGCCTGGTCGACCACGCGCAGGCCGACGGCATCCGGCTGATCTGCACCACCCTCGACTTCGACCGGCTGGAGCCGGCCGAGGCCACCGAGGTCATCCAGCCGCCCAGCCCGCCGACCGGCAGCATGCCGGCCAACGGCGGCGCCCTCGGCGGCTACGGAGGCCGCGCCAAGCCCGAGACGGTCACCTACGACCGCGTCCCCGCCGGCGAGGTCCAGCTCCGCCGCGGCGAGCGCGTCCACGCCGCGGACGGCGACATCGGCCGTGTCCAGGGCCTGGTGGCCGCACCGGACCTCCACGTGACCCACATCCTGTTGACCGAGGGCCACCTGTGGACGAAGAAGGAGGTGGCGGTCCCGATCCGCAACGTCGTCGACGCCACCTTCGGCGTCCAGGTCGACCTGACCCGCGAGGAGGTCAAGGATCTCCCCCCGGTCGACCTCGCGAGCATCAGCTAGCACCACGGACGGCGGCGCGCACCGCGCGGTGGCCGAAGGACTGGCGCGTAGTGCGGCGCCAGACGGGGAGCCACCGCCGGCCGGGCGCACCGCACCGGAGGGCCGGCCCATTCGGCCGCACCGGACCGAAGCGAACCCGGGACCGCAGGCGGGTGCGGGCCCGGGTTCGCTGCGCTCAGTGTGGGGGCGGCGCGGCATGGCGCGCACGTCCTGCGCGGGCTTGATGGTTACCGGTGGAGGTCGCGGCGGAGCGGCGGGGCTTACGAGGTGGCGAGGCGCGAGGCGCTGAGCTGGGTGTTCGTCGCGGCCGCCGGACGGGTGGGGCTGGTGTGGCGAAGGGGTGGCGGACGGAATGCGGGTTAGCACTGAGGGACCTTTTGAGGTCGCGGGGCGGCCGGGGGTCGGTTTTCGGGGGATTCGCGGGGACAGCGGTCTGCGACCGGGTCAGCACTCGCCGACCCGTCCTCACGGCGCCCGGCGTCCAGCCCCTCCCGTGCGGCTCGCACTCGCCGACGTCGGCGCCGCGCTGTGGGACGCCGACGAGCTCGGTGTCGTCGACGGCGTCGAACTCGGCGTGCTGCTCGGCGTGGTCGACGGCGTGGAGCTCGGCGCGCTCGAAGCGCTGGAGCTGGATGTCGTCGTGGTCGGCGACACGGTGTTCGTGCTCTGGGCCGTGGTGGGCGCCGTCGGGACGGAGGAGTTGCTGGTCGCCGTCGGCGAGGGCGCCGTCGAGGTGGTGGCCCTGGTCGGGGTCGAGGTGTGGGCTGAGCGGGGGAGCGGTGCCGAACTCGTGCTGGCACCACCGGTGACCGAAGCGGCCGGCGGGGTGCCGGGGTTGTGGCCGCCGCTGCGGAGTACGAGGACCAACGCGGTCGACAGCGCCGCGATGACCGCCACCGCGAGCACGCCGACCACCCAGCCCGCGCCGCCCGCGCCCCGGGCCTCCCGCGGCGGCTCGCCGACGCCCACGCGCTCGCTCGGCGGTGCGCCCGCCCGATCCGGCGGCAGCACCAGGGTCTCCGGCGCCGGCGCCTCGATCCGTGTCTGGCGGGTGCCGGGCTCCACGGGTGCTCCGGCCGCTGCGTGTCTTCCAGTCCCCGCCGCGTGCCGGCCGTTCCCGGCAGGCGTGTCGCGCTCCGGGAACACCGCGATCCCCTCGTAGTCGAGGATCTCGGCAGCGTTCTGCGCTATGGCCGCGGTCAGCGCCGCGGGGAGCCACGGACCCTCCGGCTTCGCCGCCGTGTGCCGGATGATCTGCGCCGTCGTCGGGCGGTGCGCCGGGTCCTTCTCCAGGCACGCGCGAACCAGAGGCACCAGGCGGTCCGGGACGGCGTCCAGGTCCGGTTCGGCGTGACCGATGCGGTACAGCAGGGCGTGGTCGGGGCCGGCACCGAAGGGGTTGTGGCCGGTGGCGGCGTAGGCGAGGACGGTGCCGAGGGAGAACACGTCGGTGGCGCCGGTCAGGCTGTGGCCGCGGGACTGCTCAGGCGACATGAAGCCCGGGGAGCCGACGATGGTCCCGACGTCGGTGCGCGTGTAGTCCGTCGCCGCGGTCACCCGGGAGATGCCGAAGTCGATCACCCGCGGCCCCTCGACCGCCAGCATCACGTTCGACGGCTTCAGGTCGCGGTGCACGACGCCGGCCGCGTGGATCTCCGCCAGCGCCCGCGCCAGGCCGCCGGCCAGCACCAGCAGCGAGCCCTCCGGCAGCCGCCAGCCCTCGGCCACCGCCGCGCGCAGCGTCTGCCCGGACACGTACGCCGTCGCCAGCCACGGCATCGCGGCTTCCGGGTCGGCGTCCACCACGGGCGCCGTGTGCGGCCCGGACACCAGCCGTGCGGCCGCCACTTCCTGCCGGAACCGGCGCCGGAACTCCGGGTTCCCGGCCAGCTCCGGCTTGACCGCCTTGACCGCGACGGTGCGGCCGCCGCGGGTGCGGCCCAGGAACACGTGCCCCATCCCGCCCGAGCCCAGGCGTGCGATCAGCACGTAGGGCCCGACGGTACGCGGATCGCCGGGCTGAAGGGGTTGCACCTCGCGGACCTCCCCGGTCGGGCGCTGTCTTCTCGCTGTCTTCTTGTGGCGAAGCACAGCATCGCAGCGGACTGCGGCAGCAGCCGGGAACTGATACCCGCGACGCGCCCGTATCCACCCGAACGAGGCATGATCGGTGCGAAAAGCATGCGCGCCGACGACTCACGACACGGTCAGCACGACCTCCCGCAGCCCGAACACCACCGGCGACCCGTTCCACACCGGCGCACCCGCGACATCGATCCGCACCCACCGGTCCAGCGCCTCCTCCAGGACCAGCCGCAGCTCCAGCCGGGCCAGGGGCGCGCCGAGGCAGAAGTGGGGACCGTGGCCGAACGCCAGGTGCGGGTTGTCGGTGCGGGTGACGTCGAAGGCTGTGAGATCCGGACCCGCCGTGCCGGAGCTGGAAACGGAGCTGGAAACGGAGCTGGAAACGGCACCGGCGTCGAACCCCGCCGCCCGATAGTCCAACAAGACGCGCTCGCCCACCGCCACCGGGCAGCCGTCGGCCATGGCGCCCGTCCCGGAAGCCGTCCGCAAGAAGTGCCGCACCGGCGCCGTCCACCGCAGCACCTCCTCCACAGCGCCCGGCACCCGCGTCCGATCCGCACGCAGCAACCGCCACTGCTCCGGACGCTCCGCGAACGCCAGCAACCCGCCCGAGATCGCATGCCGCGTCGTCTCGTTCCCGGCCACCAGCAACTGCACGAGGAACATCGCCAGCTCCGCGTCGGACAGCTGCTCGCCGTCCAGCGTCGCCGCCGCCAGCCGCGACACCACGTCGGATTCCCCGGCCGGCTCGTTCCGCCTCCGCTTGGCGATCCCGACCAGGTACCCGAAGCACTCGCCCATCAGCGCCCGGCGCTCCTCCTCCGGCAGCTCGGTCGCCCCGGGCACCGCCGCGTCGGACCACGCCGCGAAGCGCTCCAAGTCCGCCGCCTCCCCGCCGACCCCCAGCAGCTCCGCGATCACGGCGAGCGGCAACGGCAGCGCCAGCCGTGTGACGACGTCGAACGGCTCCCCGGGTGCCACGCCGTCCAGCAGCGCCCGCACCCGCCCCCGGATCGCCGGCTCCAGCGCCCGCACCACCGGCGGCGCGAACGCCGGCTGCACCAGCCGCCGATAGCGGGTGTGCTGGGGCGGGTCGGAGTGCAGCAGTGTCCTCGGCACGCCGTCGGCGGGCGGCACGTCCGTCACGAGCACGCCCTGCCCGGAGCAGAACGAGCCCGGGTCGCCGCACACCGCGACCACCCCGGCGTGCGTCGCGACGCGACGCAGGCCGTGCGCGGCGGCGTATGCGGCGAGGTCCGGACCGGCCTGCCCCTCCGGCCCCTCCCGCCCGCCGCTCACGTCCTCACCCCAGCACCCCGCTCGGCGGCTCGAACCCCTGTGCCTCGCACAACTTCTGGTACGCGGCCAACGTGCTGCTCCCGTCGGTGACGGACTCCACCGAGCCGTCCTCCGCCAGGTTCAGATTCGCGCCCTCCATCACGAACACCACGTCCGTCAGTTCC
Source organism: Catenulispora subtropica (assembly GCF_039531675.1). Taxonomy (NCBI): domain Bacteria; kingdom Bacillati; phylum Actinomycetota; class Actinomycetes; order Catenulisporales; family Catenulisporaceae; genus Catenulispora; species Catenulispora subtropica. Next base: position 100,696 of record NZ_BAAAQM010000019.1, read on the forward strand.
GTGTTCTCCTCCGGAACCGTGAGCGTGTGCACGGAGTTCGCGGGCTCGAAGATGAACGTCCCGGCCGTGTAGTCGATCCCGTACTCGGCATAGCGCCAGCGGCCTGCGATCGTGAACCCGTGCACGGGCCCGGTGTGTCGATGCCGCTGCACCACCGCCCCGGGCTTGAAGCGGTTGCGCACCACCCACACCCCGGTGTCGGCATTCACTCGCAGTACTTGCAGCCCGACCTTGTCTATCCATACCCACGGCACGTCTTCTTCGCGGACGTGCCCGACCATCGGCAGAAGCGTCACGCGGCGCACCGTAGGTCGGGTTGCGTGAAGCCACAAGAGCTGCCGGGCCCGGTCCCCGCCGTCCGGTCCTAGGATGCGTACAGCAGTTCTCGTCGACGGGGGTGGAGAATCCCATGCGGTATCAGCGGGTCGTTTCCGGATTCGCCGTGGCGGCGGCCTTCGTGCTCACCGGCACCGCGTGCTCGTCGGGTGGCACCGCCGGCGCGGGTACCGCGCCCGCGGATCCGGCCGCCGCTGGTGCCCGCGCCCAGGGCCTGACCGCCCTGGCCAAGATGACGGCACCTCAGGCTGTGGCGCAGACGACCAAGGCGGTGACCGCCAGGCAGAGCGTGAAGATGCACATGGTCGTGACGATGCCCTCGTTGACCGAGACCGCCGACGGCGCCATGAACTACGGCGGCGATGTGAAAGCGGACGTGACCATGACGATGTCCTCCACCGACCCGAAGGCGGGGGCCCTGTTCGCGAAGATGGGCACGATGGAGATGCGCATCATCGGCTCAGTCGGCTACGTCGACATGGGCAAGGACCCGGAGTTCGCCGACGCGTTTCACGGCAAGCCCTGGGTCAAGGTCGACTTCGGCCAAGTGGACAAGGTCCCCGCGCTGAAGTCGTTCTCCTACCTGAAGGACATGACCAAGAACCAGGACCCCGGCGCCCAGCTCGACGCGCTCCTGGCCTCGCCCGACCTGAAGCTCGTCGGCACCGAGCAGCGCGCCGGCGTCCAGGCACTGCACTACTCCGGCGTCGTCTCGCCGGACGACGTCCTCAGCGCCACGAAGGCCGGATCCGGCCTCACACAGCAGGATCTGGACTCCGCCAAGGCCCTGATGCAGCAGTCCGGGGCCACCAAGGCCGACTTCGACCTCTGGATCGGCGGCGACGGCCTGCCGGTCGCGATCACCTTCAGCGAGGACACGAAGGCGGGCAAGGTTTCCGGCGACGTGTCGTACAGCGACTGGGGTGCTCCGGTCGCCCCCACGGCGCCGCCCGCGGACCAGACCGCCGACCTCGTGCAGATCCTGGGCGGGCACTGACGAAGGGTCTTCGGTCGTCATGACCCTTCTCACCCACGTCACCGACTCACCGCCGTCTCCCGCTCCAACCACACCAACTTCTCCGGATTCCGCACAACATAGAGTCCACTGATCAACCCGTCATCGAACCGGAACGTCAGCACGCTGTCGATCTCACCGCCGACCCGGACCAGCAGCCCCGACCCCCCGTTGACCTGGATCGGCTCGACCGATCGCGGAAGTCCGCCGGTGAACCAGCGCCTGGCCGCCAACCGCGCCACCTTCCCGGCCCCCACGATCGGCCGGGGCAAGGCGTGGCGGACCCCGCCGCCGTCGCTCAGTGTGACGATGTCCGGTGCCATGACGTCGAGCAGCCGCTGCAGGTCACCGGTCTCCACCGCGCGCTGGAAAGCGTGGAGCACCGCCTGGTTCTCCGCCCTGCTGACGGTCCCGCGCGGTCGGCGCGCCGCCACGTGGTCGCGCGCACGGTGGGCGATCTGCCGGACCGCGGCCGCCGTCTTGCCGACGGCTTCGGCGATCTCGTCGTAGTCCAGGCCGAAGACCTCGCGGAGCACGAACACCGCGCGTTCCGTCGGTGTCAGCGTCTCCATCACCAGCAGCATCGCCATCGACACGCTGTCGGCCAGCTCCACGTCCTCGGCCACGTCCGGAGTCGTGAGCAACGGCTCCGGCAGCCAGGGCCCGACGTACGACTCCTTGCGCCGTCCGAGCGCCCGCAGCCGGTCGAGCGCCTGGCGGGTCACGACCCGCACCAGGAAGGCGCGCTGGTCCCGCACCGTCTCCAGATCGACCGTGGTCCAGCGCAGCCACGTCTCCTGCAGCACGTCCTCGGCGTCGGTGGCGGAGCCGAGCATCTCGTAGGCGACCGTGAACAGCAGGTTGCGATGGGCGACGAAGGCGTCGGTCGCCGGATCCGGGGTAGCCATGCGCACAAGACGTTCGTTCCGAACCGTTTGTGACGCTGCCTGGGCGTGGCCCACGTCACACCGCCTGCCCTGTCACACCTCCGGGGAACCCGTCGTCTCGTGACCGCCGGGACGCTCCGCGTTCCGCGTCTCGCAGTCCCAGACGAAGGAGGAGATCGTGGCAGCACAGAGTGCAGCCTCCGCAGGCGGGCCTTTCGCGGTGCGGCCCGCCGGCGCGGATCCGAGACGGTGGCTGATCCTCGCGGTCATCGCCGTCGCCCAGCTCATGGTCGTGCTCGACCTGACCGTCATGAACCTCGCGCTGCCGTCGGCACAGCGCGCGCTGAAGTTCTCCACCGCCGACCGGCAGTGGGTCGTGACCGCCTACGCGCTGTCCTTCGGCGGCTTGCTGCTGTTCTGCGGGCGGCTCGCCGACCTGATCGGTCGCCGGACCACGTTCCTCGCCGGTCTGGTCGGCTTCGCGGCCGCGTCGGCTGTCGGCGGCGCCGCGGTGAACTTCCCGATGCTGGTGACGGCGCGCGCCTGCCAAGGCGTCTTCGGCGCCCTGCTCGCGCCGTCCGCGCTGTCGCTGCTGGCCACGACGTTCCGGGACCCGAGGGAGCGCGCCAAGGCGTTCGGCGTCTACGGCGCGGTGGCTGCCGCCGGGGGCGGGCTCGGGCTGCTGGTCGGCGGGGCGCTGACCTCCTCGCTGTCGTGGCGCTGGTGCATGTACATCAATGTGCTGTTCGCCACCGTGGCGGTGGTCGGCGGCGCGCTGCTGATCGGCCGGCAGGACAAGACGCCGGGCGGCCGGCTCGACGTGCCGGGCGTGGCGCTGGTGTCCAGCGGGATGTTCTGCCTGGTCTACGGCTTCGCCAACGCCGCGTCGCACACCTGGGGCACCCCCTCCACCTGGGTGTTGCTCGCGGCCGGCGGCATGTTGCTGCTGGCTTTCGCGGCGTGGCAGTCCCGGGCGGCGCATCCGCTGCTGCCGCCGCGCGTGGTGCTCGACCGCAACCGGGCCGGCGCCTATCTCACCGTCCTGATCAGTGGCGGTGCCATCTTCGGGGTCTTCCTGTTCCTCGTCTACTACATGCAGGTGACCCTGGGATACTCGGCGGTCCGCTCGGGTACGGCCATGCTGCCGATGGTGGCCGTCAGCGGCGTCATGGCCAACGTCGGCAACATCAAGCTGCTGCCGCGGATCGGGCCCCGGCCGATGGTCGTGGCCGGGATGCTGCTCAACGCCTCCGCGATGGTCTGGCTGACGCGGATCGACGTGCACTCCGGCTACGGGTCGGCGCTGCTCGGACCGCTCCTGGTGAACGGCGCCGGGATGGGGCTGATCTTCGGGATGATCGCCGCCACCGGCACCTTCGGCGTGGCGCCGCGGGACGCCGGTGTGGCCTCGGCGAGCATCAACACCGGCCAGCAGCTCGGCGGCTCGGTCGGCACCGCGCTGCTCAACACCATCGCCGCGGGCGCGAGCAGGGACTATGTGGCGGGGCACCCGCACGCGCAGCCGGGGCCGGCGCTGTTCCAGGCCGCCGCGGTGCACAGCTACGCCACGGTGTTCTGGTGGTGCGCCGGGATCTTCGTCCTGGGTGCCGTCGTCGGCGGCGTGATGTTGCGGCGCGGCCCCCTGGCGCAGCCCGAGGGTGCCGCTACGGCGGAGGAGGCACAGGTGGTGTTGCTCGACACCGCGGTGTGATCGCCGGGCCGAAGGGCTAAGTTTTTCGTAACGGCTGACTGCGGTGACGAAAACGGTGGCGCGGATGGTGGACGGCGGCAGGTGCTCGGTGTGCGGGGCGGCTCTGCCACCGCGGGGGCGTGGTCGCAGGGCCGTGTACTGCTCGGCGGGCTGCCGCCAGCGGGCGTACCGGGAGCGGACCCGTCCCCAGGCCGACAAGGACCCCGCGACGCTGGTCGCGGACGTGGAGCGCCGGGCCCGGGAGATGGTCCTGGACCCGGCCGCCGTGTTCCGGAAGGAGGTCGAGGCGCTCAGCGGGGTGGTGCGGGAGCTGCGGAAGGTGGCCCTCGCCGTCAAGGAGGACCGGGCCCGCGAAGAAGAACCCGGACCAGGCCCGTCGGAAGAAGCCTTCGCCGACCTCCTGACCAGCCACCGCCGTCATCTCCACCTCCTGTGCTATCGCATGGTCGGGTCCTACGACGACGCCGACGACCTGCTGCAGGAGACCTTCCTGCGGGCCTGGCGGGACCGTGACTCCTTCGAGCACCGCTCGGCCGCGCGCACCTGGCTGCACCGCATCGCGACCAACGTCTGTCTCGACCACCTGCGGCGCACCGGCCGCCGTCCGCAGCGCTACACCCCGCTGCCCGGCATCGACTCCGGCCCCGGTGAGCCGCCGGAGCGGATGCCCTGGTTGCAGCCCTATCCCGACCGCCGTCTCGACGACATCCTCGACGAGATCCCGGCCGTCGACGAGTCCACGGCGCCCGAGTCCGCCGCCGTCTCCCGCGAGACCCTGGAACTGGTGTTCCTCGCCGCGCTGCAGCACCTCCCACCCAGGCAGCGGGCCGTGTTGATCTACCGGGACGTGCTCGGCCGGCCGGCGGAGGAGACCGCCGGGATCCTCGCCATGTCGGTCCCCGCGGCCAACAGCGCGCTGCAGCGGGCGCGGCAGACGCTGCGTGAACGCCTCCCGGCGCGGCGCACCGAATGGACGGCGGCCGGGCGCACCCGCGAGGAGCAGGACATCGTCGAGCGCTACGTCTTCGCGGCCGAGCACGCCGACCTGGCGATGATGGCCGAGTTGCTGAGCGCGGACGCCGTGCTCACCATGCCCCCGAACGCGGTCTGGTTCACCGGCCGCGAGGCGATCCTCGCGCAGGTCGCGGCCACGTTCGATCCGGCGTCGCCACGGTTCTTCGGCCGCTGGCGCTTCGTCCCCACCGCCGCCAACCGCATGCCGGCGGTGGCCGGATACGTGCAGCGACCTGGGACGTCGGTCTACCGCGCGCACAACCTCGACGTGCTGCGCGTCGAGAACGGACGGATCGTGGAGATCACGACCTTCGAGACCCATCTGATCGCCGCCTGCGGCCTGCCGCTGACGCTGCCGATGAGAAATCCCGTGGCCGACGTCTAACCCTTTCGACAAGACGGCGTACAGAGAACTGGAGTCACCACGATGACCACCGAGCCCCGCAAGGCCACCATCGAGCAGGACTACCCGGCCACCCCCGAGCGCGTCTGGGAGCTGTGGACCACGGCGTCCGGCATCGAGCGCTGGTGGGCTCCCGACGGCTTCGAGGTCCGCGTCGACCACCTCGACCTCCGCCCCGGCGGCACCCTGACCTACACCATGACCGCGACCGGCCCGGACCAGGTGGCGTTCATGGAGGGCGCGGGCCTGCCCCTGAGCACCACCTCGACGAAGACCTTCACGATCGTCGAGCCGCACAGCCGCCTGGCCTACACCACCCTCGCCGACTTCATCCCCGGCGTGACCCCCTACGAGTTCCTGACCGAGGTCGAGCTGACCCCGAGGGACGGCGGCGTCCACGTGACGATGACGGTCGACGAGATGCACGACGAGGAATGGACCCAGCGCCTGGTCGGCGGCCGGCAGAACGAGCTGGCGAACCTGGGGAAGCTGGTCGGCCAGAGCTGATCGCGTTCCTTTGAGGGCCCGGCTCGCCGCGGCGAGCCGGGCCCTCATCAGGTCTCACAAGGAAGCGGAACCGTTTCGGCGCGCGGCCGCGCAGGAGCCGGGCGATCTGGCCGGCGGCGAACCCCGCGATCGGATGCTGGAACCTCAGGGCATCAGCCCGGCCGCGACGGTCGCGCCCAGTTCCCAGCAGGCTTCCAGGTCGGTCTTCGCCGGCGTGCCGGTCACGGTCACCGGCTGGAACACCCGCTCCCACCCCATCCCGCCGGCGATGGACTCGATCGCCCGCAGCGCCCCGCCGGTGTCGTTGTTGCCGTGGATGTAGGCGGCGTAGGGCAGCTTCTTCGTGGCGTCGAGACAGGGGCCGGGTCGCTTTCATAACGATCTGCGACCTGCCCGCGATCTCGGCGCGGGGAGTTCTTGATTGTTCGCGCCGGGCTAAACCCGGTCGAGAACGCCGGCAGCTACACGCGAAGGGCTCCGGCCGACGTGCTCCAACTCGCTCTCGATGGCGTCTCGAACACTCTCTTCGACGGACTCCACACCGATGCGTCGGATGACCTCGTTGAAGAAGCCACGCAACACCAGGCGTCGGGCCTCGTGCTCAGTGATGCCGCGAGCCATCAGGTAGAACAGCTGCTCGTCATCGAAGCGGCCGGTCGCGCTCTCGTGACCGGCGCGCTGAATGTCGCCGATCTCGATCTCCATGTTGGGTACGGCGTCGGCGCGGGCTCCGGGCGACAACAGGATGTTGCGGTTGGCCTGGTAGGAGTCGGTGCCTTCGGCCCCGGCTCGGATCAGCGCGTTTCCGATCCACACGCTACGGGCGTCGTCTCCGTGTGCTGCGCACTTGTAGTTGATATTGCTGCTGCAGCGCGGTCCCACGTGGTCGGCAACGGGCCGGTGCTCGAAGAACTGCCCGTCGTTCGCGAAGCACAGGCCGTTGTGGTCGGCGGACGCGCCGGGTTCGGAGAACGTGAGCGTCGGGCTGATTCGCACCAGGCTTCCGCCGAGAGTCACGACCGTGTGGCGCAGGCGTGAGAACCGTCCGAGGCCGGTGTGGTGAGCGGACACGTGAACGGCGTCGTCTTCCCACTGGTTGAGGAAGACCACGTTGAGGTCTGCGCCCTCGTCCAAGATGACTTCGACGTTCTCGGCGTACGTGCCAGAACCCCGGTAGTGGACGATGATCGTTGCCCGGCTGTTGCGGCCAGCGTGGATCGCGACGTGACCGAAGGCCGTCCGCCCAACGCCTTGACCCGTCACCACGAACGAGGCTGGCGCCTCCAGAACGGCGTCCTCAGGGATCGACACCGAGAGCCCGTGACCGAACCTCCGCCATGCCTGCGCAGCGATACGGTCGGCAGGCGCGACCACGCGACCGAAGGCGGCGTCACCGGACGGAGCCACGCGGACCTCAACCGGGCTGTCAGACGCCTCGCGACCGTAGAGGCCGTTGTCCGTCGCCAGGGCCGAGCCGTCGAGCAGCCCGCGGAGCGGGGCGAGCGGGGTGTAGCGCCATTCCTCCTCGCGGCCGGTCGGCATCTCGAAAGCTTCCACGTCTCGGGACGTGAACCTGTGGATCTTCGACAGCGGGAGCAGATCTCCGTGACCTTCGGTAGTCAAAGCATCCTCCTGAGCGACTTGTTTTTCGTCATGCAACTGTAGCGAAAATCCAGAGCGCCGCATCACGGGCGGGTGAGCACCACGTAGATGACGGCCGGGTACGTCGAGGCGAACGCCCAGACGAAGCAGTTGAGCCCCATGACGATGGCAATGATCAGGTGGAAGCCAAGGCCCGCCCCGATCAGCACAGGCAGCATCCACGAGGGGGCCAGCAGCACCAACGGGAAGCCCGCTTCGGCGCTGATCATCGCCCGCGAGAGCCAGCGACATGCCGTCGTATGGCTGTCGAGCCAGCGTGCGGCCCCCTCGTTGCCCCAGGTCCGCGTCCGCATGACGCCGAGGAGCGCGGTCCCGTTCCGCCAGTCGCCGTGGAGGATCTTCGCAAAGCCCGAGGTGAAGTACGACAAGGCCACCTGAGCGGCGATGAACCACAAGGCCATCCGCTGACCACCGAAAGTCGCAGCAAGCGCCAGCGCTCCGCAGACGAGGAGGAAGACCTGATCCGAGCCCTCTCCGCCATACGGTGTCCTGAGCCCGCGCAGGGCCAGAGAAAGAGTGACGACCCACAGGAGCAGCGCGCCGAGCGCGCCATCCGGCCCAGTGAGTGCGAGGACGGCAGCCGCGACCGTGCGGACAGCGATGACCACGAGGTACTGAGGGTGGTCCAGCGCCAGGGAGAAGGCGCGGCCGGTCCAGCCCGCGGCGCTCCACGACCGGCGAAGGCGGAGCACGCGCCAACTGTTCCAGGACACATCGTTCGTGGCCTCGGGCCGCGCCAGGATCTCAAGCGAAGAGATGACGACCCCGATTCCGACCACGATCTCTGTGATGCGAGTTGCGCTCGCTGGAGTCATCGCGCTCCCCAAGGCTATGAAGATCCGATTTGTAGACGACGCTCGGCTCCTCGGTGCTCAGAACGCCGTGCGAGATCGCCAGGACGAACTGAACGTGCGACGCGGAAGGGTCCTGTGACGCGGCGTCCGTGATGTGGTTGAGAATCGCGAGGTACGGAAGCGACGTCTGAACCGCCCGCGGCTTGCCCTCGTCGAAGCGGTACGCGACCGCCATCACGTCAGACAGGATCTTGAAGGCTCGACGGTCCGGGTTCCACACGACATGCCACCAGCACCGTTCCGGAGGCCCGGCTACCTGGCTCCACGGTCCGTGCTCGCCGTCGACGACGGTCCGCATGAGGAGGTGAAAGTCGTGCTGAACCGGCTGGGGCGCGAAGAACTTGAAGTTCGGGATCAGCCCGAAAACGTCCCGCGCCCGCAGCCGGTCCAGCGGTCGTTCACCCCAGGGAACCGTCAGCTGACAGGCGGCCGACAGGCCGAACCACACCGCCAGAACGGCGGCCACGATGACGGTCCCCATGGCGTCAGGCCGCGATCAGGGCCGCGTGCCGGACGCCGAGCAGGGAAACGAGGCCGGCGTCCTGGCGGGTCGAGTCCACCAGGCCGATGGCGCGCATGTCCGCCTCGGTGAAGCAGTTGTTCGCGCAGACCGTGACCTGGCCCGTGGTGGTCACCTCGGGCGAACCGGCGAAGATCCGCTTGACCTGTGGGTCCGGACCGATGGCCAGTGCGATGTTGTGCTGTGACATAGCTGTCCTCTCTCTATCGGTGAGCTGGGACGACCGACCAGGACGAACGCCTGATCGGAACCTAGGGAGGTCATTACGCGGCGGGTCGGTCGACGAGCGACAGGTCACGCGGCTCGATCAGCCAGGCGTGGGCGTCTGCCGCGCAGCCCGGCGTGACCGGCCAGAGCAGGACCAGCGGGACGCAGCACAGCGTCATGACGGTGGTCTCGTCGCAGCCACGCGGGTCGCGCTTCTCAAGAACCTCGTACAGCTCGGGACGCTCGCGGATGGTCACGATGTCGCCGGCCTCGAAGTTGTCGATCAGGGCATCGACCTCAGCGACCAACGCGGCGCGCTCGGTCATGGTGTACTCGCGATCGCGATGCGGACCTCGATCAGCGTGTCCACGGGCATTGGTCGAGACTGCGAGCCGTCCGTGTAGCAGAGCGAGACCCACGCGCCGGACGGGCTGAGATCCAGGGCCGGGTTGTCCAGCTCCGTCGAGTCGGTCATCGAGCCGGGCTTGAGGACCAACGTCCCCGGCTTCAGCTCACCGGCCTTCTTGTTCACGCCTTCTCCTTGGTCCGGGGGTGGTGTACCAAGGAACGACGGTAGGAGGGTGCTGATCTGGGGATCAAACAACTTCTACAGACTTGCGAAACTCACCCAAGAGCCTCAATTGCCGCGGTGATGAGCTTGGTCGCGTCGCGGCCGTAGACCGCCATACTCCCGAATCGGCTGAACGCAGACTCGTAACTCTGGATCTCGCTCGGGGCCGTGACCGTCACGAAGGCCGCGAGGAGTTCGACCTGAACCTCCGCCTCGTCGAAGATCATGAACGTCTCGACGGTCCACATGCCCTGATCCCGTTGAGAGCCTGACGGGATGATGCCGAGAACAACGTTCGGCCTCCCCAGGATCGTCAGGAGAGAGCCGAGCTGCGCGGTCATCGTGTCAACGTCGCCGAAGCGGTTGCGGAGTACGGACTCCTCGATCAGGAAGACACAGCGGTGGTAGCCATCGTTGACGACCTTCGAGCGCTCGACTCGGGCCGCGACTGCCGCCTCAACGTCGTTCACGATGCCGCGATAGTCCACGATGGTGGACATCAGCGCCGATGCGTAGTCGGGGGTCTGGAGCAGGCCGGGGATGACATTCGAGGTGTAAACCTTGATGACCTTGGTCCGCTCGTAGAGCGGGATGTACTGCCGCTGGGACTGCCTCAGACCTTCGCGCTGGATTCGGCTCCAGGAAGCGTACGAAGACTCGGCGGCCTTGCTGGCGGCCACGAGATCAGCGGCTTGGGAGTCAGCATCACACGCCGTACACCACAGGCGGATGTCTGACTCGGAAGGCGGGGTAGTCCCGCTGAGCAGCCGAGAGGACTTCGACTCGTGCCAGTTGCAGCGCCGCGCTACCTCGCGGGCCGAGATCCCCGCGTCTTCCATCAACTCACGGAGCCGTTGAGCTACGACAGCGCGAGCCTGTTGGGCGCTGGAGAGCGGGGATCGGGCCACGGACGGATCAGAGCGTGATCTGGTCGTGAGGCGTGGCTAGGTTCCACACCTGGTCGAAGGACGTTCGGCAGAGTGAGATGACCTCTTGGTCCTCTGTGTATTGGGGATCGGCGAGGCCGCCTTCCCCGGTGAACAGGTTGAAGCGGACCGCCTTGTCATCGATCAGCCAGAAGTCGTTTCCGGGGAGGGCCAGGCCCGAAGCCTTCGAGCGCGGCAGCCACCGGACGTCTTCGCCGGCATCGACGACCGCCTGAGTGCCGGAGTGCTCGAACCGGACGTACTCGGATGCCGGCTCGGAGTAGATCCGGGCACGGCGGACAGCGACTCCCTTGCTTGTGACCTCACGAATCAGGTCGAGCCACGGCTTCCAGTAGTCGGACTCCGGGTCGATCTCGCGCTGATAGCCAGCCTCACGCCACGCGGCGATCTGCTCGACCTCACGGCCTACCGCGTAGGAGTCGCGCATCTCCAGATGGAGCGCCGAGTACTCGGCCGAGCGAAGCAGCTCATTGAAGTCAGGGACCTTCAACCGCGTCACACGCCTTCCTGATGAGGTCAACCATTCGAGCCGGGATGCGGATCACGTCCTCGTGGTCCGGGATGGCACCGATGGACAGGCACTCTCCGCGCGTAGCCCCGTCCACCTTCCAACCCTGGATCACGAAGTCCTTCGTCGCGTCATCGACCCACACGTTGGGGCAGTTCCCTTGCTCCGAGTTAGGGTCGGTGCCGATGTGACGCAGCGCCATGATGCCCTCCGTACGCCGAGTGTTGCTAACTGTGGGCACAGCCTTGCACGCAGTCGGTCATGGACGCCAGGAACTTCTACAAGCTTGCACAAGGCGATCTACGCAGGTCAGCCCACATGCCATCTCTCAGCTTGTCGCTGTCCGAGGGAGGCGGGAACTGTGGCGACTCAGGTGATCGGTGAACTGAGAACCTTCGGCCATCGCTTGTGCCAGTTCCGCCACCGTGGCGGCTACGACAGGATCCGATAGACGGAACCGTTCTCGGCGAACTCCGCAACGTACAGTGTCCCATCTGCGCTCTCGGTGAGAGCATCTGGATAGCGTAAGCCGTTAACGACAGGCACCAACGCCTGGCCGTCTAGCCGCAACACCCTTCCCCCATGGAAGTCGGTAGCGTATACGCCACGCGAAGTAGAGGCGACGGCGCTCAATGACCAGGAGACGGGCTCGGTCAAGAGCTCTTCAGGTTCCTCGGGATGTTCAGGATCAAGACGCCAGAGGTGCAGAGTTCCGGTGCCGGCCACTGCAAGAAGGCTGTTACCTGCTTCGTGCGGACACAAGTAGGTGACGGCCTGGGGAGCGGTGCCGAGGAGAACGGCATCGCCCTCAAGAGGGACACGATAGAGCGTCCCCGAATGCATCGCGACGATGAGATCGCTTCCGTGCCAAGCGAGTGCGGTGATGGTGCCGTCTGGCTCCGGCTTTTCCAGCACGCGGCTAGCGGCATACTCCGAGATGGCCGTAAGAACGTGAATGTTGGGCTCGCCGTAGAGCAGTACCGCAAGGTTGCCATCCGACGAGGAGGCGATAATATTGCAGCCTCCATACATTGGCGGGCGAAGAGGTAAACTCGCACCAGCACTGAAGCGGCCGTCAGAGACATTCACGCGCCATAGTTGTGATTCACGAGTAGCCAACAGCAAGCCCGTTTTCGCCCACGCCATACTGGTAACTGGCGGCAAGCCTGTGATCCACTCGGCAACCGTGTCACGCGAATGAGCGGCGACTTCAATATCCGACTCCGCATACAGTCCGTCGCATTCAACATGCGCTACGAATTTCCCAGGCCCTTTCACGAAAATAGCGCCATCGTTCCATGCTGCAACGCTCTTGTCTGGGGTTTGAACCTTGACATCATGAAGAGGTTCGGCCCATGTGACAGTACCGTCAGTTTTCCAGGCAAGGACGCGCAGCGGAGCCCTTTCTTTGGGGCGCACTTTTAGCCTGGGAGGCTCAAGGGTTACGCGAATGGTACGCGGCGCATGGGCTGCGGACTGTGGGTCACCATCGAAGAGCGTGGAACTGCTGAAGACTTCGTAGGCTGGTTCCATATGGTGTCCGCGTGCCCACGCTCTTGGCAGCGACACGGACGTGTCCCACTTCCAGCTCACGTAGTCCCCTGGCACGTAGCGCCGCTGCGTTGGTACGACCCTCTGGCCCCGGACTCCAGCCTCTTGCACCGCGAGACGCAGCCCCGTTGACGTGTGCGGTGTTGTGCATGCTGCATCGGCGAACAGCGGGATATCGATCTCCTCGACGCGGTACCAGCTTGAGCCTGAGGGCTTCCGCGCAAGCCAGACCGATGTGGCTGGGCTCTGGCGGGTACCGTCGATTAGCACTACATCGTGTTCACCTGGCAGAACCTCTGTGATGGAAACAGTGATTGTGTCAGTTGTTCGCCGCAGGATCGTAGCGGGACGTTCGTCGATCAGCACTTCTGTGGTCGGCGTGCCTCGCGCGACGCGCAGAGTCAGCGTCTCGACATCCTGGTCGTACCCTTCAACCCCAGGCGCAACGGCCATGTCGCGGTCGAGTAGGTCCAACAGCACACTTGCATGCGCGAGAAGGCGCAGACACTCATGGGCAGTACGGCATGGAAGGGATGGTTTCGACTTATGCGCACGGTCCCCTCGAATCAGGCCGATTGCACCGTCGAACAACTGGAAGAGTCTCAGCTGATCGCCGCCGCGGCGGGACACCGAGATTCGATGCTCTCCGTCGGATTCGAAGGCCAATGTCAATAGGTTCCGTCCGATCGCATCGGTCAGACCAGTACGGTTTTGAACGGCCTGTTCAACGTAGCGGAACGCCTCGAAGACTGCATCGTCGTAGCGTCCACCCTCGAACGCGGCCGTACACAGAACTGCGATCTCAGCGCGTAGCACTGTAAGCAGCGGCGTGAGAGCACGAGGGCTATCGCCGCGAACCCCGGCTTCGCCACGCGGAATATCCCGTTGTGATGGAGTGTCCGGCTCCCCGGTTCCCGATGGCGACGTCGAGCGCGATGCGCTGTCTGCGTCGGGCTGATCTGTAGCTTGGGAAGAGACTCCCTCCTGCGGCGACTGCTGGACCAGAGATAGGCCGTCCTCACCAACAACGTTTAATGAGTACGGAAAGGTTGCCGGATACGTAGTCAGAAACGGTGACGTTACCGAGTACGTGTACGCAGGCGGGGGCTGCGTTGCCGCAACGACCTTGGGGCTCTCCCTGATCAGTAGATCGCTAAGGCCACTCAGGTCTCGGTAGCCGCGTACTCGTCTGCGATCGACTTGGAAATACCAATCCCATGGGGTTTCGCTTTGGTAGCCACCACCGCCCCAGAACCCAGGGACTGCCCCCGCGAGCACACGCAGTCGCACCATCTCGGCGCGGGCTGGACCGAACCGCGGGTCTTCCAATGCATCGAGGGCGGAGGTCACGTTCCCTGTCGCAGGCTCCGGTCTGGGTCCAAGATCGAGGCCTAGAACTGTGGCGTACTCGGAGCTGGTTACGGCCAGGTTGGCATCAATCGGCTGGGTTTGCTCATAGTCGGCGATCCAGCGCAAGAACTTTGCGACACGTTCCAGGTCAGGCGGTCCGTCTGTGCACTCAGCGACACCGAGCAGCGTCAATCGCATCTCATCGGTGTCCGCGAAGCCATGCTTGCCCCAGTGGCGCAGCAGGAGATGCGCGGGGATCGCTAGCAGAGCAGGCTGGGTGTCCGCGATATGTAGCTCGCGGTCCATGTACAGGTCGAGCTTGCGGTACGTCGGCCAGTCGCCCAACGGAAAGGTCAGGCGATAGATCAAGTCGAGGATCTCCCGCTGTGTCGCATCGATCTCGGCCACGTCGGTCAGCATCCGCACATTGTCTCGCGTAAACGGGCCTGCGAGCGGCACATTGGCAAACGCCACGGGACGCACATCGTGATCAAGGTTGGACGCTACGCCCAGCGAAACCCCGCCGCGGCTCAGCTCGCCGTTCCGGCCTGGCGTCCTGTGCCGACGAGTCCGATCTGATGCTTGCAGCATGAACGGCATGGCGGCCTGTGCGAGGAGCTGCGGCCGATCGCCTCGATGACGCGCGGCGCCATCACGACGTACGCAAAACATAACCCTGCGGGTACAGGGTCTCGTCGGATTCGCGATCAGGCGACCGCCGGCGTTGACGTCGTGTGGTATGACAGTCGCGTGACGTCACCGCGCAATCTCACTGCTCAGCAGCTCGCGGCAGCACTTGGCAAAAGCGAGTCGACGGTCAACCGCCTTGCTCGAAACGGAGACATCCCGTACGACCAAACGACCAGCGGACGTCGGTTCGATGCTGACGAAGTGAGAAACGCGCTCGAACAGCGTGAGCGCGCGCCGGTCGCGCCGCCCGCCCGGTCACGGGGTATGGGCGGTTGGTTGACCGACGCACTCGACCTCGAAGCATGGGCAGAGCGCAAGGGCGCCGAAGACGAACTCCCAACCTTGGTGCGGAAATTGGTCGCTGGCTCAGGCGCCACGCTTAAGCGACTCGAGATGCGCACGGACGAGGGCGTTCGCCTGCCGGGCTGGGACGGCCTTGCAGAGGCTGTCGTAGGGACGGCGCACGTGCCTGAGGGCCTTTCAGTATGGGAAATGGGTGCCGGAGACGACCCTATTTCGAAAGCAAACAGCGACTACGCCAAACGTTCTGGCGATCCTCTAGGGCTGAACCCTGCGGACACGACCTTCGTCTTTGTCACTCCTCGGCGTTGGGGAAGCCGTGAAGTCTGGGAGCAGGAGAAGAAGGGTGAGAAGATCTGGAAGGACGTGCGGGCGTACGATGCCGACTCGCTCGCGCACTGGCTTGAGACGCTGCCGGCGGTTCACGCAGATGTAACACGGATGCTTGGTCGCGATCCAAGCGGCGGCGACACGGTGCCCACGGCCTGGTCGAAGTGGTCAGGAGAGACCATTCCGCCACTTTCAGCTGATCTACTGACCGCTGGGCGATCTGCAGAGGTCGAGGCAGTACAGTGCCTCATCCAGTCCTCGCCGACTTCGCTATGGGTAGCGGCGGACTCAGTGGATGAGGCGTACGGGTTCATTCTCGCAGCCTTGGTCTCCACATTCGACGCGCAGGGTGCGGCATTGGAGACCCGGGCGATGGTGGTCAACACCGCCCAAGCCTGGGAAGAGGTACTCACCAAGGCTGGTGATCGATTCCCGCATATCCTTGTACCGCGGTTTCCCCAGCCTCAAGTGACGCGCGCTGTTGCCGCTGGTCATCGCGTTATTGTCCCGATTGACAGGATGACACGCCCCGGAGGCGACACTGTCACTCTGAAGCGCCTCAGTCGCAGCACGCTCTATGGCACCTTCGTTGCAGAAGGTTTCAGCACGCAGCAAGCGGTTGAAATGTCCCAGCTTGCACGGCGCAGCGTGACGGCGTTTCGTCGCCGCTACGCCTCAGACGGCACTGCTGCACCCGCGTGGGCTCAACCGGAGACTACGACAAAGCTCGCGTCGATCGTTCTGGCAGGTGCCTGGCATGAGAACGATTCCCTCGAAGCAGGTAATTCACAGCCGTATAGTGCTGATGAAGAAGTGCTCAGCACGCTGGCCGGCCAGCCTTACCCTGAAGTCAGCGCACTATGCGCACGCTTGGCGACCGAACCTGATCAACCAGTCGGTCGCGTAGGAAACGTTTGGTACTTCGTGTCCAAGCTAGACACTTGGCTCCTTGCGTCCCCGAGCATCACAATGGATCAACTTCGTCGCTTCAAAGAAGCGACAACGACTGTCCTTTCAGAACTCAACCCATTGCTTCGAGTGGATCCAGCTGACCGCTGGAAAGCGGCTACTAACTATATTGGTCGAAAGTACTCTGGAGAACTTCGCGCGGGCATCGCGGACAGTCTCGCGATGATCGCAGTACACACTGGCGATGCATTGCTTGCTGGCAGGAATCAAGGTTCGGTGTTTGTTGGCAATCTTGTCAAGGAGATCCTGCACAAAACAGACAGTAGCGAGGCGGCAGAGCTGCTCGTGTCACTGTCTGACGTCCTGCCCTCGATCGCTGAAGCGTCCCCGGACAGCTTCCTCGAAGCCGTGGATTCGTTCGTGGACGGCGGCCAACCATCATTCGTGTTCGACCCAGAGACTGAGAGCGCGCTTCTTGCAGGCCAGCCGCCACACACTGGGTTGCTGTGGGCGCTTGAGGTGCTTGCATGGTCGCCGGACCACTTCGGTTCGGTAGCAGTCGCCTTGGCGCACCTTGCCCAATTGGATCCAGGTGGGAAGGCTGCGAATCGCCCCAGCCGGAGCCTGAGACAGATCTTTCAGCCGTTCGATCCACAGACAACCGTGGACGCGCAGACACGTTTCATGGTCCTTGACCATCTCCGGCAGACGACGCCCGAAGTGGCCTGGCAACTGCTGCTTAGTTTGCTTCCTGCGCCGCTCGCCATCGAAGACTATTCGTCTCAACCGCGTTGGCGTGACTGGCCGGCGGAAAAGCAGCCACCGACAGCAGATGAGCGACTACGGCATCCGGAGGAAGTACTCAGCCGGCTTCTGAAAGACGTCGGAACTGACGCATCCCGCTGGATCGAGATCATTCCAGCCTACCCGAATCTGCTGGCGCCGCTTCGAATCCAGCTTCTCGAAGGCATCGGCCGGTTGGAACCGACCGACTTCAGCGAGACCGACAGGACTCGGATCGCAGAAGCGCTGACTAAGGTCGTGCAGCCGCACCGTCGATTCGCATCCGCAAATTGGGCACTTGCATCAGATGACATCGATCCCCTCGAAATTGAACTGGCGCGTTTTCGGGTCCAAGACGCAACTGCACCTGACGCTTGGCTGTTCGCGCATACCGCCGCTGTTGGGCCATGGACCGGGGACTACGAGGCCGAACGGACAGAGATTGACAGGCGTCGTGAAACTGCCGTGGGCGAGCTAATCGCGAACATGGGAATGAACGGGGTCGTAGCCCTTGCCAGTGCTTGTGAACTCCCTGGACTCGTCGGAGTTGCGCTGAGTCGTACTGGGAGTGACCTCGACGAGGAGGCGTTCTCTTATATCACTTCGAACGAGCCCAGCCTGCGCCTATTTGCCGCTGGCTATATTTCAGGGCGATTCGAGGCGGACGGTTGGACATGGGCTGCGGATCATCTTGTCAGAGCAGGAACATGGGATGATGAGAAGGCGATCGGTTTTCTTCTTGCCCTCCCCGCGGATGAAACGACGCTCCTGGCCGTACAAACTCTCGGACAGGGTGTACAGGACGGCTTCTGGGATCGGGCTCATCCCCTTCGCTTCAGGGATCCTGCGACGTACGAGATCGCGGCAGAGGCCCTGCTCGGCCGAGGACGTTTGCGCGACGTTGTCACGCTTCTGGCCTATCCGGCTCAGGCTGGGGCGGATCTCAACCCTGACTTGATCATGCGTGCTTTGGACGGCGCTTTGCCGTCCTCTGATAACAACGACACGGTCATGTTCACCCACGAGCTGAACATGCTGCTGGCCTATCTGGATAGGCAACCACAAGTCTCTATCGCTCAGGTTGCCCAGCTGGAGTGGCGGTACCTCCCGTTTCTGGAACGACCCAATCGGCCCGCCCTTGCCCTCCATAAAGGATTAGCTCAGGACCCTGATTTCTTCGTGACCGCCGTTGGAGCCGCCTTCCGGTCCGAGCATAACGAAGAAGAGAGATCGCTATCGCCTGCTGAGCTAGATCGAGCTACGCGAGCGTATGAACTCCTACGGACGTGGAAGACGGTACCGGGAGGCGAGACGGCTGAAGGAACGCTCAATCTCAGCGACTGGGTCGATCAGGCGTCGTCCATGCTAAAGGAGAGAGGGTTGCTTAGGCCTGGCATGAGCCAACTTGGCCAGGTGCTGGCCCATGTTCCGGAAGGAGCGGACGGCTCATGGCCGCCAGCCGAGGTCACCACAGTTATCGAGCGGCTTCGCAGTCCGGTACTCGAGGACGGTATCAAGGTCGGGTCCTACAACCGTAGAGGGTTTACATGGCGGGGCACGGAGTCGGGCGGCGAGCAAGAACGGCGACTTGCCGACCGGTATCGCGAATACGCCAAAAAACATGTCGCCGCGCCACGTACCAAGAAGCTGCTTAACCAAATCGCTGAAATGTGGGACTCGGAGGCTCAGCGAGAGGACATCAGCGCGGACCATCAGCAAGATTTCTAAGCTGGGCATACTCCCGGTTCCCGAAGTGCCGTCCCAGCAATGGCCGCACGGCAGCCTGGACTAGAACCGCGTGTGGGGGTCTCGCGGTTACGATCCCGATCGGCCAACGTTCTGGCGCCCAACCAAACAGCGTCAGTTTGCGTCCGCGGTGAGTCACTCCATGAGTCCGGCGGCGACCGTGGCCCCGAGTTCCCAGCAAGCTTCCAGATCAGCCTTTGTCGGCTCTCCGGTGAGGGTGACCGGTTGTGACACGCGCTTCCAGTCCATACCGTTCGCGATGGATTCGATCGCCCGCAACGCGCCGCTGGTATCGCTGTTGCCGTGGATGTAGGCGGCATAAGGGAGTTTCTTCGTTGCATCAAGGCACACGTAGAACACTTGGTCTAGAAAGTGCTTCAAAGCTCCGCTCATGTATCCGATGTTCGCTGGCGTCCCCAGGATCACCGCGTCCGCGCCCAGAACGTCGACCGCAGTTGCGGCGAGGGCCGCGCGACGCACCACTGCCACGCCCTCAATCTCCTCGTTGGTCGCGCCAGCCAGGACCGCCTCGAACATCGCCTGGAGCGTTGGCGAGGGGGTGTGGTGGACGATCAGCAAGGTGGGCATGGATCTGATCCTGCCATGACGCCGATGACGTCCGACGCGGCTCGGCCGTACCGGGCGGTCGGTGTCAGGCAAGCAGCCGTGCCGCTGGGCTCGGTGGGTAGACGCAAGACACCGCTGCTGATCGCGACCGGGAATGGGCAGAGGGCCGGCAGTAGCAGGCTGTCTGACCTGGCCTGATAGGCTGCGGTAAACCGTTCACTTCTGGTCGAAGAAGTGCTTGAGGGCTCCGCTCATATAGCCGATGTTCGCCGGCGTCCCCACGATCACCGCGTCCGCGTTCAGCACGTCGACCGCCGTCGCCGCCAGCGCCGGGCGGCGCACGACGTCCACGTGCTCGATCTGCTCGTCGGTGGCGCCGGCGAGCACGGCCTCGAACATCGCTTGCAAAGTCGGCGAGGGGGTGTGGTGCACGATCAGCAGGGTGGCCATGCGCGCGATCATGCCACGCTGGTCAGGCCGTCGAAGAACTCTCCGACGTCCGCGGCGAGCGCGTCCGGCACCTCCGCCGCCACGAAGTGGCCGCCGTGGGGGAACACGGTCCAGCGCCGAACCTCATACAGCCGCTCATACCAAGAACGCGGCGGTTCGCCCTCGGGGACGAGTGACTCGGTGAACACCGCCATCGCGGTGGGTACGCGGACCCGGTCGGTGGGGCCGATCTCGGTGCCGTGCCAGCGGTTGTCGTAGTAGTCGCGGGTCGAGGAGTTGATGGACTCGGTGGCCCACCAGATGGTCAGCATCGTCAGCAGGGAGTCGCGGCCGAAGGTGGCGTTCAGGTCGCCGCCGCTGTCGGCCCACGAGCGCCACTTGTCCAGGATCCAGGCGGCGAGGCCGGCGGGGGAGTCGTTCAGGCCGTAGCCGAGGGTCTGGGGGCGCGTCGACTGGACCTGCGTGATCTGCCCGGAAGTTGCGCTCCCGATCGTCGCCGGCCAAAGCGACGACGAGCGGCGGACGCTCGGGCAGTGGGCCCCGGGCGAGAGCGCGATCTGAGGGTCCTGAGCGCGGGTCCGCTGCGTCACAGCTCCTTGCGGGCCTTGCGCCAAGCCTTCCGCACCTGCTTGTCGAACTTCCTCGAGTCACAGCGCACCAGACCCAGCAGCACGCCGTACGTGAACGCGTTCTCTCCGGCCTGGTTCGCTCCCGCCGCGAGATCGGTGAGGGCCGTGGCCGTGACGACGCGGTCGTGCTCCTCCCCGAGCACGTCCGCGAGCGCCTTGATCGGCTTCGAAGGGTGCCCCAGCGCCTCGGCGGCGTACCGGGCCCGCCGGGTCGCCTTGCGGGCGTCGTGCATCGCGACGTCCCGCTCCGGGCCGTGCGGCATCGGCAACGCGGCGCGCATCCGGCGCCGGACCTTGCGGTGCAGCTTGCTGAGATCCGGTTTCCTCCCCGGCTTCGCCGACTCCGCATAGGCCTTCAGAGCCCTGACCAGCTCGTGGTAGCGCTCGGAGTCCAGCGTCTCGGCGACCACCGTGAGCGCCGACTCGTGGTCCAGCCCGAACACCTGCTCCACGCGCTCCCGCACCGGTCCGACCACCAGGTCCTCCGGCGTGCGGGCGAGCAGGCCGAGCACCACCTCGGCCATCACCTCGGCCTCGCGCGCCGGCCCCAGGGCGTCGCCGAGCCAGGCCAGCTCCCCGACCAGGTCGCCGCTGTCCGGCAGCACGTCGGCGAACGTGCGCAGGTTGGCGCGCAGCGTGCGGGCCGCCACCCGCATCTGGTGGACCGCGTCCGGCTCGTCGGCGCGGACCGCGGGCTCCAGTTCCTCCAGCTTCTCGGCCTTCGCCAGCAGAGAGGTCAGCAGGGCACTGCTCATGTCGTGAATCCCATGTGGACGTGGTCGTGGTGGGTCCGGTCGCTGAAGAACTGCGGGCCCGAGAGCTGCCGCGGCCCGCCGACGTTGTACGAGCCCAGCGCGGCGGCCCGCCGCATCAGGCCGTCGACCAGCGCGGGCGGCGTGGCGGGGTCGACGACGGCGTGGCCGTCGATGCGCCAGACGTCCACGGCGCGGCCGCGGGGATGGTCGCTGGGGCGGGTGGTGCCGAACACCAGGAGGGGGTGACCGGAGCGCACCACGCTCACGGTGAGTTCATGCTCTTTCGCCAGAGCCAGAAGCACATTGAGCACAGTGTCATGAACTTGGCCACTCCGCACGTCCGCTTGTGCGGCCGGAGGCAGCGAGATCCGCGGTTCGGCGAGCAGCGCCGTGGCCGCCGCGGTCGGCTTCGCGGCCGGCGCGCCGGGATCCGACGGGTGCACCTCGGTGACCCGCCAGCGCGGCGTGGCCTGCACCAGGCGCACGTCGAAAGTCCCCACGCTGGTCACCACCAGCACGCTCGCCGAGGTGTCGAGCAGGCCGCCGTACTGCGCGTCGTAGACCTGCAGATCACTGCGATTCACCTGGGCCGCGACGTGTTCGACGGCCACGGCCTTGATGTCCGGCTCCAACTCGCCGGGGTTCGGCGTCCAGAGCTTCGCCGGCGCGGAGGACGCAGGGCTCGAAGACGAAGGCTGCGGAGTGGAAGTCTGAGAAGGAGACGGCGCCGACGACGAAGAAGAGGCCGTAGTAGGGGAGGAGGGCGACGGCGACGAAGAAGAGGCGGAAGTCGGCCCGGCCACCGTCGGCCGCACGGGCGGCGTGGCCCCGCTCGAATGGTCACAGCCGGTCAAGGCCAGCTCACCGAGCGCCGCGACCGTGCCGGCCAGAATCGTCCGCCTTGTACTCATACCCTTCAGTATCCGTCACCCCCGCAGTACGGTGCGGGTATGACGCTGCTGGCCCAGCTGGCCGAGGCGGTCGCCGCCGGGACGGTCGAAGTCCTCGACCTGACCGCGCCGCTGTCGTCCGAGACGCCGATCCTGAACCTGCCCGCCCCCTTCTCCAACACCGTCCCGTTCGAGCTGCGCGAGATCAGCCGCTACGACGAGCGAGGCCCGGCGTGGTACTGGAACGACATCGTCACCGGCGAACACGTCGGCACCCACTTCGACGCCCCCGTGCACTGGATCACCGGCCGCGACGGCGAGGACGTCTCCCGGGTCGCCCCGCGCCGCCTCGTCGCCCCGGCGGTGGTCCTGGACGCGTCCGACCGCGCCGCCCAGGACCCCGACCATCTGCTGCAGATCGACGACGTCCGCGAGTGGGAGGCCGAGCACGGCCCGCTGCCCGACGGCGGCTGGCTGCTCTACCGCACCGGCTGGGACGCCCGCTCCGGCGACCAGGCCGCGTTCCTCAACGCGGACGAGACCGGGCCGCACAGCCCCGGCATCTCCGTCGACTGCGCGAAGTGGCTGGCCGAGCAGACCCCGCTGATCGGCGTCGGCGTGGAGACGGTCGGCACCGACGCCGGCGCGGCGCACGGCTTCGACCCGCCGTTCCCCTGCCACTCGTTCCTGCTCGGCGCCGGCAAGTACGGCCTCACCCAGCTGCGCAACCTCGACCGCCTGCCGACCCGCGGCGCCGTGCTGATCGCCGCGCCGCTGCCGATCGTCGGCGGCTCCGGCAGCCCGGCGCGGGTGCTGGCGCTCGTCGAGCGGGAAGGATGACCGGCGCGGGGCCCGCCGGCCGGCCCCCCACCGTCGCCGCCGAGGTCGGCCAGACCCTGCGCGAGGCCGGCGCCGAGGTGGTCTTCGGCGTGGTCGGCAGCGGCAACTTCCACGCCACCAACGCGATGGTCGCCGCCGGGGCGCGGTTCGTCGCGGCCCGGCACGAGGGCGGCGCCGCCACCATGGCCGACGCCTACGCCCGGGCCAGCGGCAAGCTCGGCGTGCTCTCGGTGCACCAGGGCCCGGGCCTGACCAACGCCCTGACCGGCATCGCCGAGGCGGCCAAGAGTCGCACCCCGCTGATCGTGCTCGCCGCCGAGGCCACCTCCCGGCTGTCCAACTTCTGGGTCGACCAGCACGCGCTGGCCCGCGCCGTCGACGCCGTGCCCCGCCGGGTCAACAGCGCGAAGTCGGCGCGCGCCGACACCCTCGCCGCCGTCGCCACCGCGCGCGCCGAGCGCCGCACCGTGGTCCTCAACATGCCGCTGGACGTGCAGGAGGAGGTGGTCGAGGCCGCGCACGGCTTCGGCCTGATCACCGGCCACAGCGTCGTCCACCCCCGCGAGTCCGACCTCGCCGCGCTGGCCGCGCACCTGGAGGCGGCCGAGCGCCCGGTGTTCATCGCCGGCCGCGGCGCGCGCCTGGCCGAGGCCGCCGGTCCGCTGCGGGAGCTGGCCGAGCGGTGCGGCGCCCTGCTGGCCACCTCGGCCGCGGCCCGCGGGCTGTTCCTCGGCGACCCGTTCGATCTCGACGTCAGCGGCGGCTTCGCCACGCCGCTGGCCGCCGAGCTGATCCGCGGCGCGGACCTGGTGGTCGGCTGGGGCTGCGCCCTGAACATGTGGACGCTGCGCCACGGCACCCTCGTCGGCCCGGACGCCGCGGTGGTCCAGGTCGACACCGAGCCCGGCGCGCTGGGCCGGCACCGCCGCCTCGGCCTCGGCGTGGTCGGCGACGCCGCCGACACCGCGCGCCAGGTCGCCGACCGCGTGACACGGAAGTCCGGCTACCGGACCGCCCGGATCGCCGAGCGCGTCGCCGCCGAGGGACACTGGCCGGAACTGCCGTTCGAGGACCTCTCCACGCCGGACCGGATCGACCCGCGCACGCTTTCGCGCGAGCTCAACAGCCTGCTTCCCGCGGAGCGCACGGTGGCTGTCGACTCGGGGAACTTCATGGGGTACCCGGTGATGTACCTGGACCTGCCGGATGCCGAGGGGCTGGTGTTCACCCAGGCGTACCAGTCGATCGGGCTGGGCCTGGCCACGGCGATCGGCGCCGCGGTCGCGCGGCCCGATCGGCTCACGGTCGCCGCGCTCGGCGACGGGGGCGCGCTGATGTCGGCCGCGGAGCTGGAGACGGCGGTGCGCGAGGGGTTGGGGATGGTCATCGTGGTCTACAACGACGCCGGTTACGGCGCCGAGGTCCACCACTTCGGACCGCACGGCCACGACCTGGGCACCGTCACCTTCCCGGACACCGACATCGCCGAGATCGCCCGCGGCTTCGGCTGCCAGTCCGCGACCGTGCGCTCCCCGGCCGACCTCAAGGCCCTGACGGCCTGGCTGGCCGGACCTCGCGACCGGCCGCTGCTGCTGGACGCGAAAGTGGCCGCGGAACAGGCCTCCTGGTGGTTGGAGGAGGCCTTCCGCGGCCACTGAGGGGGAGGAAGCCCGAGCCCTACTTCAGCGTTCCCGCCGTCAGTCCGGCCTGCACCTGGCGCTGGAAGGACAGGTACACCACCAGCACCGGAATCATCGCGATCGTCATACCAGCGAACAGCGCGGGGTAGTCGCCGCTGTAGCCCTGGTTCACCATCAGCGTGACCAGGCCCTGCGACAGCATCTGGTGCGCGTCCTCGCCATGCTGGGACTGCATCAGCACCACCGGCAGCAGGTACTGGTTCCACTGGCCGAGGATGTTGAAGATGCCGACGCTGATCAGGCCCGGCTTGGCCATCGGCAGCATCACCTGGAAGAACGCCCGGGTGTGGGAGGCGCCGTCGATCAGCGCCGCCTCGTAGACCGCCGACGGCAGCGTCCGGAAGAACGCGTGCAGGAAGAACACTGTGAACGGCATCGAGAAGGCCACGTAGACCAGGACCAGGCCCTGGTACGTGTTGAGCATGTGCAGTTTGCTCACCTGGAAGAACAGCGGAACCAGCGCCAGGTACACCGGGAGCATGACGCCGCTGACGAACAGGTAGTAGATGAAGCGGTTGCCCCGGAACTGGAACCGGGCCAGCACGTACGCCGCCATGCCGCCGAACAGCATCGTCAGCGTCACGGAGAACACCATCACGATGACGGTGTCCTTCAGGTACGTGCTGATGCCGGTGGACCAGGCCCGGCGGAAGGAGTCGATGGACCACTCGTGGGGCCAGGACCAGGCGCTGCCGTTGAGTTCGCTGGTGTCCTTGAACGCGCCGAGGACCACCCAGATCACCGGGCCCAGCACCAGGATCGCCCACACGACGAGGAAGCCGGTGCCGAACACGTTCAACGTCGCGCCGGATTCGGCGAACCGCCGTGAGCGGTCGCCTCTGGCGGCCTGTCCGCCCGGGGCTCTGGAGGTCTCGGGCGACGTCTGCGTCATATCCGCTGCCATGTCGTCTTCTCCTAGGCGCTCAGTACTCGAGGCGCTCGCGGCGCGTCAGGCGCAGGACGACGAGCGAGAGGATCAGGGTGATGAAGAAGATGACGACGCCCATCGCGCAGGCGTAGCCGGCATTGCCGAGGCGCTGGAACTGCCGCATCAGGTATGTCGACAGCACCTCGCCGTGCCCGTCCGGGCCGCCGCCGAAGTAGGAGCCCGGGGTCAGGTTCGCCACGAGGGCGAAGGCGTCCATGGCGGCCACCGCCAGGTACACCCACGCCGTCTGTACCGAGTCCCACAGCAGCGGCATGGTGACCTTGAAGTAGGTCTGGGCGCGTCCGGCCCCATCCAGCAGCGCCGCCTCGTAGTAGTCCCTCGGGATCTGCTGCATGGCCGCCGAGAAGAGGACCAGGTAGAACCCGACCCACTGCCAGATCAGGACGAACATGATGCACCACAGCACGAACGTGGTGGAGTTCAGGAACTCCCACGGGTGGTTCGCGTCGGTCAGGCCGAGCTTGATGACGATGCCGTTGAACAGGCCGGCGCTGTTGGTCTCGAAGGCGGCCTGGAACAGGATGACCAGGATCGCGACCGACAGCACCTGCGGGAAGAAGAACACGACGCGGTAGAACCCCGAGCCCCGGATGCCCTTCACGCCGCCCAGCCCGCCGCGCCGCCCGCCGACGTTCAGCATGAACGCGAAGAACATCGCCAGGATGATCGTGATGGTCGGGAAGAAGATGAGCAGCAGCAGGTTGTGCCACAGCGCGTGCAGGAAGACCGTGTCGTGGAAGAGGTTGACGTAGTTCTTCAGCCCCACCACCTTGCTCGGCGGCGCGACGCCGGACCAGTCGGTCAGCGAGTAGCCGAAGGTCTCGATGTAGGGCCAGATGACGAAGACGATGTAGACCGCGAGCGGCCCCGCGAGGAACGAGGCGATGAAAAGCCGTTCTCTGGTCTTCTTGCGCAGCCGCATGGCGCGTGCTCCCGGGCTGTGGAGGGGTCGGACGAGGGACGCGGCGCGTGGACGGCCGGCCGGGGGACCCGGTCGGCCGTCCACGGCGCACGCGGAGGGGCCGTCAGGTGGTCGGCCGCTTGAACTTCTGCACCGAGGAGTCGGCCGCGCACTTGTCGGCGGCCTTCTGCGCGCGGGTGATGAACTCGTCCGGCTTGATCTTGTTGGCCATGAGCTGGCTCATGGCGTCCTCGAGGTCGCTCTCGAACTGGGAGTACCAGTTGAGGTAGTACCAGGTGATGATCTGGCCGTTGGCCGCGCTGTACAGGTCGTTGCTGGACTTGGTGCCCGGCTTGAGCTTCGCGGCGATGTCCGGGGTGATCGCGTCCTTGACCACGGACAGCGAGTTCGCGTTCTGCGCGAAGGAGGCGCCGCCGGCCTTGGAGCACATGATGCGCAGGAACTCCAGGCCGCCGGCCTGGTTCTTGGCCTTGGCCGGGACGATGAACGGCTCGCCCGCGCCGGCCCGGATGGCGGTCCCCGGCATCTTGTCGCCGCTCAGCGACGGCATCGCGAACACCGCCATGCCGAAGTCCGCGGGGGTGGCGGCCAGCTGCTCGTTCTCCAGCCACGAGCCGCAGGGGATGACCGCGGCCTTGCCCTGGTTCCACTGGGTCTGCGACTGGATGTGGGTCAGGCCCTCGGTGCCGGGGAGCATGTAGCCCTTGTCCACCAGCATGTAGAGGGCGTCGACGGAGTTCTTGACCGCGTCGGACTTCCAGGCGTTGGGCTCCAGGTTGTCGATGGCCGTCATGGCGTCCGGGCCGCCGTTCTTGGCGACCATGTCCATCAGCGGGACCATCATGTAGTACGGGTACTTGCCCTGGTGGCAGAACGGCGCCATGCCCGTGCCCTTGATGGTGGCGCACAGGGTCATGAAGTCGTCCCAGGTCTTGGGTATCTGCCAGCCGTTCTTCTGGAACAGCGTCGAGGAGTACCAAAGGCCCCACACGGTGAACGCGTAGTTCAGCGAGAACATGCTCGAGCCCAGCAGGCCGATCTCCACGGTGCCCGGGAGCAGGGTGTCGCGCACCTTCTTGCTCGGGTCGTCGATCGAGGGCGCGTCGAGCAGCTTGTCCAGGTTGGTCAGCTGGCCGTTCTTGTTCAGGACGTCGAGCTTGATCTGCTTGGCGCCGGAGTCGTCGATGACGTCCGGCGGGCTGCCGGCGTTGAACCGGGGCTGCAGGTCGCCGGTGACGTCCTGGGCGCCCTTGTGCGTGACGTTGGCGCCGGGGTGCGCCTTCTTGTACTGCTCCTCGAAGGCCTTGGCGTAGTCGTCGCCGTAGCCGCCCTTGAAGACGTACACGTCCAGCGGGTCGGAGTCCTTCACGCCGAAGGGGTTCTTGGGGTCGGCCGAGCTGCTGCCGCCGCTGGAGGTCGAGCCGCCGCCGGAGCTGCTGCCGGTGGTGGACTTCGGGGCGCTGCCGCTGCCCGCCGCGCAGCCGGCGGCCAGGGCCGTGCCGGGGGCGGCGATGGCCGCGATCGCGGCCGAGCGGAGCAGCATCTGCCGGCGGGAGACGTCGGCGGGCAAACCGTGTTCGGACACTGTGGGTCTCCTGATCGACGAGGTGCGGACGCCGGAGGCTCCGGCTGGTGAGGGAGGTGCGCTCGTGCGGTGTGGTCAGGTGATGCGAGTACTTGGCGGTGCTGTGGTGCGCGGTGCGTAGCGGAGGGTTCCCGCAGAGTGCTGTGCGTGCTCAGCGGTGCGTTGCGTGCTCTTGTTTGCTCGAGTTGCTCGGTAGGGTCTCAGATTTTGTCAGCTCGCGGTAGATACCGAAAACAATCGCTCACGGATCGCCGGGGCCGGGGTGGGCCCGGAGCGGTCCAGCGCCAGCCAGACCGCGGCCGCCGCCCCGTCGAGCGCCGGGGTCACCGTCGCGTCCGGCCAGCGCTCCCGCAGCGCGGCGCGGACCCGTGCGGCGACCGGGGTCGGGTTGGTGAGGATGCTTCCGGCCACCACGATCGGCGTCGCCGCCGCCGGATCGCGGACGACGGCCAGGGTCGCGGCCAGGTGCGCCGCGGCGCGGTCGACGATGGCTTCGGCGACCGGGTCGTCCGCCGCGCAGGCGGTGGCCAGGAGCGGGGCCAGGCGGGCGAGGTTCGGCGGGGGCTGGGACATGACCGCGGTGACGAGGTCGCGGGCGGCTACGGCGGGTCGGGGACGGGGGGTGGCGGAGATGGTTCCGGCGGTGGAACCAGGGGCGGAACCGGTCGGTACGGCGTCGGTCACGGTCGACGCTGAATCGGTACCCGAGCCCCGGTCGCGCAAAAGCAACGATTCGATCACGAGGCCGGTGAGCACGGTGGGCGGGCCCTCGCCGTCCAGTTCCGCCATGGCGGCCATCACCGCCTGCCGGCCGAGCCAGAATCCCGAGCCGCGGTCGCCGAGGAGCCAGCCGTGGCCGTCGGAGCGGGCGGCCATCGCCCGGTCCTTGACCGCGATCGCCACCGCTCCGGTGCCGGACAGCAGCAGGGAGCCCTCGGGTTCGTCGGTGCCGGCGACGTAGGCGATCAGCGCGTCGCCCTCGTACTCCACCGGGCACGTGACGCCGGCCTCGGCCCACACGCGGACGAAGGCCTCACCGCCGGGCAGATCCTCGCCGCTGCGCAGGGCCGCGCCCCCGGCGAGGCCGACGACGGTGTAGCGGACGTCCGCGGGATCGAGTCCGGCGAGCGCCTGACCGACCGCGTCGGCCAGCGCGGCGGCCGCCTGGCGCGCCCCCAGGCCGGTCGGGTTGCCCCCGGCCGCGAGCCCGGCGCCGCGCCGCACGCCGTCGGCCGTGGCCACCAGCGCCCGCGTCGACGTCCCGCCGACGTCGAGCCCCAGCACCAGCGCGTGGTCGGTCATGTTCGGTGGTTCGCCTTCCGGATCCCGAGGTGGAACGTTTCAATTCCGCGTTGCGTGGAACTTAGAACCCGGATATTGCGACGTCAAGACCCCGACGGCAATCTAGAAGGTCTCAGCCCTGTAAAGGCGGAAAAGGCTGCGCAGGGGAAAGTGCCGCCGGTCCTTGAAACGTTCAAAAGGACTGGCGCCCCCTGGCGGCCTGTCTAGACCTGTGGCCGCCTCGGGTCCGACTCTGCCACAAGAAGGCGAGGCGGTCTAGACCGCCCGCCTCCGCCGGCGTCCGGTCCGTGGAAGCAGGATATTGACTCCGGCGAGAGGTGCCGTCTAGCCTCCTCGGCACACCGCCGGGCGGATCGGGAAAAAGGGGCGTGGGTGACGAAGAACGCGGGAATGCGGGACGTTGCCGAACTGGCCGGCGTGTCGGTGGGCACGGTGTCGAACGTGCTGAACCGCCCCGACGTCGTCGCCCCCGGGACGCGCGCCCGGGTCCAGGCGGCCATCGCCGAGCTGGGCTTCGTACGCAGCGAGAGCGCCCGGTTGCTGAGAGTGGGGCGGAGCCAGGTGCTGGCGCTGTTGGCGCTGGATCTGGCGAACCCGTTCTACGTGGAGGTGCTGAGGGGAGCCGAGCAGGCGGCCCGGGAAGCCGAGCTCGGCGTGGTGGTCGTGGACAGCGCGGGGAGCGCGGTCGCCGAGGCCGGGCAGCTGGCGCTGTTGGCTCAGCAGCGCGTGCGCGGGGTGATGGTGACGCCGGCGGACGGAAGTGGCGGGACCCTCGCGGAGTTCGGACGGAGCCGGATCCCTTATGTGCTCGTGGATCGGGAGGTTCCCGGCGGCGGGGTCTGCCGGGTGCTGGTGGACGACGTGGCCGGCGGGGAGATGGCGGTCGCGCACCTGATCGGGGCGGGGCACCGGCGGATCGGGTATGTCGCCGGTCCTTTGGGAGCGGCCGAGTTCCGCGATCGCTTGGTGGGGGCGCGGCGAGGGATCGGCGCCGCTGATGGCTGTGCGTCTCTTGCGGCTGAGGGCGTTCACGAGCCTGCCCGGCTGATGGTCATAGAGGCGCCGGGAGCGGACATCGCCGCGGGGCGCGATGCTGCGGCGCGGGTGTTGGGACTGAGCGCCGCGGAACGCCCCACGGCTTTGTTCTGCGGCAACGACTTGATCGCCTTGGGAGTTCTGCAGGCGCTGTTCGCCGCGGGCGTGGTCGTGCCGGCCGAGATGGCGATCGTCGGGTACGGCGACATGGAGCTGGCGGCGGGGGCGGTGGTGCCGCTGACGTCGATCCGGCTGCCGGCGGCGCGGTTGGGGCGGGCCGCCGCGGAGTTGTTGATCGAAGAGAGCGGACCGCTGGCGGCACAGCACGTGCACCGCGATGTGGTGTTCCAGCCTGAGCTGGTGGCGAGGGCTTCTAGTCTGCCGGTTCGTAGCCCGGGCAGCTGAGCACAGGAAGCCGCGGGTACTTGGGGAGACGGTCGTCCCACGCGGCGCGGGTGCAGCGGTAGTAGGTGGTGCCGCGGCGAGTCTCGTTCTTGTGGGTGTGGCGGCAGGCCGCGCACAGGCCCGGAGGCGGGGAACCAGGCGGGGTGGCGTCGGGGGTCATGGGGTTGATTATCCTGCTCGGTCATGAGCATGGAGCCGAGTGACTATGTGAAGCGGCTGCCGATCGGGCAGGCGATCCCGTTCGATGCCGATGGCATTCCGGGGTGGGAGATCTTCCCGTTCACGGGGGATCTGAAGGTCAAGCCGCTGGAGGAGCCGGTGCTGCCGGAGCCGCCCCGCAGGGGCGATCCGGGAGGCGAGCCGTGCTCGGTGTGCACGGCTCCGGACACGGACTACATCTGGAGCGATGAGCACTGGCGGCTGCGGACGTTCGACGCGGCGGCGATCCCGGCGCTGGTGATGCTGGAGCCGCGCGAGCACTTCGACATGGCGGACCTGCCGGCCGAGCGGGCCGCTGAGCTGGGGGCGTTGTTCCAGCGGGTGGAGCGCGCGGTGACGGCCCTCGGCGGGATCGCGCGGGTGCACGTGGCGCGATTCGGGGACGGGGCGTCGCACCTGCACTGGTGGTTCGCGGCGCGGCCGGAAGGGATGTTGCAGCTGCGAGGGTCCTGCCTGTTGATCTGGGAGGACGTCCTGCCGAAGGTCGACGCGGAGATCTGGGCGGAGATCAATCGGAAGATCGCCGCGGGGATGGCCGAGGGCGGCGGCGTGACGCACGTCTGAGGCGCCCGAGAAGGGGGCGCGCAGTGTGAAGCGTCATCCGAACGGGTGTCGTGGTGCGGTCCGGGGATCGGGCCCGGGTCAGGCTGGGTGTCATGCGAGCGCGCGATGGCATGCGGGTCCAGGCGGCCGAGGACGGGCCGTACCACGTCGCCGGCGGGAGTGGTCGGAGCCGAATCCAGGTCCGAAGCCGATGATGGTGAGGCGGCGAAGCGCCATGAGTATGGATCACATCGACAACACTCCCCCCGCGACCACGGACAACGCGGCGGACGTGGATATGCCGTGGGCCCCCCGCGACTGTGAATGGAGCGGCTCGGCGGCCGAAGCGCGGGCGCTGGCGTGGGCGGACGGCGATCCGCACAAGCTGGCCTGTGTGTTCCTGTACCGGAATCCGGACCCGTCGAAGAACCCTGCGAGAGAGAACGACTACAAGTTCCCGGTCGCCGACATCATCGATGGGGAGCCGAGGCGCGTCTTCCGCGCGGTGACCCACGCAGCGGGGCGGTTGGATCAGGCGGACATCCCGGAGGCCGATCGGGAGCGCGTACGGAATCGGATCACGCGGTTGTACCGGTCTGCGGCCAGGGCTTTCGGAGACCCTTCGATTCGAGCGCCCTGGGAGTAGGACCCGCTTGACGAAGGTGGGGCTACGGGGCCTTCTTGTCCGGGTTCCAGTCGCGGAGCCGGTTCATCGCCTCGTCCACGGAACTGCTGTCGACGGTGCGCGCCGTGACCGCCGGGTGCTGCGGGATGTCGGCCGCGTCCTCGGCGTCCTCGGCGTCCTCCCGTTCGGCGCGGCGCCGGGCACCGCGCGCGGCCAGCCAGCCGCCGTAGGCGATCGCGGCCAGCGAGGCCCAGACCATGGGGCGGTTCCACCACGACTTGCCGCCCTGCATGGCCACCGCCGAGGCGAGCACCGCGTGTGTCGCGTGCATGGGGATCCTCCGCTCGGTGTGTCGGAACCATGATTCCGTCCCGTTCCGGCGGGGACGGGTGCCCGGCGCGGGACACGCCACACGGTGCCCCGTTCGGGTGGCTGCGGGTGCGTCCGGGGAGGGGGCGGCCAAGGGTGGAGGAGTGGCGAGCGCGGCGGAGATCGGAGGTGGGGGCGGGGCGGATGACGCGGCCGGTGGAGCGGCGGCCGCCGCGCCGGCGATGCCGGAGACGCTGGTGGCCTGCGCATTCGGTGCGGCACTCGGCACGGCCGCGGCCGAGGGTGCGGCTTGAACGCGCGGACCGGCGCCGGCTCAGCCGCGCGGGCGCTGGAGCAGCAGCTGGTCCAGCCGCTCCTGGATGCGGGCCAGGTCGGCGCGGATGGCCTGGACGTCGCCCTGGTTCGCGGACTCCTCGGACTGCTCCAGTTCGACCAGCATGCTGCCACCGGGCGCCAGCACCATCTCGTGCACGTCCCGCACGTGCTCGGCGCCCTGCTTGCGCGAGGACGCGATCACGTCCGCGGGGCGCAGCGCCAGCCGGCGCAGCGTCTCGATCTGGAGTTTCCCGTCGCGGATAAGGACGCTGGGCGTGCCCTCCAGCCAGTGCTCGAAGTCCGGGGTGCGATAGGTCAGGTACGCCTGGAACCGGACGAAGACCGCGTTCACGGCGATCAGCACCGCGGCTCCGTAGATCCCGCCGATCAGCGAATCGTCGTTGCCGATGATCGCGTTCTGCACGACGTTCGACAACAGCATCACCACGGCCAGGTCCAGCGTGTTGAGCTGGGCCAGCTCCCGCTTCCCGGCCAGCCGCAGGAGGACCACGATCGCGGCGTAGACGATGATCGTGCGCAGCGTCTTCTCGCCGTAGGAGATACCGGTCTCGAACATGTCATGCCACATGAACCCATTCTCTGCCGGGCGCCGAGACGGAACCTCGCAAGCGCCCGCCTCGCCGCACTGGTCGCGGGCGTGGCGCTCGCGGCGGTGCCGTCGGCCGTCGCGGTCGCGGACGCCGCCGGCGTGTCAGTGGCCGTGCACGCGAGCGGCACAGCGGTGCACGAGGGGCAGCGGGTGTCCTACGCGATCGAAGTGCACAACGGCACGGGCCACGCGATGCTGGAAGCCGTGGTCACGCAGCAGCTGCCCCCGAACCTGGCCTTCGTGGCGGCCTTCCCGGCGGCGCGGCGGGAGGGCCGGCGCCTCACCTGGACGCTCGCGGTCCCGGCGCACGGCACCACGCGCATCACCATGACCGGCGCCGCCCGCCGCCCGCACCGCCTCGGATCACGCCTCGTGACGGACCAGGCCGCGGCCCACGGCGGCCGGCGCCCGCAGCTCGCGACGATGGTGTGCGTCCGCGAAGACCCCGCCGCCGGGCCGCTCGCCTGTGCGACCGGTCGCAGCACGCTGAGGCCGGACCGGATGCCGCACCGGCTGAAGGGCGTGGCGGCCGGCGGGACGGCCGCCGGCGCGGTGGGGGCGTGGTCGCTGGGGGTGCGAGTCCGGCGGCGCAGGCGCTCGGCCCAGGTGAGCCAGAGGTGAGCAGCGAGCAGCCGTCCGGGCCTCGGGACTGGGCGCCGGTCACCGCGCTGCCGCCGGGGAGTGGTGATCAAGCTACCGGCGCCGGCCGAGAGCCTCCGGACTCCGGCGGCCCACAGCAGGTCACCGCCCTGCCGCCGAGCACCGGGCATGAGGCCGCTCACGCCAGCGACGAGCCTGTGCTCACCTGCAACTGGACGCCGGTCACCTCCTCGCCGCCGAGCACCGGCGAACCGCCGACGGTTCCCGCCGCGCCAATTTCCGGCTCCGGCTCCGGCACCCAGCCACCCGGCTCCGGCTCCGGCTCCGGCTCCGTCCCGGGCCAGGGCCCCGGCCCCCGCCACCGCCGCGTCCGCCTCCCCGCCGACCGCCTCCGTCTCGTCGCCGGCGTCGCGCTCGCACTGCTGCTCGTCGCCGTCGGCATCGTCGGTTATCGGGCGGGCTGCAATCTACGGCCGGAGATCGCCCACCAGGCCGCGGCGATCCCGCGGTTCCTGCTCAGCGTCATGCAGGTGCTCGCCTTCATCACCGTCATCGGTGTGCCGACCGGCCTGGCCGTGGAGCGGCTGGTGCGCCGGGAGGCCGAGCAGGTCGTGGACGCGGTCGCGGTGGTGGCGCTGTCCTACCTCGCGGCGATCTGCGTCAACCTCCTGGCCTCGCATTACGCCGGTTCGGAGGTGGCGCAGGGGTTCGGCGGGCCGACGCCCATGCAGGTGCACCTCGCGGTCGGTGTCGCCGCGGTCAGCATCCTGGGCTTCAGCCGGAGCTGGCTGCGGAACCTGTTCTTCAGCGCCGCCGCCGTCGGCGGGCTGGCGGTCGTGCTCCTCGGCGAGGACTCGGTCACCGGGGTGCTGCTGTCGGCGCTGCTCGGGCGGGTCATCGCGATCGGGTGGCTCTGCGCGCGGGGCGCCGTCGACACCCGGCCCGGGATCGCGAAGGTCGTCGCCGAGCTGCGCCGCGACGGGCTGCGTACGCATCCCGGGTCGGTGCGCGTGCTCGACCCCGGTACGGAGGGCACCCGTCGCTACCGCGTCACCGCCGAGTGCGCCGGGGACAACCGTCGGGCCGTCCTCGACCTCTCCGTCCTCGACCAGGGACAGCGCGCCGCCCAGCTGCCCGGGCGGCTGTGGCAGTGGATCCGGCTGCGCGGCCCGGCGCGGCGCCGCAGCTTCCTGTCGCTGCGCCGCACCGTCGAGAGCGAGGTGCTGATGGCGATGGCCGTCGCCGCCGCCGGGGTGCGGACGCCGGCGCTGCGCTCGGCCCGGCAGGTCGACCAGGACACCGCGCTGCTCGCCTACGACCACGTCGACGCCCCGCGGGTCGCCGACCTGCCGGCCGACGCGTTCACCGACGCGCTGCACCGGGAGATCTGGGCCCTGTGGTGCCGGCTGCGCGCCCGGCAGCTCGCGCACCGCGACCTCACCCTCGACCACCTGCTGCTCGACGGGCACGGCCACCTCTGGCTCACCGACGTCGCCTACGGCGAGATCACCGCCGAGGACGTGCTCTGCCGCCTCGACGGCGCCGAGCTGCTGGTCTCGCTGGCGCTGCGGGTCGGCGCCGACCGGGCCACCGACCAGGCCGTCGCCGCGCTCGGACCGGACACCGTCGCCTCCCTGCTGCCGCTCATGCAGCCGATCCTGTTCGCCGAGGACACCGCCAAGGCCCTGAAACACGACCGCGAGCAGGACGTGGTCGGCACCATCCGCGAGCGCATCATCGCCCTGCACCCCGAGGCCGACGTCCAGCCGATCAGCCTGGAGCGGGTCCGGCCGCGCACGGTGCTCAGCGTGGTCGGCGGCGCCATCGCCTTCTACCTGCTGGCCACCCAGCTCACCGGCTTCCAGGTGCCGCGGCTGAACACCTGGCAGGCCTGGGCGTGGGCCGGACTCGCCGTCGCGTCCTCCGCCGCGACCTACGTCGCCGCCGCGCTGAACCTCGTGGGCTGCGTCAAGGAGCACCTCGTGTTCCGGACCTCCGTCGAGGTGCAGGTGGCCGCCGCCTTCGTCGGCCTGGTCGCCCCCGGCGCGGTCGGCGGCCTCGCCGTCAACACCCGCTATCTGCAGCGCGCCGGGATCCCGGTGGCGCGCGCGGTGACGTCGGTCGGCGTGTCGCAGGTGATCGCGTTCGCCTGCTACGTGCTGCTCCTGCTGCTGTTCAGTGCCTTCGCCGGGAGCCGCGAGAAGGAGGGCGGCGCCCTGACGGCGATCACGCCCTCGGCGACGGTCACCGGCGTGATCGTGGGGCTGGCGGTGCTCTGCGTCCTGATCGCCGCGATCCCGCGGCTGCGCACGCTGGTCATGACGCGGGTGCGGCCGCTGGTCACCGACGTCTGGCCGGAGGTGCTGCAGGTCGCGCGGGCCCCGCACAAGCTGGCGCAGGCGCTCGGCGGCGCGTTCGCGCTGCCGCTGGCGGCCAGCCTGTGCCTGTGGGCGTCGGTGAACGCGGTGAACGGCGGCGACGTGAGCCTGGCCGCGATGGGGGTGGCCTACCTGGTGGCCAAGGCCCTGGGCTCGCTGGTGCCGACGCCCGGCGGCGTCGGGGGCATCGAGGCGGCGCTGACCGCGGGCCTGACCACCGCCGGGATCCCGTCCGCGGCGGCGGCCACCGCGGTGATCGTGTTCCGGCTGCTGACGTGGTGGCTGCCGGTGATCCCGGGCTGGTTCGCGTTCACGGCGCTGCAACGCCGGGGCGCGCTGTGACTCAGCGCCGGGAGTTCGGGCGCACCAGCCCGGACTCGTAGGCGATCACCACGACCTGCGCCCGGTCCCGCGCGCCGAGCTTGGCCATGGCCCGGTTGACGTGGGTCTTGGCGGTCAGCGGTGTGACGAACAGCTTGGCGGCGATCTCCTCGTTGGACAGCCCGGCGGCCACCAGCGTGACGACCTCCCGTTCGCGGGCGGTGAGCGCCTTCAGCGGGGCCTCGACGACCGCGGCGGCCGCCGGGGAGGCGAGGAACCGGGTGATCAGGGCCCGCGTGGCGGCGGGGGAGAGCAGCGACTCGCCGGCCGCGACGGTCCGGATCGCCCGCAGCAGCTCCTCGGGGTCGACGCCCTTGCCCAGGAAGCCGCCGGCGCCGGCGCGCAGGGCCTCGGCGACGTACTCGTCGTCCTCGAAGGTGGTCAGGATCAGGACCTTGACGCCGCCGAGCCGGGGCTCGGCCGCGATCAGCCGGGTCGCCTCCAGCCCGTCGAGCACCGGCATCCGGATGTCCATCAGGACCAGGTCCGGACGCAGCTCGCGGGCCAGCTCGAACGCCTCGCGGCCGGTGCCGGCCTCGCCGACCACCTCCAGGTCCGGGGTGGAGTCGATCAGCAGCCGGAACGTGCCGCGCAGCAGCGCCTGGTCGTCCGCGAGGACGATGCGGAGCGGGGCGGTCACGAGGCGATCCCGGTCGCCTCGGCGCGGGCACCGCCCGGCCGGGCGGGAGCGGCGGCGGCCACGGCGGCGGTGACCGTGGTCGTGGTCGTGGCTGTGGATTTGGCTGTAGCTGGGGCTGGGGCTGGGGCCTTGGCGGCGGCGCCGTCCGCGCCCGACCGCGCGGCGGCACCCACCGGCAACTCCACATCCACCCGGAACCCGCCTCCCGCCTGTGGCCCGGCCGCGAACGTCCCGCCGACGGCCTTCACCCGCTCCTGCATCCCGATCATGCCGTGGCCGGTGCCGATGCCCGAGCGCGCCGCGCCCCGGCCGCCGTCGTCGACCACGCTGATGCGCACGGCGTCCGCCGCGACCTCGACCCCTACCCGCGCCACCGCGGAGCGGCCCGCGTGCTTGTGCGTGTTGGTCAGCGCCTCCTGCACGATCCGGTACGCCGTCAGCTCGGTCAGCGCCGGCATCATCGGCTCGTGGAGGCCCGGTCCCGTCATGGCCACGTCCAGGCCGGCGTGGCGGAACGACTCCACCAGGGTCTCCAGGTCGCCCAGGCCGGGCGCGGGCTCGCGCGGCGCGGCGGTCTCGTCGTTCGCGCGCAGCAGCCCGACCGTGGCCCGCAGCTCGTCCAGGGCCGAGCGGGACGTGTCGCGGATCCGCTCCAGCGCCTCATAGGCGTGCGACGGATCGGTCTTCATCAGGTGGTGCGCGACCCCGGCCTGCGCGTTGACCAGCGTGATGTGGTGCGCCACCACGTCGTGCAGCTCCCGCGCGATCCGCATCCGCTCCTCGGTGACGCGCCGCCGCGCCTCCTGCTCCTTGGTCCGTTCGGCGCGTTCGGCGCGCTCCACGGCCGAGGCCAGCAGTTCGCGCCGGCTGCGCGCGGCGTCGCCGATCGCCACCGCCAGCCCGATCCAGGCGATCAGGCCGAGGTTCTCGCCGAGCGCGTCCATGCCGGGCCGCAGGACCAGCGCCAGGGTGGTGATCGTCACGGCCGCCGCCACGCCGACCCGGACCGTGGTCCGCCGGTCGGAGCGCTTGGCGAAGGAGTACAGCGAGATCGCGAAGGCGATCGGCGGGACGCTCGGCACGCCGGTCAGGGCGATGGCCAGCACCGTGACGGCCGCGCTGCCGAAGACGGCGCCCAGGGGCCACCGGCTCCGGATCAGCAGCGGCACCGCCGCCACGGTCAGCAGCACGGCCACGACCGAGGCGCTGAGGTTCTTGTGCAGCGCGTCCACGAAGACGGCCGGCGAAAGGAGCACCAGGTAGAGCCCGGTGGTCACGATGTCACGCCGCGCCGTCCCGGATCGCAGCCACTCCTTCAGCCGGTCCACTGCTGTCACCTCTTCACTGTATGGGGTGATTCGCGTACGCCAGTTCGGGCTCGTCCGTCCCGGTGTGACCGGCGGCACCCGGCACCGGCTCCGGCCCGCCCTCGACCGACAGGTGCGGCAGCACCCGGTCCAGCCACTTCGGCAGCCACCAGTTGGCCCGCCCGAACCGGTGCATCAGCGCCGGCACCAGCACCAGCCGCAGCATCAGGACGTCCAGGAGGATGGCCACCGCCAGCGCGACGCCGAACTCGGCGATCATCCGCTCGCCGTTGAGCAGGAACGCCCCGAACACGCAGGTCATGATCACCGCGGCGGCCAGGATCACCTGCCCGGTCTCGCCGTGGCCGACCCGCACCGCGCGGCGGTTGTCCCCCGAGTGCGACCACTCCTCGTGCATCCGGCTGATCAGGAACACCTGGTAGTCCATCGACAGGCCGAACAGGATGCCGATCACCAGCACCGGGACGAACGACTCCACGGGTCCGGCGCCGCCGGCCCCCAGCGCCTCCGAGCCCCAGCCCCACTGGAACACCGCGACCAGCGACCCGAACGCCGCGCCCATGGTGAGCAGGTTCATCGCCACACCGATCAGCGGCACCAGCACGCTGCGGAAGGCGACCATCATCAGCACGCAGCCCAGGCCCACGATGATCGCCACGAACAGCGGCAGCTTGCCGACCAGGGTGTCGTTGAAGTCGTCGGTGACAGCGGTGTCGCCGGAGACCATGACGTGCAGCGTGGTCCCGGCCTCGGCGGGCGGGATGACGTCGTGCCGTAGCCGGTCGATCAGATCGGTGGTGCCCTGGTCCTGCGGTGAGGTGGTCGGCACCACCTGCAGCACACCGAGCGTCTGGCCGGGCTGCATCGGGTGGAAGTTCACGGCCGCCACCCCGGGCACGGTCTTGATCTGCTCCACCAGCTTGTCCAGCGCCTGCTGGTCGCCGGCCGCCGGGGTCTGCACCGGCTGACCAAGAGCGGCGACCAGGGTCAGCGGCCCGTTGAACCCCTTGCCGAAGCCGTCGGCCAGCAGATCGTAGGCCTGACGGGTGGTGGTCGACTCGGGGTCGTTGCCGGCGTCGGAGGAGCCGAGCCGGATGGAGAAGAACGGCACGGCGACCAGCACCATGACCCCGATCGCCAGCACCGCCTTGCCCAGCGGCCGGGCCTCGACCTCGCCGGCCCAGCGGGTGAAGGCGGTCTCCGGGTGGCCGTCGGCGCCGATGCGCGCCGAACGCCGCCGCGAGGCGTGCGGCTCCGAAACGCCGGCGCCGGCGCCGGCGCCGACGCCGGCCCGCCGCGCGGCCAGTTCCCGCCGCTGCTTCCGGCTCAGCACCCGGAGCTTCAGGAAGCCGAGCAGCGCCGGCAGCAGCGTGATCGCGGCCAGCACGGTCATGGACACGGTCACCGCGGCGCCGATCGCCATGCCGTTCAGGAAGCTCAGGCCGAGCGCGAACATGCCCAGCAGCGCGATCACGACCGTCCCGCCGGCGAAGATCACCGCGCGGCCGGAGGTGTTCAGCGCCTTGGTCACCGACTCCTCCACCGAGAGCCCGGACATCAGGCCGCGGCGATGCCGGTTCACGATGAACAGCGCGTAGTCGATGCCGACGCCCAGGCCGACCAGCGTGGCCAGGGTCGGCGCGGTGGAGCTGATCGCCACCAGCCGGGACAGCTGGCCGGTGGCGAGCACGCCGGAGGCCACGCCGGCGATGCCGGTGACGATCGGCAGCGACGCGGCGCCGACCGAGCGGAACACCAGGCCGAGCACGATCAGGGCCGCGACGACGCCGATCAGTTCGGCCGAGCCGCCCATCGTGCGCTCGGCCTGGGAAATGGCCTGCCCGCCGAGCTCGACCCGCAGGTGGTCGCCGCGCGCCGCCTTCGCCAGGTCGATGATGTGGGTGACCTGGTCCTTCGGGATGTCGTGGGCCCGCTGCGAGAAGGTCACGGTCGCGTAGGCGATGGTCTGGTCGCCGTTGATCTGGACCTTCGCCGGACCCGCCGCGCCGCCCTGCGGGCCGCCGTAGGGACCCGTCACCCCGGCCACGCCGGGCGACGCGGCGATCGCGTCCAGCGTGTCGGTCATGGTCTTCCGCACGGCCGGGTCGGTGACCTTCACCCCGCCGGTGGTGTGCCAGACCACGGTGTCGGCGTCGCCGGAGGCCGCGGGCATGGCGCTCTTCAGCAGGTCCAGGGCCTGGCTGGACTCCGAGGCCGGGATCGACATGGTGTCGTCGTACTTGGTGCCGGCCGACCCGGTCAGCGCCCCGAGGCCGACCACCAGCGCCAGCCAGGCGAGCACGGTGACGAGTCGGTGCCGGTGGCACCAGCGGGCAATGACGGACATCGGGGCTCCCGGCCTTCGTTTCGAGCATGGATCCTGCGCTCTCACGGTGCCGGGAAAACGGGGCCGGATCGTCTGGCGAACGCAGACACTTCGGCTGCTGCGGACGCAGTACGCCGCCGGAGCGGGTACCGCCGCCGCAGCATGGTCAGAGCAGCACGGTCACAGCAGCACGGTCACAGCAGCATGGTCACAGCAGCACGGTCACAGACCGAGCAGTTCCTCCAGGAACACCGCGACGCCGTCCTCCTCGTTGGACCCGACCACGTCGTCGGCCGTGGCGAGCACGCTCGGGTGCGCGTTGGCGACCGCATAGGAGCGGCCGGCCCAGCGCAGCATCGACAGGTCGTTGGGCATGTCGCCGAACGCCATCACGTGCTCGGCCGTCACTCCGAGCCCGGCGGCGTGGCGGGCCAGCCCCTCGGCCTTGCTGACGCCGTGCGCCACCGCCTCCACCAGGCGCAGGCCGTTGGAGTGGTACACGGTCACCAGGTCGCTGACGGCGGGCTCCGCGAGCGCGAGCAGCTCGTCGGCGGACAGACGGGGATGGCGGCCGACCAGCTTCGGCGCGGGCCGCAGCCACAGTTCGTCCTCGTCCGGGCGCTGGACGGTGACGCCCTCGTCCCAGTCCCAGGGCTCATACAGCGGGTCGGCGGCGAGCGCGTCGGCGTACTCCACCGCCAGGCCGATGCCGGGGATCGCCGCGCGCAGGCCCTGCGCGACCTTGACCAGGGTCGCCGGGTCGATGGCGTACTCGGCGACGACGGCGCGGGCTCGCAGGTCGTAGTCGTAGGCGCCGTTGGAGCAGACGGCCCGGGGGCAAGACGCGGTGCCGCGGGGGTCGAACGCGACGGCGATCTGCTCCATCAGGCGCGGTGGGCGGCCGGTGACGAAGACGAAGGGCACCCCCGCCTCCTCCAGCTTGGCGAACACGGCGACGGTGCGCCGGGAGACGGTGCCGTCGTGGCGGACCAGGGTGCCGTCCAGATCGCAGGCGATCAGGCGGGGCGGGACGGGTGTCGTCATGCGAGCCATTCTCTTGACGCTGTCGGGTGCTCGGCACTAGCTTTCCGCACGGTGAGAACGTTCATATCCATGGTTTGAATTCACATATGTGAATGAAAGGATGTGCCGATGAGTGGCCTGCGGATCACCGGCGTCACCATCACGCCGGTGGCGTTGAAGGATCCGCCGCTGCTCAACGCCTCCGGCGTGCACGAGCCGTACGCGCTGCGCTCGATCGTCGAGGTGCACACCGACGCCGGGATCACCGGGATCAACGAGGCCTACGGCGACGACGCGACCCTCGCGCTCCTGGCGAGGGCGGCGGACGGACTGGCCGGGGTCGACGTCTTCGACCTGAACGAGCTCAGCCGCCGGATCGCGGCCGCGGTCGGCGGCGTCGAGGCCTCCTCGCCGACCGAGCTGATCGGCGCGGCCAGCGGCGACAAGACCGTCGCCCAGGCGGTCGCGGCCTTCGAAGTGGCCTGCTACGACGCGCAGGGCCGCGCGACCGGGCGGCGGGTCGCGGACCTGCTCGGCGGCGCGGTGCGCGAGCGGGTCGACTTCAGCGCCTACCTCTTCTACAAGTGGGCCGAGCACCCCGGCGACTACGAGGCCGACCCGTGGGGTGAGGCGCTCGACCCGGACGGGATCGTGAAGCAGGCCCGCCGGATGGTGGACCGCTACGGGTTCGGCTCGCTGAAGCTCAAGGGCGGGGTCTTCGCGCCCGAGGAGGAGATCGAGGCGGTCAGGGCCCTGCGACGGGAGTTCCCGGACCGGCCGGTGCGGCTGGACCCGAACGCCAACTGGACGGTGCCGACCAGCCACCGCGTCGCCGAGGCGCTCGCGGGGGAGCTGGAGTACCTGGAGGACCCGACGCCCGGCATCCCCGGGATGGCCGAGGTCGCGGCCCGCACCGAGCTGCCGCTGGCCACGAACATGTGCGTGACCGGGTTCGAGGAGATCCCGGAGGCGGTGCGGCTGGGCGCGGTCCAGGTGATCCTGTCGGACCATCACTTCTGGGGCGGGTTCCGGGCGACGCAGGCTTTGGCGGGGATCTGTCAGACGTTCGGGCTCGGGCTCTCCATGCACTCGAACACGCATCTCGGTGTGAGCTTGGCGGCGATGGTGCACCTCGGCGCGGCGACACCGAATCTGACGTACGCGCTGGACACGCACACGCCGTGGAAGTGGGAGTCGGAGGACGTGGTCGCCGGCGGCGGCCTGAGGTTCGTCGACGGCGCGGTGACCGTGCCGGCGGGACCGGGCCTGGGCGTGGACCTGGACCGCGACGCGGTCGCGCGGCTGCATGAGCAGTATCTGACGTGCGGGTTCCGGCGACGGGACGACGTCGGGTGGATGCGCCGGGTGCGTCCGGACTGGACGGGGAAGAGGCCGAGGTTCTGATGGCTGGTTCGCTGGATGTCGCAGCGTACGTGTATCCGTGGGACGTCGTCGGCGACGACGCGGCGGCCGAGACGATCGCCGGGATCGGGCTGGACCACGCCGTGGTCGCCGCGTTCTACCACGCGACCCGGGCCGTGACGCCACGGCATCCGCGGCACCGGGTGGTGGTCGCCGAGCACAGCGCCGCGTACCTCCCGGTCGGGACGGCGTGGCGACAGGTGCTCCCGCCGCCGCAGGCGTGGATCGACTCCGAGGACGCGTTCGGTGCCACCGCTGCCGCGCTGGCGGCGGCCGGGGTGCCGACGCACGCGTGGGTCGTGGTGGACCACGTCGACGCCTTCGACGCGCCGCACGTGGTCAACGCGTACGGCGACCGGTACCCGTGGGCGCTGTGCCCGTCGCACGAAGGAGTGCTCGAATACGCGGTCGGCCTGGCCGCCGTCGTCGCGGCGCGGACGGACGTCGCCGGCGTCGAGTTCGAGGCGGCCGGCTGGTACGGCTTCGACCACCTGCACGAGCACGACAAGGTGGCCGGGATCCCGTTCTCCGACGACGAGCTGTACCTGATGTCGCTGTGCTTCTGCGACGCCTGCCACTCGGAGTATCAGGACTCGGGGATCGACGCCAGGGCTCTGCGAGCGGCGGTGCGCGAGCGGCTGGACACCCGCTTCACCGCATCCGAGCCGCTGGTCGGCGGCCTGCCCGACGCCGACCTCGCGGCCGCGGTGCTGCGGATGCGCACGCGGGTCGGCGACCGGCTGCGGGAGGCGATGGTCCGCGAAGTGCGGACGCAGCGCGGCGCCGACTTCCCCGTGCTCTTCCACGCCAACCCCCGTCCGCACCGCTCGACCGCGTTCACCGGCGTCGACCCGGCGACGTTCGCGAAGGACGCCACCGGCCTGGTCGTGAACTGCTGGGACGGAACCACCGAGAACGTGACGCTGTCGACCGGCCACCCAGCGGCGGTGCACGCGGGCCTGCTCGGGGT
Source organism: Catenulispora subtropica (assembly GCF_039531675.1). Lineage (NCBI taxonomy): Bacteria > Bacillati > Actinomycetota > Actinomycetes > Catenulisporales > Catenulisporaceae > Catenulispora > Catenulispora subtropica. Next base: position 145,236 of record NZ_BAAAQM010000019.1, read on the forward strand.
GCGTGGCATGGGGGCGCATCCCGAGCGGTTGGCAGGCCAGGCGGCGGCGATGCGGGACGCCGGTGCGAGCGGCATCCGGCTGTACCACGCCGGGCTGGCCTCGAACGCTGATATCGAGGCGATGCGGGCGCTGGTGCTTGCGATCGCTGGGGGCTGAGCTGTCGGGGATCAGGGCATTGGTGTGGTGACGGTCGGCGGTCTGGCGGTCTGGCGGTCTGGCGGCCTGTGTTGATGGTGCGGTTTGCCGGTGGTTGAAAGTCAAAGGCTTGATACGACCTTCGGCCATGGTGTTGAAAGTCCGCTGGGAGTCGCAGTTCGCTACGACGTGTCCGGGTGCGTCGGCGGGTGGCGGCAGCGTATAGGGGCTGCGGAAGATCAACGGCAGGCCTCCGGCGGGCCTCGGCTCCCTCGGGGAACTGGCGCGGCTTCCCGGGGGTGGTCGGGTCGTGCGCGGCGCCT